>NZ_CALIIB010000160.1 GCF_938020365.1 uncultured Streptococcus sp. | reverse complement strand
CCATGATACCGATATTACGAGTTTTTTCAAGTGAAAATTCGCGTGCCATGAGGTTAGTTTCTCCTATTTTTTTATTTTACAATCTATTATAACATTATTTAGAAAAAACGGATAGGCAGGACCTACCCGTTCTCAATGTTTATCTTGTTTTTTGTTGGTTTCAACTTACAAGATGATCAGTTGAATTATAGCTAAGAATAATATTTTTAGCTAATTTGAACCCGAGCGAGGCCCTGCGCAAAAAAGACAAACTGCTTTGTGTTCTTCAAACACTGCATCAGTTTCCTATTTTTGCCTTGTGCCTTTAGCGCTCTTGGTATCATGATCTTACCAACGGAAGTGTGCGAAGGCACGGTTAGCTTCAGCCATACGGTGAGTATCTTCGCGTTTCTTAACTGCTGCACCAGTGTTGTTAGCAGCATCCATGATTTCTTTTGCAAGACGATCTTGCATAGTGTGTTCACCACGACCACGTGAAATTGTTACCAACCAACGAAGGCCAAGTGTAGTACGACGTTCTGGACGAACTTCAACCGGTACTTGATAGTTTGAACCACCGACACGGCGTGCACGTACTTCAAGAACAGGCATGATGTTTTCCATCGCTGTTTCAAATACTTCAAGTGCATCATTTCCAGTAGCTTCTTTGATTTGCTCAAAAGCTCCGTAAACGATAGAAGCTGCTGTACCACGCTTACCATCAAGCATAACGCGGTTGATAAGACGAGTAACTAATTGTGAATTGTAAAGCGGATCTGGCAATACTTCGCGCTTAGGCGCACGGTTTTTACGACTCATTTATCTTTATCCCCTTTCTTTATGCTTTTGGACGCTTAGTACCGTATTTAGAACGGCCTTGCTTACGGTCAGTAACACCTGCTGTATCAAGTGCACCACGAACGATATGGTAACGTACCCCTGGAAGGTCTTTTACACGTCCACCACGAAGAAGCACCACGCTGTGCTCTTGCAAGTTGTGTCCGATACCTGGGATGTAAGCTGTAACTTCGATCAAGTTGCTCAAACGTACACGGGCAAATTTACGAAGGGCTGAGTTAGGCTTCTTAGGTGTCATAGTTCCGACACGAGTTGCAACACCACGCTTTTGTGGTGAAGATACGTTTGTTTGAACTTTTTTGTGGCTGTTGTAACCAACGTTCAAAGCTGGTGATTTAGATTTTTCTACTTTTGATTTACGCGGTTTGCGAACCAATTGGTTAATTGTAGGCATCTACATTCTCCTGTATTTTTTTAATTTTGGTGATGATACACTTGGTGACAGCTACCATCTGTGTGTACTTTTGCAACATTTGTCAGCACGTCTCTGTACACTTTTGAGAGACCAAAAGTAAAAAGTACCGTTTATCATTGTAACACAGAAGCATATCCTCGTCAATAGGTTTTCTTAATTTTTTACTTATTCTGATAATCTTTAATAAGCGTTTAAAATAAAAATATTTTACTACTAACAAACCAAAAAACTCTCAGAACATGCTTCATATTGCATGATTGAGAGTTCTTATTATTTTTATTATGATTCCTCTACTAGTAATCACTGTGTCGCTTAAGCTCCTGAGGGAGTTGAAGACGAGCTGGGAGTATGCTCCGAATTTGTAGCAGGAGCTGGATTGTGATTTTCCTGTGGTTGAGACGGTGTCTCACTTGAAACTGCGGGAGCTACATAGGCTGGTGAGGGCGTTGGAACAGGCTGCTGGTCTGAATCAGGTTCAGAGGATCCCTCAGGTGTTTTCATTGCATCTTTTACGGCTTGAATTCGGCCTTGGAACTTAGCTTTGGCTTCCTCATCTTTTACCTTATCAACCGCTGCTTGTGCTTGAGCCAAACCTTCATTGGTACGCTCTTCTTCTAATTTTTTAACAGCAGCTTCAGCATCCTGAATCGTATTATCTTCTGATGATGCTTGATTCGTAGAGCTAGCGTCGCTAGAGCTTGAACGTCTACTGTAACTAACGTTTTTAGTAGAGCCAGTATTCTTCTGGGCTGGTTTTAAAAATAAAAGACCAGAAATCAAGATAGCCGCTAAGATCAATATAATTCCAGAACGAACAAAAACAGAAATTCCCTCTAATTTATCAAAAATATTTCTCATAATTCTTTCCTAAAGTTAATCAAATATATTCCCAATCTCAACATCAATCGTATTTGATTTAACGTCGATATTGGTCACCTTTAACAGCGATTTGTATTCCAGATGATCGCGATTGGCTTGCGCATTGTCTGCAAAGACCGCCACTCCTGCCAACTCCGAATCAAACTCGGACAGAAGGCTAATCATCCCATTAACTGTTCCGCCTCCCTTTAGAAAGTCATCGACAATCAGCACTCGACTTCCAGCCTTTAGGCTACGTTTTGAGAGGAACATTTTCTCAATCCGATCTCCGCTAGAGCCAGAGACATAGTTGACACTGACCGTAGAGCCCTCAGTGATTTTCAAATCGCGACGGACAATGACAAAGGGAACATTCAAGACATTAGCGACAGCATTGGCCAAGGGAACCCCCTTGGTCGCCACTGTCATAACGGCATCAATCTTTTGATCTTTAAAAGCTTTGGCAATGATGCGACCGATATTATTGAGGATAGATGGCGTACTAAGTAAATCAGATAAGTAGATATAGCCTCCAGGGAGGATTCGATTACTCTCAGACAGCTGATCGCGGAGGTCTTGAACGATAGCCTTGGCCTCCTTTTCTGAAATGGAAGGAGTGAAGACGACACCTCCTCCAGCACCAGTAATTGTCTCAATCGTACCAATTTCGATTTCTTCAAAGGCACGTTTGATAATCACGATGTCTTCTGAAATGGAAGACTTGGCAGACTCATATTTCTCTGCAAATGTGTTTAAACTTGTTAATTGGTAAGGATGGTTAATCAAGTAATTGGAAATAACCACCATGCGCTCACTTCTTCTTAATTTCATTTTTTCACCAATTCGACTTCATCAAAATCAGCCACAAACTAATCTGAGAACCTAGCTCTTCTTGCATAGAGCAGTAATTCAATTCTTCCTATTTCAAAGTTTGGAGTGATTTCTATGAATATTTATTTTATTTTTTTCATTATATCATACTATATCAAAAAAACGAACATTATACTAAATATAATGCCCATTTTTCGTATTTCACTTATCAATTTTTGGTTTATAGAAGGAACGATTTTCCAATGCGAATATTTTATTGGTCATTTCTCCCGGAGCAACGAGAGACAGAGCCGTAGTCATCATCATCATTTCCGCATCCAGATTGTCAATCATGTGTAGGATTTCGGCCTCCATAATCTTTGGACGAACGGGACTGCCGTATTCAAGGAGACCGTGATGACTGAGGAGGACATGGCGCAAAACGATGACATCTTCTTTGGTATCATCGATTTTCAACTCCGCCAAGGTCTTGGTCAATTCTTCGTCAATCAGCGCAATATGACCAATCAGATTGCCTCGCACGGTATATTCCGTATTTTCTGGGCCACTCAGCTCAATGACTTTGGCCAAGTCGTGCAACATAATCCCTGCAAAAAGAAGGCTTTTATTGAGCTGAGGATAGATGTCACCAATTGCATCCGCTAGCTTGACCATGGTAGCTGTGTGAAAAGCGAGTCCTGACTCAAAAGCATGGTGATTGGTTTTCGCTGCTGGGTAGGAATAGAATTCCTTATCATATTTACTGTAAAGGGAGCGTACAACCCTTTGCCAGACTTGATTTTCAATCTTGAAAATCATTTGTGCCAAATATTCCCGCAGTTCTTTTTGGTCAACGGGTGGTTTTTCTTTGAAATCAGCAGGATTGTTGGGCTCGCCAGCCTTTGGCAGGCGTAGAGTCAGCTGATTAACCTGAGGGGTGTTATTGTAGACCTCGCGACGGCCTTGCATGTGGACGACTTTCCCCGCTGTAAATTCTGCCACATTATGGGGCTGAGCATCCCATAATTTCCCTTCAATCACTCCAGTGTCATCTTGGAAAGTGAAGGCGAGGTAATTCTTCCCAGCTCTAGTCTGTCGGACTTCGGCTGACTTAATCAGATAAAAGCCTTCAAACATCTCATCTTTTTTCATTTGATTAATTTTCATAGTCTTCCCTTTCATCTGGAATATCGAGCAAGTGTAAATGAAGGTCTTGGTCAGACAATTCAATATGCCGCAGCGTTCTTTCAATGGCATTGGTTCGTCGAGTCAGTAGCTCATCAATGCTGCCAGAAGCGTTCTTCAGGTGCTTCTGAGCCTTGGCTAGAATACCGCCAAACTTATTGAATTCCAGCTTGACACTGCCCAGAACCTTGCTGATGTCATCTGCGCTACGCTGGATGTTTAGGGTTTTAAAGCCAACTGAGAGAGAGTTGAGCAGGGCTGACAAGGTAGACGGTCCAGCTACGACAATCTGATCATCTCGCCGCAAACCGTCGAAAAACTCTGGATTGCGAACCACTTCGGAATAGAGTCCTTCCGTCGGCAAAAACATAATCCCAAAATTAGTCGTAGCTGGCGGAGCTAGATATTTACTGTTGATATCCTTTGCAAAGCGCTTGACACTAGCCAACAACGACTTACGGTGAAGTTCAATTTCTTCCTTGTTGCCCGACTCATAAGCTTCTTCCAAGCGGTAGTAATCTGCTAAAGGAAACTTAGAATCGATGGGCAAGTAGACATAGTCCTGCTCCGTCTGCCCCGGCAATTTGATAGCATACTCCACGCGCTCACTAGAGCCTGCCACTGTGGCAAATTCCCGCTCATATTGGCTAGGCGTCATGATGTCTTCGATAATTTGTCCCAGCTGGAGTTCGCCCATAATGCCACGGGTCTTGGTATTGGAAAGAACCTTATTGAGACTGCCCACATCCCGAGCCACTGTCTGCATCTCTCCTAAACCACGATTAACAGACTCTAGTTGTTTGGACACCGTCTCAAAGGAGGTCTGCAGACGACTCTGCAAAGTCTTCTCTAATTTTTCCTCAACAGTTTGGCGCATCTGCTCCAGCCGTAAGTCATTTAACTCCTGAATCTGACGCATCCGCTCATCGGTCTTGTCTCGATTTTTACTGAAACTATCCGCCATTTCGGTTCGCAAATCCGTCAAATGAAGGTGCAAATCTGTTCGAACTTCGGCTAACCGATCTCCCAGAACAAGTTCCAACTCTTTTTGCCGAAGAGCCTCCTGCTGCCTTTCCTGCTCAAAGCGGTAATCCAGCTGGTCAGACAAGTGATCCTCCTGCTCTTCTAGCAAGACTCTGATCGCCTGCTCCTGCTGTCCCTGTCTCTGCCAGAAGAAATAGAGAAAGACCAGATTGATGATAAGCAGGATGATGATGATATACTCCATATCAACTCCTATCTTTACTGTAAATAACAACCGTATAACCCCTGTCAAAGGATAAAAATACAGGTCTATCTATAAATTCGTTAGAAGCATAGACTTTTTTAAAGAAAAAATTCCTCTCATTTAAAGGATATTTGGCTCCTTCAATGGTCAGAGCCACATCCTCTGTCGGCAGAAAGGCCAGATAGTCCATGCCTTCCACTGGCTTGATTTCATGACGGCCAGAGGGCACATAGCGGAGGCAATTCTGGGCATCAACTAAGATCAGCTGCTCCATATAGGGAGCGATTTTATCATTGCTGGGTAAGAAAACATTGGCCAGAGCATGGTCTAAACGACCGCCAAAGGCGCCGAAAATCGTCAGATAAGCATCTGGATAGCGCTCAAAGCAAGCCAGAACAGCCAATTCTAAGTCCGTATCATCCTTTTCAGGCTGAGCCTGAATGACTTCCTTGGCACCAGCTTTTATGCGCAGCAATTCTTCAGCGGAAACAGAATCAAAATCGCCAATCGCTAAGTCCAGAGGCAAGCCCTGCTTTAGCAGATAAAAGGCGCCACGATCAACTCCGACAAAAAGATCAAAATCCCGATTGACCTCCGTCAAATCACCGCCAGCAAACAGAGCAATTCTAGGCATCTAACGCATCCCTCAAGGTCTGAACTTGATGGCTGACATCACCTTTGAAGACATAGCTACCTGCTACGAAAATATTGGCGCCAGCTTCTCTAGCCATCTGAATTGTCTTATCATCAATCCCACCGTCAACTTCAATATCAAAGTTCAGCTGATTAGCTTCTCGCAAAGCGACCAGTTCACGAATCTTACCCATGGTTTCGGGCAGAAAAGCCTGACCGCCAAAGCCTGGGTTGACTGTCATCACTAGGACCTGATCCACTAAATTCAAGATGTTTTTAATCGCTTCAACCGGTGTTCCAGGATTGATAACCACACTAGGCTTGACACCTGCCGCCCGAATCTTCTGCAGAGCCCCGTGAATATGCGGCGTCGCTTCTACATGGATGCTGATAATATCTGCACCTGCTCGAGCAAATTCCTCAATATGATGCTCAGGATTGGATACCATGAGATGGCAGTCAAAAACCATCTTGCTGTGGGGACGCATACTGGCCACAACCCCAGCCCCAAAGCTGATATTGGGTACAAAATGACCATCCATGACATCCAAATGGACATACTCCGCTCCGCTAGCTTCTAGCTTTTTCAACTCTGTCTCAAAATTAGCATAATCTGCACTCAGAACAGAAGGAGCAATTTTAAATGTTTTCATGATAGTTCCTTTCTTTATTTAGGAAGTTTTTTAGCCGTCTTTTTATAGGTTTCACGACGGTTCTCGATTTCACTGAGAAATTGCAGGTAATTTTCGAAACGAAAAGCAGCAATTCGCTCGGCTTCTACGGCTGGTTTGACGGCACAAGCCGGCTCGTGCGTATGGGTACAAGTTCGGAACTTGCAGTCCCGACTGATTTCGGCAATTTCTGGAAAGGCGACGTTCAGATCTTCTGCCTTGTCTACTTCATAGTCTAAGGAAGAAAAGCCTGGAGTGTCCGCAATTTTTCCACCATTCAGGTTATAAAAGCTAACCGCTCGTGTCGTATGACGCCCCCGCCCCAGACTTTCAGAAATTTCTCCTGTTTCTAACTGCAAGTCTGGTGCTATTTTATTGAGCAGGGTGGATTTCCCAACACCAGTCTGGCCCATGAAAACAGTGACTTTCCCTGTCAGAAGTGGCAGTAACTCCTCAGTGGTTTTAACGACCTCATAGCCGATGGCCTGATAGGCCTGTACATAGACATCCAAACTCTGCTCATCTTCAAGCAGGTCTAACTTGCTGATGTAGATAATAGGATGGATCCGCTTATGCTCTAAAAGCACCAAAAAACGATCTAAGAGATTGGCATTGAAATCTGGCTCCTTGGCACTCATGATGACAACTGCCTGATCAATGTTGACAATGGGTGGCCGCACCAAACTATTTTTACGCTCGGCGATTTTTAAAATGTAGCCTTCAGAATCCTTGTCCGCTGAAAATTCGACATGGTCACCAACATAAGGCGTCTGACCTTTTTTGCGGAAATTTCCACGCGCTCTCGTCTGATACACCTGCCCATCTGACTCTACATAATAAAAGCCAGCCAAGGCTTTGATAATTATTCCTTGCAAGACTGCTCCTTTAAAGTTAATACAATTATTATATCAAAAAAACATATATTTGGCTTTTACTATTGGCATTTTCGAAAAATATGTTATAATAAAAAGCAAGCGGAGGTGGTGGAACGGCAGACACGCATGCTTCAGGCGCATGTGCCCGTACGGGTGTGAGGGTTCAAATCCCTTCCTCCGCATCGAACAGGAACTCTTGTCCAAGTTGACAAGAGTTTTTCTTTTGAAAAATTATGAAATCGTCTTGAAATTTCTTTCAGAAAAACCAGCCCTTTTCAAAAAGGCTGGTTTTCATCATCTTATAATCCTTGTTCCTTCAAGGCATCTGCCAGACGGGCAAAATCTGCCAAAGTCAAGGCTTCTCCCCTGACACTTGGAGACAATTCAGCTTGCTCTAAAGCAGCTGTTAGCTTAGCCTTGGTCTCCTCAGACTTTCCAAAATGACTGGTCAGATTGTTCCAGAGCGTCTTGCGACGGTGGACAAAGCTAGCCTTGGAAACCTTGAAAAAGAATTTCTCGTCTTGGACTTCAACTGCTGGCTGGTCTCTGCGTACCATCTTGAGAATGGCCGAATCCACATTTGGCGCTGGCACAAAGACTGTCCGCGGCACGATAAAGGCAACCTTGGTCGTCATGTAATACTGGACCGCAATCGACAAACTGCCGTAAGCCTTGGTATTCGGCTGAGCTGAAATTCGATCCGCCACTTCCCTCTGCATCATCACGACAAACTCACTAAAAGGAATCCCGCTCTCAATCAAATGCATGAGAATCGGCGTCGTAATGTAGTAGGGCAAGTTTGCCACCACTTTGATAGGCAGGTCAGGATTCTTAAACTCTGCTATGTACTGAGCCAGATCAACCTTGAGAATATCCTGATTGACCACGGTCACATTGTCAAAATCGCGCAGAGTATCCGCCAAAATCGGAACCAGTCGATCATCAATCTCAAAGGCCATTACCTCGGCGGCACTTTCCGCCAAAAATTCTGTCAAAGCCCCAATACCAGGACCAATTTCAATGACATTGACATTTTTATCAATCTCGGCTGTATCCACAATCTTCTGGAGGATGTTGGTATCCGTCAGGAAATTCTGACCGAAGGATTTTTTAAAAGTGAAACCGTGACGCTCCAGAATGGCACGGGTCACACTATAATCTGCAATTCTCATGTTTTCCCTTTTCTATTAAAATAAGCTTCAGGTGTAGAATGGTAAATCAGCTCAAATTGGTTGTCACCATTCGCCCCTTCAATCATTGTCTTTAACAAGGCATCTGCTTGAAGCGTCTCTTTTGTTTTTGTAAAGTAGGCTCCCTGTTCCCCATTGATATTGCGAAGCTCCCATGCAACATCATTTCCTTGAACAAGAGGGAGATAACTATCCTCTTCAAGAAAAGCAAAGAAAGCTTCAACTGTCATTTCTTCAGACACTTTATATTCTGTCTTATGTGGAACAGTGTCATCTCCCGCACTAACAGAGATTCTGTCAACTAGGATCTTCATTTTTACCTCTTCTACTGCTTTGGAGTATCATTTAGCTCGGCGCTTATTTTTTCCATTTCTTTGAAAGACTCTTGGCTTATGTAACATCCCGCTTTTAGATACTGTGTTCCATTGACAATGTAGTCAAACATAGCAATCATATTTCCTGCCGGCTCAATCATTCCGTCCCATTCTTCATCAAAAACCATCTGCAGACGTTTCCAGTCTGTAAAGAGTGAGATAGCTTGTCGGCCTTCTTTTCCTTCTCGAACTGGTAAATCTAGACTAGCCCCTCTTTCTAATATTACTTCCTTAGCCTCTTCGCTCGCTTCAGGGAAATTCTCCCCTCTTCGCACCGGAATGAGGAATTTAGCCTTAGGTACCGCCTTTGATAAGAAACCATAATAAAGCCTGTCAACCAGCTGTTTGTCTTCTGTATCTGGCTCACCTAGCTGTCCAAGTAAAAGTAGCCATCTCACTACATCAGGATTCCTAACAGGCACTTGGATCCAAGGAAGATTAGAAAAATCAGGTTCTTCTACCAAGCTTTGAGCCTTGATGCACACATCATCGGAATTCATGATAATTCCTAGCGCACCATT
>NZ_CALIIB010000159.1 GCF_938020365.1 uncultured Streptococcus sp. | reverse complement strand
AGAGCAATGGATTGAAGCTCCATGTGTCGGCGGTTCGATTCCGTCTCGCGCCATACCATTATCTAAGATGCGGGTGTAGTTTAGTGGTAAAACTACAGCCTTCCAAGCTGTTGTCGCGAGTTCGATTCTCGTCACCCGCTTTGAACAGAAGTTCATACCAAGTTTTTATAACTTGGGCGCGTAGCTCAGGTGGTTAGAGCGCACGCCTGATAAGCGTGAGGTCGGTGGTTCGAGTCCACTCGTGCCCATTAAGTATATTGGAGAATTACTCAAGAGGCTGAAGAGGACGGTTTGCTAAATCGTTAGGTCGGGTAACTGGCGCGGGGGTTCGAATCCCCCATTCTCCGTAAATAAGGGAGTTTAGCATTTGCTATCTCCTTTTCTTATTTCATAATGATTTTCTGTTGAAGAATTATTTCTTGTTGTTTGTTTGAACTTGTTTTGTTAAGTTGTTCTGCTCTAATCTGTATTTATATAAGCGTTTTTTAGGATTTATTGGTTGCGGAGATTGGAATGAATAAATTAAAGATGTCTAAATTTTTGATTTCTATTTTGCTATTGGGAATTGTTATGATAAGCTTGATGCTTTCCCCACTTTCACCATGGATTGTTTCTGCGACTGGTGATTTTTTGTCCAGTGTTGATCGAGTAGTTGCTATTCCTTTTAACTATTTTGCTAAGGAAAAGAAAAAGGTTACTCAGTTAATAGAGACCTATCAAGAAAATGAGACACTAAAAGGAACAATTTACAATCTTGAAGAGAAGGCAAATATTTCTGATTCCTTAAAATTGGAGAATGAACAGTTGCGTTCTCTCTTAGAGTTACGAAATAATGATCAAAGTGCTGTCAAGATTGCTGCAGAAGTGATTTCTCGCTCTCCATCTACTTGGAAGAATGAATTAACTCTTGATAAGGGGCAGTCTAGCGATGTGACAACCTCTATGCTGGCTATTTCTAACGGTGGTTTGATTGGAGCAGTTAGCAGTGTTTCCGACTCTTCCAGTGTCGTTAGTCTACTTACAAATGAAAAGAATGATAGTTCTATTGCAATTAAGATTCAGACAAAAACTGGTTTTGCCTATGGCATCATTGTTGGTTTTGACACTGAGAAGTCAGCTTTTATCGTCAGCCAGCTAAATACGGTGGATGGCATTGAAGAAGGGGCAACTGTAACGACAAGTGGTCTAGGCTCTTATAATGCTGAGAATGTCTTGGTTGGTCAAGTTTTATCAATATCAGCTGGTAAGGACCAATTAAACAAAGAAGTTTTGGTGAAGCCTGCTGCGGATTTGTCTGATATTCAAGCGGTTCTGTTGGTGAGAAATTAGTATGAAAATTCTAAGAGGAACTTTTTTTACAACTTTGTTTTTATTTCTGATCTTCTTCATTGATGGTCAATTATCAAGAAGTCTTGTAGATCTTTTTGCAGAGAAGTGGCATCCGGCAAGTCATATTTTATTGTTTTTTACGGTTTTCTTATTTTTAAACTTTTCAAAGGAATATATTTTTTTCCTCTTCTTTACTTTAGGTCTTTTTTACGATGTTTATTATCTACATGTGATTGGGCTTTTCACCTTTATCTTGCCTCTACTGACAGTTGCCATCTATCATTTTCTTTCTGTATTTTTACTAAATCGTTGGACCCGAGTTTTGGCCATTATTACGATTGTTTTCTTTTTTGAAATGATTAACTTTGTTTCTGCATCATTCTTGCACCTAGCAAGCTTTACATTCCCTGATTTCATTATCTATGCTTTGGTGCCAACTTTAGTATTTAATGCCTTTCTTTTTCTATTGTTACAGCCTTTGTTTGAAAAAGTCTATTTATGATGAATTAGAAATAGAAATGTAACGAATGCGTAATATATAGCCAGAATTTTTTTGATATACTATATAATGTCTTAGTAAGAAGGAGTGTTAATATTTTTATGAAGAAAAAGCTACTTACATCAGTTTTATTGAGTGCGGTGATCCTTTCTCAAGGTGCTGCGCTAGTAAATGTTAAAGCTGATAGTACAGATGATAAAATTGCAGCTCAAAATAGTAAAATTGACAGTTTAACCAATCAACAAAAAGCGGCACAAGCACAAGTTGATGAAATTCAAAAACAAGTTTCGGCTATTCAAAAGCAACAAGAAGTGCTTCAAGCAGAAAATGAAAAATTGAATGCTGAATCTGCGAAACTTACTGCTGAAATTGAAGAGTTATCAAAGAATATTGTTGCTCGTAATGAGTCTCTTGCAAACCAAGCGCGTAGTGCTCAAACAAATGGTACAGCAACAAGCTATATCAACACAATCATTAACTCTGCTTCAATCACTGAAGCTATCTCTCGTGTAGCAGCGATGAGCGAAATCGTTTCGGCTAACAACAAAATGCTGGAACAACAAAAAGAAGATAAAGAAAAAATTGCTGAAAAACAGGTTGCTAACAATGAAGCTATCAATACAGTCATTGCAAACCAACAAAAACTTGCAGACGATGCTCAAACGTTGACAACTAAGC
Organism: uncultured Streptococcus sp.; assembly: GCF_938020365.1. Classification (GTDB taxonomy): domain Bacteria; phylum Bacillota; class Bacilli; order Lactobacillales; family Streptococcaceae; genus Streptococcus. Next base: position 10,086 of record NZ_CALIIB010000159.1, on the reverse strand, counting down.
AGGCTGAACTCAAGGTTGCTCAACTGAACCTTGCAGCTGAAAAAACAACTGCTGAAAATGAGAAAAATAGTCTCTTAGAGCAAAAAGCAGCAGCTGAAAAAGCGGCAGCTGAGGCAGCAGCGGCAGAAGCAGCATATAAGAACCAGCAACAAGCGCAACAACAAGCGATCCTTGCTTCAGGAAATACAAGCTTCGCAGCACAAGTTCAAGCTGTAAATAATACAGGTGGAACTCCTGCAGCAGAAGCAGCAGTTGCTACATCAGGAGCGGCTCAACCATCAGCAGTTGTCGCAACTCCATCATATAGCCTTTCAGCATCAACTTATCCTGTAGGTCAATGTACTTGGGGTGCTAAGACTTTGGCACCATGGGCTGGCGATTACTGGGGTAATGGTGGCCAATGGGCAGCTAGTGCAGCAGCAGCAGGCTTCCGTACAGGATCACAACCACAAGTTGGAGCAATCGCATGTTGGAACGATGGTGGCTACGGACACGTTGCAGTTGTAACAGCAGTGCAATCTGCTAACAACATTCAAGTATCAGAAGCAAACTATGCTGGTAACCAATCACTCGGTAATCACCGCGGATGGTTTGACCCAACAAATGCACAAGGATACGTAACATACATCTATCCAAACTAATGAAATATGAAGGAGAACGACTTTTCGTTCTCCCTTTTATTTTTTATTGAAAAATTGCTGGAAAAGCGTTACAATGGTAGATAGGACAAATGCAATTGGTTACAATAAAAGACGATTTAGAATCTGGAGGGAATCATGTCTTTTTCTGATTTAAAGCTCTTTGCTCTTTCTTCTAATCAAGAATTAGCGCAGCGTGTTGCAAAGGAGATTGGGATACCGCTTGGGAAATCAACGGTTCGTCAATTTTCTGACGGGGAAATTCAAGTAAACATTGAAGAATCGATCCGTGGAAAGCACGTTTTTATCTTGCAGTCGACTAGCTCACCTGTCAATGACAATCTAATGGAAATTTTGATCATGGTGGATGCCTTGAAGCGGGCTAGTGCGGAGTCTATCAACGTAGTGATGCCTTACTATGGCTATGCTAGACAGGATCGAAAAGCTCGTGCTCGTGAGCCAATTACATCTAAATTAGTGGCTAATCTAATGGAGATTGCTGGGGTAGATCGTCTATTGACCATTGATTTACATGCTGCTCAGATTCAAGGTTTCTTTGACATTCCTGTCGACCACTTGATGGGAGCGCCTTTGATTGCTGATTATTTTGAGCGTCGGGGCATGGTTGGTAGCGACTATGTGGTTGTCAGCCCAGACCACGGTGGTGTCAGCCGCGCTCGTAAGTTGGCTGAATTTCTCAAGACTTCGATTGCGATTATCGACAAACGTCGTAGCGTTGACAAGATGAATACCAGTGAAGTCATGAATATCATTGGTAAGGTGGAAGGTAAGACCTGTATTCTGATAGATGATATGATTGATACAGCGGGAACTATTTGTCATGCGGCAGACGCTTTGGCAGAGTCAGGTGCTGTGGAAGTCTATGCGAGCTGTACTCACCCAGTCTTGTCAGGGCCAGCTATGGAAAATATCCAGAAATCCGCTATCAAAAAACTAGTGGTTTTAGATACTATCTACCTTTCAGAGGACAGATTAATCGATAAGATTGAGCAGATTTCTATCGCTCATCTCTTGGCAGAGGCCATCGTTCGAATCCATGAAAAACGTCCACTTTCCCCTCTTTTTGAAGTAGCAAAAAAGGCTTAAAAGTGCTTTGATCAAGATTTTTTTTAGCAAAAGACTTGACAATTTAAAGAATATTTCATATACTATACATAGTAACGATAGTTACCAAATAAAAAGTTTTTTTATATAAAAAAGGAGAAAACAAATGAAAAAAGTTGTACTTTCTAGTGTAGTAGCTCTTTCATTGTTCGCAGTAGCAGCACCAGTATTTGCACAAGGTGAAAATGCTGAGTCATCAAACCAATTGATCCAAAAGAAATATAGCTCATGGCGCGATTCAGCTGATGAAGCAAATACTCAAGTAGCTGCTCACGAAGCTGAAATCAATGCTGAAGCTGAAAAAGATGCAGCAGTTGTAGCTGCTAAAGCTGCTCTTGAACAATACGGTTCAGGTCATGAGTATGGCAAATATGCAGAAAAAGTTGAAGAAGCTCGTACAGAAGCTCGTAACACTGTTCGTAACAAATATGTTGCTCAACTTCAAGATAAATACACTGCAGCAGCTAAATCTCAAGGTAACTACTACAATGAAACTGGCGTAGAAGCTAACCGTACAAATGAACAACGTATCGCTGATGATAAAGCAGCTCAAGGTCAAGCTGGTCAAGCAGGCCAAAACGGTCAAGCTGGTGAAAATGGAAAAGCTGGTCAAAACGGTCAAAAACCTGCATCTGCAGCAGAAGCTAAAGCTTCAGAAGCTAAAGCAGCTAACGGTGCTAAAGCTGGTCAAAAAGCAGCTGGTAAAGCTCTTCCAAAAACATCTGCAGTTAAATAATTTGTTTTAAACAATTGTACTAACGCAATTTATATCACTGGACCTCTGGTTCAGTGATATTTTTTAGAAGGATTTTATAGGATTTTTATCTATGAGAAGAAGAAGACAAAAACGACAGCAGAAAAATTGGAAGATTTTTGGTGGTTTAGGAGCTTTATTTGTTGCTATTTTAGCAGGGATTTTTCTCCTCCAACAGGCAAACTCTTCAAATTCTGCTGCTAAATCATCCACTAGTCAGGTAGGTAAGGTAACTTATACACCAAGTAAGGAAGAAAAGGAATATCTGACTAATCGTTTTAATGGATTGAAAGCGATCAATCCTGAAACGGTGGCCTATGTCTATGCTCCTGGTACAGAATTGGACGAGCCAGTTGTACAGACCGGTGATAACTCAACTTACTTGGATAAGACCTTTGAAGGTGGAAATGAGCCTTATCTGGGGACTGTTTTCATGGACACTGATAACAAAAAAGACTTTAGTGACCGTTTGACTTGGCTCTTTGGGCATGCTCGTGGAAGTCAAGTTGGTGATCACCGCATGTTTAATGATGTGAACTATTATGATAAACAGGAATACTTAGATAAGCATAAGTATGTTGTCATTGAAACACCAGAGCGTAAGCTTTACTATCAGGTAATGGGCTTGGTGATCGTTCCAGAAGAGACTGCTTTTTATCGGATTAAGTTTGATGATGATAAGGATTTTGAAACTCAGCTGAAGAATATCTATGAAGCTGCTCGTACCAAAGATTCAAAAATTAAGATTAAGGCTAGTGATAAGTACGTTGTGCTGTCAACTTGTCGTGAAGAGGATGAGACGATTCGTTCTAACCTCTATCTACGTCAAATCCCAGACTCTGAACTGCAGGATTTCCTAGCCAAGCATGGGAATGAGCTTACTTATAAAGCAACTCGTGAATAAAAATCAGGATTTCTCCTGATTTTTTTGTTACCTAAGGACTCATATGAGATTGAATTGGAGTAAATGCTTGACAAACGCTATATGTATATATATACTAGAGTAGTATGGATTTTCCATAAAATTAATTCTAAATAAAGGAGATAAAACATGAAAAAAGTTTTATTGCTTAGTGTATTAGGTCTTTCTGCAGTTGCTAGTGTAGCTTATGCAGCAACTGGTGCGCCTGCTATTCCTGGAGTTACAGCACCTGCTACATCAGCTGTGACAAAAGTGAATGAAAACGGGAACCACAATAACCGCTTTGGTTACGGAGTTTCACCAAAGAATAAGATGTATGGATATAGCTTCTCAGGTGCAGCGACTTACCCAGTAGCTCCAGCAGCAGGAACAGCAGACGGTAAGCCTTTGAATGATGGAACTCGTAAGTTTGGTCATAACAGTCGTTTTGGAGCAGCATTTGAAGCTCGTTATACTACTAGCTCAGCTACACCAGCGGCTCCATCAACACCTGCTACTCCAGCTACACCAGCGACTCCATCAACGCCTGCTACTCCATCAACACCAGCAGCTTCAGCGGCTCTACCAGCTATTACAGTTAAAAAGCCAGTTGGAGCTCCAGCAGCAGCAGACCTTCCTTCACAAGCGAACGTTACAGGAACTACAAATGCACGTTTTGGCGCTGCAGCTCAAGAAGATCGTGATAATAATAAAGTAGCTTATGATGCAGTTTACCAAGCAGGAACATATCCAGTAGCTCCAGCAGCAGGAACAAAAGATGGTAAGCCTTTGAATGATGCAGAACGTGAGTTTGGTCATAATACTCGTTTTGGTGCTGCAGGACAAGGTAGCGATATTAAAGCAGCTACAACATTTGAAAACACAAACTATTCAGCTGTAGTAAATGGTAACTAATTTAGTTTTAGTAACATTTATATTAAAAAATCAGGAATTTTCCTGATTTTTTTGTTTTTCTTTCTATAAATCAGATGGATTTTTGCGCAGGTGCTGCATTTATAGTATAATAGTTCTATTAGATTATCGGAGGCGGCTATGGATTTGACTAAGAAGTTTAATAAGAATTTAGATAAAATTGAAGTGTCTCTGATTCGTCAGTTTGACCAGTCTATTTCTACGATTCCAGGTGTTTTGCGGCTGACCTTGGGGGAGCCAGACTTTCCGACACCAGATCATATCAAGGAGGCGGCCAAGGCAGCCATTGATGCCAACCAGAGCCACTATACAGGAATGAGTGGGCTTTTGGAGCTGCGGCAGGCTGCGGCTGACTTTGTCAGGGAGAAGTACCGTCTGAACTATCGTCCAGAAGATGAAGTCTTAGTCACTATTGGGGCAACTGAGGCTCTGTCTGCGACTCTGACGGCTATTCTGGAGGAGGGCGACAAGGTCTTGCTACCAGCGCCAGCTTATCCAGGCTATGAGCCGATTGTCAATTTGGTTGGGGCGGAGATTGTCGAGATTGATACGACAGAAAACGACTTTGTTTTGACTCCTGAAATGCTGGAGCAGGCTATCTTGGAGCAAGGAGACAAGCTCAAGGCGGTTATTCTCAATTATCCGGCCAATCCGACTGGTGTGACTTATTCGCGGGCGCAGATGGAGGCTTTGGCAGCTGTATTGAGCAAGTATGAAGTTTTTGTCGTTTGCGATGAGGTTTATTCTGAATTGACTTATACGGAACAGGGGCATGTTTCTCTGGCAGAATATTTGCCTGAGCAGACCATCGTCATCAATGGCTTGTCCAAGTCTCATGCTATGACGGGCTGGCGACTAGGTTTTATCTTTGCTCCTGCTGCTTTTACGGCTCAATTGATCAAGAGCCATCAGTATCTGGTGACAGCAGCCAACACTATGGCTCAGTATGCAGCTATTGAGGCTTTGACGGCTGGTAAGGATGATGCTCAACCGATGAAGGAGGAATACATCCAGCGGCGGGATTACATTATCGAACAGATGACGGAGCTGGGTTATCAGATTATCAAGCCTGACGGTGCTTTCTATATTTTTGCCAAGATTCCAGCAGGCTACAATCAAGATTCTTTTGCCTTTTTGCAGGATTTTGCTGAGAAGAAGGCTGTGGCCTTTATCCCAGGAGCGGCTTTCGGCCAGTATGGAGAAGGCTATATCCGCCTGTCTTATGCGGCTAGTATGGAAACCATCAAGGAAGCTCTGAAACGGCTCAAGGAGTACATGGAAGACCATGCTTAGACCGTTAACGAGCAAGAGTTTGATTCTCTATAATCGGAATTTCCGGGAAGATGATAAGCTGGTCAAGATCTTTACGGAACAGGCTGGCAAGCGAATGTTTTTCGTGAAACATGCTGGAAAGTCTAAGCTGGCACCAGTCATCCAGCCTCTGACGGCGGCAGAACTTTTGATGAAAATCAATGACGATGGACTCAGTTATATCGAAGATTACCAAGCTGTGGAAAGTTACGGGCAAATCAAGGGCGATCTCTTTGTCATGGCTTATGCCAGCTATGTGGCGGCTCTAGCAGATGCTAGTATTCAGGACCATCAGCCAGATCCAGCCCTCTTTGCCTTTCTGCAGAAGACACTGGATTTGATGAATCAAGGGCTGGATTATGAGGTTTTGACAAATATCTTTGAAATTCAGATTTTATCTCGCTTTGGCGTTTCTCTGAATTTCCATGACTGTGTTTTTTGCCACAGGACAGGTCTGCCTTTTGATTTTTCCTTTCAATATGGCGGGGTGCTCTGCCCAGAGCATTATCACAAGGATGTTCATCGCAGTCATCTTAATCCCAATATTCCTTTTTTGCTCAATCAGTTTCAGGCAGTTCAGTTTAGTGAGCTGGAGACGATTTCGCTCAAGCCTGAAATCAAGCGACAGATCAGGGACTTTATAGATCAACTTTATGATGAATACGTGGGCATTCATCTCAAATCAAAGAAATTTATTGACTCTCTGGGCGACTGGGGCAGTATTTTACAAGACAAACATGAGGAAGAACAGCATGAAAAAAATAGCTATTGATGCCATGGGCGGAGACAATGCCCCTCAGGCTTTAGTCGAAGGTGCCAATCAGGCTCTGAGAGACTTCTCGGATATTGAGCTTGTGCTCTATGGGGATGAGGCTAGGATAAAACCTTTGTTGACAGCAACAGAGCGCGTCAGCATCGTTCATACGGATGAAAAGATCGACTCGGATGATGAGCCTACCAAGGCTATTCGCAAGAAGAAGCAGGCTAGCATGGTTTTGGCAGCCAAGGCAGTCAAGGATGGAGAAGCAGATGCAGTCCTGTCTGCTGGTAATACGGGAGCGCTTTTGGCGGCGGGCTTCTTTATCGTCGGACGGATCAAAAATATTGACCGACCAGGGCTTTTATCCACTTTACCGACTGTGGATGGTCGAGGTTTTGATATGTTGGATCTGGGGGCAAATGCTGAAAATACCCCTCACCATCTGCATCAATATGCTATCCTAGGTTCTTTTTATGCGGAAAATGTTCGTGGTATTAAGCGGCCACGGGTTGGTTTGCTCAATAATGGCACTGAAGCCAGCAAGGGAGACCCTCTGCGCAAGGAAACCTATGCATTGCTAGCAGCGGATGACAAGCTGAACTTCATCGGCAATGTGGAGGCGCGTGACCTTATGGATGGAGTGGCAGATGTTGTCGTGGCAGATGGATTTACGGGCAATGCTGTGCTCAAATCTATCGAAGGAACGGCCATTAGCATCCTAGGCCAGCTCAAAAAGGCTGTTCTAGGCGGTGGTCTCAAGGCTAAGCTAGGAGCTTTATTGCTCAAAGATAGCCTACAGGAAATGCGCAAGAGTCTGGACTATTCCAGTGCCGGTGGGGCTGTTCTCTTTGGTCTTAAGGCGCCAGTAGTCAAGACACACGGTTCAAGTGATGCTAAGGCCGTATATAGCACCATTCGTCAGATCCGAACCATGCTGGAGACAGATGTTGTCGGAAAATCTGTGGTGGAATTTTCAAAAGAGGTGGAGACAGAATGAATCAAGAACAAATTTTTCAAAAAGTAACAGAGATTATCCAAGAACGTCAAGGAAAGGACTTTGTTGTCCAGCCAACTTTGGGCTTAAAAGATGATTTAGGCGCTGATTCTGTTGACTTAATGGAATTCATCCTGACTTTAGAGGATGAGTTTGCGATTGAAATTTCAGATGAAGATGTTGATCGCTTTGAAAATGTCGCAGATATTGTTGCCTATTTGGAAAAGAAACTAGCGAAGTAAGAAATCGGCTTCGATTTGAACAGATGAAAAACCTTGGTTGATAAAACCAAGGTTTTTTTGGTAAATTTATTTTGGATAAATATAGCTGACAGCTCCTTGACCGGCGGCGTAAGGATTGAACCAGCCACGGAAGTTGCCAATATACTGTTTACCTGCATAGTTGGATTCTTTGATTTGGATGCGGGTATTGGATTCGACATGAGTGACAACACCAACATGCCCATAACCACCATCGGTCCAGCAGATGATGGCTCCGACTTGTGGGGTGCTTCCTGTACGGAAACCAGCTGCGCGTGCGCTAGCTGCCCATTGGCCTCCGTTGCCCCAGTAAGGACCAGCCCAAGGAGCCAGTACTTTTGCTCCCCAAGTACATTGACCATGAGGATAAGAGGATGCTCCCGCATAATCAGGGGTGTAGAGGGTTGGCTCAGGCGTGGTTGGTTTATCAACCTGATAGCTGGTGCCTGTAAGTCCAATCATCTGACCATTGAGATTGCGATAAACATGGGTATGGAAGAGTCCGTTTCCAGCATGCTGTTGCGTATTGATGGTAAATTTATACAAGCCATTGCCCACTTTGTTAGCAGTGTACCATTTGATGTCATCTTGGCCGTTGACCTCTGACCAAGTTGGTAGAGAAATGGTTCCTGGTCCGAAAGCATCGGAAACGGTCACTTCGTAATTGTAGGTAGAAATTTTATTGACAGAAACCTTGGCTTTGATATTTTCAGCAGAGAGGGTGACACTGTCTGTCGCATAGTTATGCTCGCTACCATCTTTGTACTTAACGTAGATATGATTGGTGTAGCTTCCAGATAAGGCTTGGTGGTTGCGGATATTGAATTGTGCAGTAAAAGTCCCATCTCCATTGTTGCTCGCGTCATACCACTTGATATTGCTTTGATTCTGGGTACTCCAAATAGGGACGCGGACGGATTGAATTGGCTTAGATGCTGCAGTTTCGGTTACTTTTACAGTGTAGGTTCCCTCTTCCTGATTAATATTTTCAACAGAGAAAAGCGGTTTTTGGTCTTTTTGAGAAGGAATCTTGCCAGCATCCAGTGTAACACTTGTTCCTGCTAATCCTGTTAACTCAGGCTTAACATAGCTTTCTCCATAGAGATGGATATGGTAGGTTCCTGTATCGTAATTGTGTTTCTTCAGCTCGACTCTAACGCTATAACTGCCGTCAGGATTTTTTTTTGCTTGATACCACTGTAAATCATCTTGCCCCTTATTTTCAGACCAGGTTGGGACAGTGACCTTATACATGGATTCAGGAAGATTTTTGATAAGGATTTCCATAATGCCAGGTTCAGGGAAACTTGTCTGAATGATAGGATTAGGCTTTTCTAGATGGAAAGTGGTGCCTGATTGATAAATCATTTTGCCATTTTTATTTTCATAAGTATCTACGAAATATTTTCCATAACCTTTGTGCTTAGAAAAGTTAAATTCAGTACTCTCTTGCCCAGCTTCATACCAATTAAGATCATCGCCACCATTTTCATCAGACCAAACTGCATGGACAATTTTTGAGTTCCCTTGGTCTTTATTTCGCGTAAAATTGATTCGGCCGATTTGTCCAGATGTTGTGACGCTTGTCTTGCTAACAGGCTTATTAACAGTGAAAGTCGTACCATTCAAGCCTATCATTTTCCCGTTAATATTAATGTAAGTATGAACATGGAAGGTGCCATAGCCAGCGTGCTGCCGGAGGTCAATGGCTGTGCTGGATGTCTGAGGAGTGGTGTACCATTTCAAATCATCCTGCCCATTTTCGTCGGACCAGACTGCGTGGGAAATGGTATAGGGAACCTGAGCCTTGGAGCGGGCATAATGAATCTGTGCCGTATCCCCAGTGACATTGACGGTTACATTGCTGGCACGATCAGTGGGGCCTAGGACTTTGTTTCCAGCTTCAGTCGATGCAACAGCTTGAGCTGTGGAATGACTGGCAAACAGGCCAAGGACTGCTCCAGATAATAAAAACAGCTTCTGATATTTTTTCATAAATCTCCTTTGAATAAGTAATTTGGATGATTCCATTTAGATTATTCGGGAAAAAATATAAAAAAAGAAAAATTTTAAAAGATGATGATAGTTGAATTTCTAATTTATTTTAGTTTTATGAAATCTTTGATCTTTGAAATAAAAGTAATGAAATAGTCAAAATATCAAAAATAATATAGGTAGACTTTATTTGTCAGAGATGGATACTCCTAACAAAAGTAGATTATTTCTCTTCTTTTCCTGCTTATCATGGAATAAAGCGAACGATTGTGATATAATTTAGATAAATAATTCGTAAAAAATGTAGTGATTTTTACGTGATGTGTTAGCTTGGTGCGAAAGCACCTGTGATGATGGACGTTGAGGTATCTTAGCTATGAAGCTTTTAGTTGTTGGTTCGGGCGGTCGTGAGCAT
>NZ_CALIIB010000158.1 GCF_938020365.1 uncultured Streptococcus sp. | reverse complement strand
TTATAGTCTGCAATATTTTTCCAAACTTTGGCTGTAACAGCTGATTCTGATAGCCATTTCCCTAAAAAAATGGTATCATTATTTTCATGAATAAAAAAGAATTAATTGGTTTAAACCAAACCCAAGTAGATGAAAAGATTTCGCAGGGCTTGACCAACGATTTTACAAGTGACACCAGTACTAGTAACTGGCAAATCGTTAAGCGGAATGTTTTCACCCTTTTTAATGCCCTTAACTTTGTTATTGCTGTAGCCTTGGTCTCTGTCCAAGCCTGGAGCAATCTGGTCTTCTTCGCCGTCATCAGCTTTAACGCCGTCACTGGTATTATCACGGAGCTGCGAGCCAAACACATGATTGACAAGCTCAATCTGGTCAGCCGAGAGCTGGTCACAGTTGTCCGCAACGGCCAGGAAGTTAAGATTCAGCCAGAAGAAATTGTGCTGGGCGACCTGATCAAGCTGTCAGCTGGCGAGCAGATTCCCAGTGATGCCCGTGTAGTAGAGGGTGTTGCCGAGGCCAATGAAGCCATGCTGACAGGTGAGAGTGACTTGGTTCTCAAGGAAGAAGGCGCTGAGCTGCTGTCTGGTAGCTTTCTGGCTAGTGGGCAAATCTATGCCGAGGTGCACCATGTCGGCGCTGACAACTATGCCAACAAGCTCATGACTGAGGCTAAAACCCTCAAGCCTATCAACTCGCGCATTCTTTACAATCTTGGGAAAATTTCCCGCTTTACTGGAAAAATCATCATTCCCTTCGGATTGGCACTTTTCTTTGAAGCCCTGATGATAAAGGGACTGCCTGTCAAAAACTCTGTCATTACCAGCTCGACTGCTCTTTTGGGTATGCTGCCTAAGGGAATCGCCCTGCTGACAGTCACATCACTCCTGACAGCTGTCATCAAGCTAGGTATGCGTAAGGTGCTTGTTCAGGAAATGTATTCTGTCGAAACTCTAGCTCGGGTGGACACTCTCTGTCTGGACAAGACTGGGACAATTACCCAAGGTAAGATGACTGTTGAAGCCTTGCATAGCCTATCGGATAAGTTTTCTGATGAGACCGTCGGTCAAATCTTAGCAGCTTATATCCAAACCAGCGAGGATAATAACCCAACAGCTCAAGCCATCCGCAAGGGCTACGCCCACCTGGGGCACACCTATACTAGCGACAATGTCATCCCATTTTCTAGTGACCGAAAATGGGGCGCAATGCATTTATCAAGTGTCGGAACCATCTTTTTGGGTGCTCCAGAAATGCTGCTGGACAGTAATCCTGCAGCTGTTGGAGAGGCCCAAGAACGCGGATCGCGGGTTTTGGTACTGGCTCACAGCGACCAAGTGCTAGACAAACACAGTATCCAACTACCTGAAGATATGACCGCTTTAGCTGTTCTGGAAATCACTGATCCTATTCGTGAGGGAGCGGCTGAGACCTTGGATTATTTACGCTCTCAGGATGTTGATTTGAAAATCATCTCTGGTGACAATCCAGTGACCGTTTCGCATATTGCGAGCCAGGCTGGATTTGCCAACTACGCCAGCTACATCGACTGCTCTAAAATCAGCGATCAAGAACTGGTTGAGCAGGCAGAAGCAACAGCCATCTTCGGCCGAGTTTCTCCTCATCAGAAGAAGTTGCTGATCCAGACTCTCAAGGCTGCCGGTCGGACAACAGCTATGACTGGAGATGGTGTTAATGATATCTTGGCCTTGCGTGAAGCGGACTGCTCCATCGTCATGGCAGAAGGTGACCCAGCAACTCGGCAAATTGCCAACTTGGTTCTTCTTAACTCCGACTTTAACGATGTACCTGAGATTCTTTTTGAAGGCCGCCGAGTTGTTAACAATATCGGACGGATTGCTCCGATTTTCTTCATCAAGACCATTTATTCCTTCCTCCTAGCTATCATCTGTATCGCCAGCGTCCTACTAGGCAAGCCGGAATACCTCTTGATTTTCCCATTCATTCCGATTCAGATTACCTTGATTGACCAGTTTGTCGAAGGTTTTCCACCCTTTGTCCTCACCTTTGAGCGCAATATTAAGCCAGTTGAAAAGCACTTCCTCAAACGCTCTCTGCAGTTGGCTTTACCAAGCTCCCTCATGATTATCTTCAGTGTTTTATTTGTCCGCATCTGGGGCAGCAGCCATGGCTGGAGCGACATTGAAATGGTAACTCTGACCTACTACTTGCTAGGCAGCATTAGCTTCCTGTCAGTCATCCGAGCCTGCCTGCCACTCAATCTCTGGCGCGCTCTTCTGATCATTTTTTCAGTCGCAGGCTTCTATCTATCAGCCTTTGTTCTGCAACACCTTTTGGAAATTGCAACGCTGACAGCCGCAACCTTGCCAGTCTATCTGATTCTCATGGTTTTCTTTATCGGAATTTTCATCGCTTGTACTATCAAGCAAAAATATGAATTCAACTAAAATTCGCACCTGACTATGTCTGTCAGGTGTTTTTTCCTATAAAGTTTCTCTTTCTTCTTTGGAATAGCACTTAATCATGCTATAATGTTGGTATGACAGAAGCAAAATTAAAAGACGGAGAAAGAGTTAATCAGCTCTTTTCTACTGATATTAAAATCATTCAAAATAGTGAGGTCTTTAGCTATTCAGTCGATAGTGTCCTGCTTTCCCGCTTTCCAAAGTTACCCAAGCGAGGGCTAATCGTCGATCTCTGCGCTGGAAATGGTGCTGTTGGTCTCTTCGCTAGCACACGGACTCAGGCTCAGATTCTAGCAGTGGAAATTCAGGAGCGTCTGGCCGATATGGCCCAGCGCTCCATTGAACTAAATGACCTTGCTCAACAGATGCAGGTTATCCATGACGATTTGAAAAATCTAGGCAACCACATCTCTGGCAGCAAGGTTGATATCATTCTCTGCAATCCTCCCTATTTCAAGGTCGATGAACATTCCAATCTCAACGGCAGTGAACATTATTTGCTAGCCCGTCACGAAGTCGCTACCAACTTAGAAGAAATTTGCACGATTGCCCAGCGAGTCCTCAAGTCCAATGGTCGCTTAGCCATGGTCCATCGTCCTGACCGATTTTTGGATATTTTAGAGACCATGAAAGGCCATAATCTAGCGCCCAAGCGCATCCAGTTTGTCTATCCCAAGCAGGGTAGGGAAGCCAACATGCTCTTAATTGAGGCTATTAAAGATGGTTCACCGGACGGTCTGAAAATCCTCCCGCCTCTCTTTATCCACGAGCAAGACGGCAGCTATACACCAGAAATTCAAGAGATTTACTATGGAAAATAAAGCCTATATGTACGTTCTTGAATGTGGAGACGGCACCCTCTACACAGGCTATACAACTGATGTAGAAGCTCGTCTCAAAACACATCAGGCTGGAAAAGGAGCCAAGTACACCCGTGCCCGATTGCCCGTCACACTCATCTATCAAGAAGAATACCCCGACAAATCTGCAGCCATGTCGGCTGAAGCCCTCTTCAAAAAGAAGAAACGAGCTGAAAAACTAGCTTATATAGAAGAAAAACGTAGCAAGTCCTAAAACTTACTACGTTTTTTGAATTCTAAAATCAAGATTAGATGCGTTCCTTCCAAGAAGTCGCAGTCTGTTGAAGAACCTTGTTGAGCTCATCAATGTTTTCAAAACCAGTTGTACGAAGCCACTTACGAGCTGCTTCTTCGCCTTGCTCAATGTAGTCTTTGACACTGCCAGCCCAAGTCGCACGTCCGCAGAGAACGCCGTTGAAGTTGGCACCTGACTCATGCGCAAAAACAAGTGTTTCTTGGAAAAGTTTAGCAGATACACCCGCACTCAAATAGATGTAAGGCAGGTTAGTTGCCTCATCTTGTTCCTTGAAGAAAGCAGCTGCTTCAGCTTTTGTATGAACCACTTCGCCATCGCCAAATCCTTCAACGTATTTAACGTTAACTGGAACTTCTACTTTCAAGACATCAATGTTGAAACGCGGATCAGAGAAAACTTTCATCGCTTCGATGACCTTGCGCGGTTTCACTTTAGCATATTCTGCAGAAGCAGCATCCGCAATCTTTTCATCATAAGCCAAGATTTCGAGGAAGAAAGGAATGTCTTCAGCTACACACTCTGAACCCACACGCTCGATATAAGCTTGCTTTTGTTGGTTAAGTTCGTCAGAGCTATCTACGTCATAGTAAAGGAGGAATTTCACCGCATCCGCACCTTGTTCTTTGATGCGTTTTGCAGACCAAAGATCCAAGCAGTCTGGCAGGCGCTTCGTGCTAGAAGTATCATAACCTGTCTTCTCATAAGCCAACAAGAGACCAGCATTCTTGTCCAAAGCTTTAGTAGCAGGTAGTCCATACTCAGGATCCAGCAGCATAGATGAAGCGTAAGGAGTCAACTCTTCTGCAACCAAAACTTTCAGTTCTTCCATTTGTTCTACTGTTGGTTCTGCTTCTTGGTGTTGAGCCATGAGACGTTTCAAAGCACCGCGTTGGTCAAAAGCTAAGGCAGAGATGATGCCATTCTCATCAGAAAGTTTTTCCATATATTTGCGTTTTTGTTCTGTTAATACCATATTATACCGTCCTTACATGTAGTTGTTTGTATAGTTCGTCATAGTGAGCCATATTGACATGACCAGTCATTTTTTCTTGGGCATTGAGCATGCCGAGCACATTTGCCTTTGTGAGCAATGCCTCGTCAGCTTCCTTATGGTAGAGACCTGAGGAAATACCTGCCACCGTTGAGTCACCTGATCCAACAGGATTGACTACTTGAATTTTTGGAATATCCACTTTATAGAAAGTATCGCCATGCTTGGCAAAAGCACCGTCTGCACCAAGTGATACGATAATCCATTCAATACCTTCAAATAGCGGTTCTGAAAGAACTTCTTTTAGCTCATCCAAATCTTTTGAAACTTCTCTTCCAAGAAGCTGAGACAATTCTTCGTTATTTGGTTTGATAACTGTCGGTTTATGTTCTGATTCTAAAACGGCTTGAAGAGCTGCACCTGAGCAGTCCAAGATGAGAGGTTTTCCCGCTTGGTTAGCAAGCCTAACCAAGTCAGCGTAATAGTCAACTGGAAGACCCGCTGGCAGACTGCCCGAGATAGCGACTACTTCAATATTTTCCAATAATTCTTTGAAGTAAGCTAGGAAATCCTGCCCTTCTTTTTCAAGAACTTCTGGGCCTTTTTCAAGGATTTCTGTTTGGTTTTCTCCGTGTAGAATAGCAATACAGTTACGAGTTTCACCTTGGATAGAGAAGAAACGTTTCGCCACTTTATCATCGATATTCTCTACTAGATATTCTCCAAGTTTACCGCCAATCAAGCCTGTGGCTGCGACCCGGTCTCCAAGCTCTGACAAGACCCTCGTTACATTGAGTCCCTTACCTCCAGCTGTCTTGGTTACATCCACCACACGGTTGACAGTATCAATCTTCAACTCATCCAAAGGATAGGAAATATCAATGGATGGGTTCATAGTGACTGTTAAAATCATAGGTCACCTCTTAGTCGTGGTACTCACCACGATCCCATTTTTCGAGGAATTCTGTAAAGAAGTCAGCATCTGCTTGATGAGCATTGTGGCTTTCCACATGGGCAATCTTAGCAATCAATTTTTTATTTTCTTCAGTTGGTTTGTATTCAGCATTGATGAAAGCTTCGATGATATCACACATGAGCAATTCACCAGTAATCTTACCACCGAAACCGATAACGTTGGCATTGAGCTCTTCTTTCGCATAAAGAGCAGAAGTCATGTCGCGTACCAAGGCGGAACGAACACCTGGAACCTTGTTTACAGCGTTGTTGATACCAACACCTGTACCACAGATACAAACACCAAGGTCAGCTTGTCCGCTAACCACTGCTTCACCAACTTTTTTACCAAAAATTGGGTAGTGAGTACGTGTATGGTCATAAGTACCAAAGTCGATTACTTCGTAGCCTTTTGATTTCAAAAAATCTGAAACCGCCATTTTTTCATTGGTAACGATATGGTCACATCCAATTGC
>NZ_CALIIB010000157.1 GCF_938020365.1 uncultured Streptococcus sp. | reverse complement strand
ATGGAAACTGGCAGATATTTGAGGAAACGCTCTACCATGGGCGGAAGCCCCTTGTACTTGACTAGGATAAAGGGCAAAACCCGTGGCATCCAAGTGACCAGGGCTGACAAAAGAATGGCCAGCAAAATATACTTACTTATCATCCAAGATCACCCCCACTGTACATCCTAACAAGGTTGCAAAAAGCACCGCCAGCGAATTTTGAAGCAGCATGGTCAGGAGCAAGTAGGCAAGGCCCACTACACCTAAGACTAAAAAGAGCTTCTTTATCTTGACCCGTCGCAGCATGATTGTAAATTGAGAGGAGAAAATACCAATAAACATGGCGACTAGAGCAAAGTCTAGGCCAAAGCTCTCAGGATTGGGCAGAAGGGCGCCGAGGGCAGTTCCTAAAATAGTACCCAAAATCCAAGAAGCATAACTCATGAAATTGTTACCCATCATCCAGCTAGCCGCAATCTCTTCTGTATGCACCTGCTCTCCCATCAAGACCCCATAAGATTCGTCCGTCAAAAAAGAGCCAATGACAATATTCTGCATCAAGCTAGCCTTACGAAAAAAGGTTGAGGCATGCAGACAGAGCAGAAGATGCCGGATATTGATGAGAAAAACAGTCAGTGCGATGGCCAAAACCGGCGCCTGCTGGCCAAATAAACCAATCATGGCAAATTGGGCACTGCCCGCATAAACCAAAATACTCATCAGCCCCATCTCCAAGGGATTCATATAAGGCGCCGCCATGATGCCGCAGGCTAGGCCAATCCCAATATAGCCCAGAGCCGTTGGCACTGCTGCTTGTGCCCCTTGTTTAAATGTCTGTCCGCGCATTCTTCTCCTTTACTCCATGGTTTCAAAAGCCAGACTCGGCTTAGCATTCAGATCCAAACCGGCAAAATTTTCCTTATTCCACTCACTGACACTGGCATAGGCAATCATACCAGCATTGTCACCGCAGAGGCGCAGAGGCGGAATGATCACCTTAACATCCTGAATCTCAGCTGCCAAGCGCTCTCTCAGACCTTGATTGGCCGCAACGCCTCCCGCCACAACCAGAGTTTTGACTGGATATTTTTCCAGCGCTTTCTTAGTCTTGGCCATGAGAATATCCATGACCGCTGCCTGAAAGCTTGCTGACAAGTCTTGATTAGACAAGGCTTCTCCTTTTTGCTGGGCATTGTGATGCAGGTTGATAAAGGCCGACTTGAGACCGGAAAAAGAAAATTCCAGATTGTCCTCCTTGATCATAGCTCGCGGAAAATCATAAATATCCTGTCCCTCATGAGCCAGCTGATCAATCTCCCGGCCTGCTGGATAGGTCAGCCCCATGACGCGACCGACCTTATCATAGGCTTCACCGACCGCATCATCGCGGGTCTCCCCCACAATCTTATAGTCACCAGCCTGACTGACATAGACCAGTTCAGTATGGCCGCCGCTGACCAAGAGAGCCAGCAAGGGAAACTCCAAGGGCTCCACGCTCTGGGCTGCCATCAGGTGTCCAGCCATATGATTGACTGGAATCAAGGGAATATCATGAGCCCAGGCAAAGGACTTGGCCGCTGCCAAGCCGACCAAAAGCGCCCCAACCAGACCAGGACCATAGGTAACGGCCACTGCTGTGACCTGCTCCTCGCTAATTCCCGCTTCTGCCAAGGCTTCCTCAATACAAACCGTAATGACTTCCACATGGTGACGGCTGGCCACTTCCGGTACCACTCCGCCAAAACGCTTGTGGCTCTCAATCTGGCTGGCAATGACATTACTCAAAAGCTCGGTTTCATTTTTCAGAACCGCCACACTGGTCTCGTCACAAGACGTCTCAAAAGCTAAAATATATCTATCTTTCATGAATCTCTCTTTTCATAACAATCGCATCTTCCACTGGCGCATGGTAGTAGGACTTCCGCCGCGCGATTTCTTCGAATTTTTCTTTTTTGTAAAATAGCAGAGCTGGCTTGTTGGACTCCCTCACTTCGTGGAAAATTTCTTTGTCTGCTGGCAAAAAGTCAAATAAGGCTGTCCCGATTTTCTGTCCCTGATAGCTAGGCAATACAGCAATCTGCAGGACTTCTGCTTCAAAGTCGGTCTCCTGCCAGACTAAAAAGCCGACCAGCTGACTCTCGTCTTCTGCTAGCGCACAGCTATTTACATTCGAGCGCAGAACTTCTTCCACTTGGCCTGCGGTCCAAGGGCTGACCTCATAGACTGCAAGTAAGAGCTGTTCCAGCTCTTCTGCCAGAACTGCCGCGTCCACATCCGAGTTAGCGCTCCATTTTCTCATCTCAATCATAGGCGCTGAATGTAAGAATCGCTGGATTCTTGGTGGTTCTTGAGCCAATTTTCCTCGGCTTCTACCCGCTTGAGATAGTTAGGAACAAAGTCATGAATAGACTGGGCTGGCAAGTCTAAACCGAGACGACCAATAGTTGCTGCCTCTGGTAAAGTCGGCTGAATGGCAGCCTGAGGAAGAGTCGCTTCAATCTGCTCCGCAAAAGCTACTGTCTCTCCGACAAAAGTAACTGGCTGATTAGTAGCGCCAGCCATTTCCAAAACCTCTGCCAAAGGCAGGTGAGCTTCCGACCGCACAGCCTGACCCGACTGGTAAAAGCCAGCATAGACATTGTTGCGGCGGGCATCCATGATGGGAATGACCAAGCCTTCCACCTGCTCTGGGACTAAAGCCAGCAGACTAGATACACCGACCAGCTCAATCTTGAGGGTATGGGCTAGAGTCTTGGCTGTCGCCACCGCAATTCTCAGGCCTGTGTAGCTGCCCGGTCCCTGCGCCACCGCAATCCGATCCAAATCGGCCGGTTTCATATCCAAACTATTCATCAGAAAATCGATAGCCGGCATAAGGGTAATGCTATGATTTTTCTTGATATTGAGCGT
>NZ_CALIIB010000156.1 GCF_938020365.1 uncultured Streptococcus sp. | reverse complement strand
TGTAGCTGCCGTCACCAGCCAGATAGCTATAAAGGATACGGAAATCATCCAGTGAAATATAAGTAAACTGCAGACCACCATTGACATCGCCCGCTGCAAATACACCAGGTACAGATGTTTCCAAGTGTTTATCAACCTTGATAGCTCCGCGCTCTGTCAGCTCGATATCTGTATTTTCCAACTTCAGTGGTTCAACATTCGGCTTGCGGCCAGTAGCATAGAGCAGAGCGTCAAAGCGAAATTCTCCATCCTCTGTCACAACGACAACTTCAGCACCATCATTTTTAATCTGCTTGGTTTGCACATTTTGCAGGAGTTGGATTCCGTCTTCTTCCATGTATTGCTTAGCTAGAGCAGCAATAGAAGGCTCTACTCGAGGGAGAAAGATAGGTGCAGCATCCAGCACAGTCACCTGACTGCCCAATTTGTTGTAAAGTCCAGCGAATTCTAGGCCTATGTTACCACCACCCAGAACTCCCAAGCGTTTAGGAAGTTCTTTTAGATTTTGGATGCCAGTTGAGTCATAGACATGCTCGGTCTCAGTCAGTCCTGGAATCGGCAGGACATTGGAAACAGCGCCAGTATTGATGACAATAGTCTCAGCAGTCAGTTCCTCTTTCTCGTCGCCAGCTGTAATTTCGATGACCTTATTGGAAAGGAAATGAGCTTCCGCATCGATGATGTCAACACCAGTGCCACTGATTGCTGCATAGTTCTTCCCGTTGAGACGACTGGTTACAGCATTCTTTTCAGCCATGACTTGGTCGAAAGCCAGGCCTTTTTCAGCTGCGACAAGCAAGGTCTTGGTTGGGATGCAGGCAATATTGATACAGGTTCCCCCGTACATAGCCTTGCTTCGCTCAATCAAAGCAACTTTTTTTCCTTGGGCCGCCATTTTGGCCGCCAATGTTTTACCGGCCTTACCAAAGCCGATGACAATTAAATCATAGGTTAACATAATTTACCTCCATTTTTCAAAAAGATTGTATCACATCTAATCAGAAAATGCTGAGTTTTGCTACGCCTATTTTAAAAATGCAATTTAAAACGTTTTAATACACTTTGTCCATTTTATTGGAACTAGATTCTAGCGTTTTTTCTTGCTCCATGTTATACTTTTTTTCGTCATAAATTTCTATAAGGAGAAGAAATGTCTATTTTTACACTGATTTTGGCAAGTTTGGTTGCCTTGGAATTTTTCTATATTATGTACCTAGAGACCATTGCGACGACTTCAGCTACGACAGCACGGGTCTTTGGTATGCCTCAAGAGGAGTTGGAGCAGCAGTCGGTCAATACACTTTTCAAAAACCAAGGAGTTTATAACGGGCTGATAGCTGTTTTGGTCTTGATTGCGGCTTTTGTGCAGCCTAGTCCAGTTTGGCTGGGGATTTTTATGGTTTATATCATCTTGGTAGCTGCTTACGGTGCAGTGACTAGCGATCCGAAAATTTTGTTCAAGCAGGGCGGACTAGCAATGTTGACTTTGCTGAGTTTGTTTTTCTAAAAAGGAGCGGAAATAGTGATTTCCAGCTCTTTTTTTACATAATGATTGACTTTTTTATTAGACATATGTAGAATGAAATTAGAAGAAGACTTTAGAAAGTATGGAAATGTAATGAATCATTCAATTAAACGTTTACCAGATGGTGAATTTGCTATCTTAAAGATTATTTGGCACCTGCCAAATCCAACGACTTCTGCCCAAATCATGGAAAAGCTGGGTGAAGATAACCATTGGAAGCCTCAGACTTTGTTGACAGTCTTAGCTCGCTTGACGGAAAAGGGTTTCTTAGAAAGTGTTCGAAAGGGACGTGAAAGGCAGTACACAGCCTTGATTTCGGAAGAGGAATACTTAGAAGTAGAGACATCAGACTTTTTGAAGCGCTACAGCGGACATTCCATGGGAGGCTTTGTCAAGACTCTCTTTTCATCCAATTCCTTTTCAGAAAATGAACTGGATGAGTTGCGTAATTTACTGAATCAGAAAGAGTAAGATGAGGTAGTATCCATGAAACAGTTCCTGATGTCTTTCCTCTTAACCAGTCTTTCAACCTCGATCTTGGTTCTGTTTTTGAGCCTTCTTTTTGCAATTCTTAAGAGCAAGATTTCAGTCAAGGTCAAGTATTTTATCTGGTTTTTAATCTTGCTGAGCTTTCTATTCCCAATCCGTCCTCAATTTGGCTCTGGTTTGATTCGGCTGAGTACTGGGGCGACTGTTCAGACAGCTGTTAGAGCTGGCCAGACAAGTGGAGGGCAAGCTGTTTCTCAAGTAGCTGGAAAAGCTAGCCAGGCAAATCTCTGGGAGGCTTTTCTAGGGCTGCCTTGGTTTGAAATATTCTTTGCCATTTGGTTGCTTGGTTGTGCATTTAACATAGGAAAATATGCCTATTCTTATATCCGTTTCAAAAAAATGTTGCAACGTTGGGGGGCAGAGGTTGATGACGAAGAGACTTTGTTCCAGTTGCATTTGATCAAAGAAAAGATGGGCGTTAAAAGTAAGATTCGTCTGCTCTACTATCCTATGACACAGAGTCCAATGTTGCTGGGATTCAGAGATATTTTGATTGTGCTACCGGAGCTGGACTATACGGAGGAGGAGCTGCAGCTGATTTTCCAGCATGAGTTGACCCATTATCAGCACTATGATGTCTTGATTAATCTTTTTGCAATTCTCGCCAAGAGCCTACATTGGTTTAATCCAGTAGTTCGTTTCGCTTGTCGGGAAACTCAGGAAGCAGGAGAAATGTACTGTGATTACGATGTTCTGAGTAGAAAAGACGTAGCTTATCGAACTTTTTATGGTGAGACCATTCTGACGATGATTGATCGCAGTAAGAAGACTCCGCTTGCTTTGACGACTTGTTTTTACTCGGATAAATTTAATCTTAAGAGACGGATTATTGGTATCATGGACAGCCGCCTGCCGAAAAAGTTTCTGTCTGCTTCTTTTGTAGTGGCAGTTCCTCTACTTTTACTCTTGACTAGCTCGGTCTTTGCCTTAGAAAATCCTGTCGCACAAGATAGTAAACTTGTCTTAGAGTCTAAGAAAGCGGAAGGGCTTAGTCAGCGTCAGGCCTTAGAAACAGTTTTGAAAGAACTTTCTTTGGCTGAAAAGGACGTTAAGGATGTGAAGATTTTACGTGAGAAAGGCAATTATAAGATTCTCTTTTCACACGGACAGACAGCTCATGAGATGCTTGTCAATGCCAAGACTGGAAAAGTCGTCCAATCCAAGCAGCATACTATTGTTGAAAAGACAGTAACAGTTGAAAAAGAAGTTCCGCCATCTTCGTCTTCTGCAGCTACTTCAGCTGATAGTGGAAGTGGGAATGTAGGTCAGACGGGAAGTGTTAGCTCTCCGCCTCCTACGACCAATACTGTGACAAATTCGAATACAAACACTAGTACAGCACCTGTCCAACCTCCTGCTCAAACTAGCTCTTCAAAGAGTAAGGATAAAGATCGTGATGATGACAAAGACGATGACGACGATGATGATGACGATTAGATAAAATATTCTACCAATCAAGGTTTCTTGAGAGAAGCAGCGATTGGTAGAATTTTTTATCTTTATTTTTGGTAGGATCTAGTCTTCAACTCATAAATTGAGGTCAATTTTAAAGTTTTTTTAAATTTTAGTAATTTTCCTCTTGGTTTTTGAAAACTACAAGTGTAGAATAAAGTTTTGAAAATACTGTCCGGAAAGTATGAGAGTAGTAGAGCAAGGGCTCTCTTTCTTTTAAAACCAAAAAACTACATTTGTAGAAAAAAGGAGCATACAAATGAAACAAAAACAAATCCAAACGAACTTCCAACGTGTTGAAACAAAATACATCTTAGACCGTGCGACCTTGGCTCGCTTAGAATCTGAAATGCATGCTTACCTCATTCCAGATGATTATGCGACTTCAACCATTTCAAATGTCTATTTTGACAATGATGATTTTCAAATGATCCAAGACTCGATTGCTAGAAGAGGCGCTCGTGAAAAGCTACGGATGCGGACTTATGCAGCGGAGCCGACAAAGGATAGTCAGGTATTTTTGGAAATCAAGAAAAAGTCGGAAGACGTTGGCTTCAAGTATCGACTAGTTTCAAATCTGACTGCGGTTGTTAATTATATTGAGAAAGGATTTACAGACCAGACTATTTCTGATGAGCGGGTCAAGACAGAAGTGGAGCTGTTGCAGGAGCGTTATGCAGGCTTAAAACCGAAAATGGTAATTAGCTATGACCGTTACTCGATGAAAGGCTCTGAGGACAAAAAAGTTCGTGTGACGGTTGATTCAAATATCCGCTTCCGTGATTATGATGTAGACTTGACTTCAGGTCGCCACGGCTATCCCCTCTTGGAAGACGATATGGTAATTATGGAAATCAAGGTTCCAGGGGAATATCCTCAGTGGATGTCTGAAATTTTGAATAAATACGGCCTTGAAGATCAGTCCTTCTCAAAATACGGCAAAGCCTACTTAAAATCTAAAGAATTGGTTCCTCAAGCCGTCAAGGTTTAAGGAGAGAAACAATGATTACACAACTATTTAACAGTATCTATTCTTCGGCTGAAATCAAAGTTAACCCTCTAGCACTAATAGCCTCCCTCGTGACGGGCTTGATTTTGGGAATCATTTTGGCCAAGGTCTATAAGCACCAAACTATTTATACCAAGGAGTTTGTCATCACACTGTCTCTCTTGCCGGCCATTATTTCCATTATCATTTTCTTGGTAAATGGAAATCTGGGAACCAGTGTCGCTGTAGCAGGAACATTCAGTTTGATTCGTTTCCGATCAGCCGCAGGAGGGTCTAAAGAACTTTTGGCCATCTTCATGGCGACAGCGATTGGGATCACGACAGGAATGGGTCTCTTAGCTCTAGGAGTTTTTTTCACGCTCTTCATTTTCTTCTTTTGGTTACTCTTTGAAAAGATGAGCTTTAGTTCGGTCAGTCAAACCAGACGCTATGTTCAAATTCAGATTCCAGCTGAATTAGACTATGAAGTCCTTTTTGAAGCAATCTTTGAAACGGCCTGCAAAAGCTTTGAGTTGACCTCGGTCCAGTCAGTTGACAATAAGTTTATCAAGTTAGACTATGTGGTTGATTTGAAACCAGGTGTAAGCGACCAGCGCCTCATCCAACGCTTCTTACGCTATGAAAAGATTAAGAATATTTCCCTCTCGAAAGAAGTCAAAAAACGAAAAACCTTGTAAGGTAAAAGACAGTCGTTTTGAATGACCTGCATCCCAAAAGTTATCTTTTGGGATGCAGGTGTTTTGTTGATTGATTTAGCTATAATCTCTCTAAAATGGTATAATATAGCTATCCAGAAGTGGAGGATTGAAGAGTGTTTCATATAATAATTATCATTTCTATCATACTTTTATTACTCATGTTTCATTCTTTGATTCAGCAATCAAAGAACCCTTCGGGCTTTCTAGGAAAACGAATGATGAAATTGTGGAATTGGACCTATCTTCCCATGTTTGTATGGGCAATTCGTTATCTGGATAGAACATCTTACCCTGCAA
>NZ_CALIIB010000155.1 GCF_938020365.1 uncultured Streptococcus sp. | reverse complement strand
TGAAAATCATAGCTTCAAACTCAGCCGCAAAAGTCTCAAACTTGTCCTTGACTTCCTCAATCGAAGTAGCAGGCAGCTGCTCTGCAGAAATCTTAGCCTCTTGGAAAAGGTCTCGAATCTGGTCGTCTACTCCCCACATGACCTTTGGCGGCGAATCGTGGCCGTAGCTCTCCATGATGGGAAACATGAGCTCTTCCTTACGCTGATAGTGAATATCAAACTGCCCCACCAAACTCAGCTGGCGTTGGAGACCCTTGCGGATTTCAGGAAGAAGCTCCTCATCTTCTGTGCTTTCATAGGTAGATAGGAGCCTGCGAACCCGCATAAGGGCAGCCCGCAGCGCTAGATTTTCCTGCTTGAAGACCTGAACGGGATGGCCTGGATGGTCGGTGTCTGCCACCTCCACATCCTGAATGGCACCTTTAAAGAGATTAGCATGGACATTGCAGAGGGACATGACATCTTCGAAGGTCACTCCCGTATCTGAGTTCATTAGTTCATGCTCCATCAGGCTGATTTCGATAGCGGACACACCAGCAAAATGCTCATTGAAAAGCTCCTGAACGGACTCTGCCGAAGCTCCGTTATGTAAATCCAGCAAGATAGACTTGAGGACTTCAATGCGTTCAGTAGCCATTCCTAAATCCCCACCACTTCATAGCCGTTTAATTCCAGAGTTTGCTTGATTTTATTCAGGTCAATACCGTTCATGCTGGCTCCTTTTTTGATCGAAACCACGCGCCCGACTGTATTGCGCATGACAGGATTGGCCAGAGGCTTAAAACCCAACTCGACCAAGACATCTAAAACTTCGGGCTGCTTCTCAATCACTTCTGCCACTGGAATAGACAAATCAATCACATTATCCATATGCCCTACCTCCGTGTATTTTTTATTATTATATCACAAAAGATGCGTCCAACAAAAATCCTTTCCATCACTTGCTCAGATCTGAGCTTGGAGTATATAACAAATTCTAATAGGCTATAAGTTATTGTTATAAGGACACTGATAAATTTAGTTTCACAAGGAAAAGCCTGTCCTATCAAGAATTCCTGAGAATTCTTTCACAAACTCCTGCTTTTTGCCAGATTACAGCTTCATTGAAAACGCTTTATTATAGTGATATAATGATTTTAAATACAGAATAAAGGAGATGCCCTATGTCTATTACAGAATTGTTGAACATCAAGTACCCTATTTTCCAAGGTGCTATGGCTCAGATTTCCCACTACCAACTGGCGGCAGCTGTTTCCGAAGCTGGCGGACTGGGAATCATTGCTTCAGGAGGAATGACAGGTGAGCAGTTGCGCGAAGAAATCCGTGAACTGCGTAAATTGACTGACAAGCCATTTGCCGTCAATGTTATGCTCATGATGAAAAATATCAAGGATATTGTGACAGTCATCATTGAAGAAAAAGTTCCTGTCGTAACGACTGGGGCTGGTACACCAAAATTCATCATGCCTTATCTGAAAGAGGCAGGTATCAAGGTAATCCCTGTTATTGCCAGTGTCAAACACGCGCAAAAAATGCAAGAGCTTGGAGTTGATGCCGTGATTGCCGAAGGTTCTGAAGCTGGTGGCCATATCGGTGAAACAAATACCATGGCTCTCATTCCTCAGATTGTTGACTCCGTTGATATTCCAGTCATCGCTGCAGGTGGGGTTGCCGATGGTCGTGGTCTCGCTGCCGCTTTTGTCCTTGGTGCACAAGGGGTTCAGATGGGAACGATCTTCCTAGCTTCAGAAGAATGCCCAATTTCAGCAGGTTACAAGGATGCCATTGTCGCAGCCAATGACACTGCTACTGCCGTGACTGGTCGTATTGCTGGTGCACCAGTTCGTTGTATCCGCAATGAAATGACCGACCACTATATCGAACTAGAAAACAAGGGCACCAATCGTGACGAACTCGAAGAAATCACCATCGGTTCTCTTTCTAAAGCTGTTTACGAAGGAGATACCGTACACGGCTCTATGATGAGTGGCCAAATCGCAGGCTTAGTCAAGGAAATTCGTCCATGTAAAGAAATCCTCGATACAATCGTTGCCGATGCCCAAAAGGTTCTCCAAAACACTGAAATCAAGCTATAATCCTCTAACTCAAAAGAGAGTGGGACAGAAATCGGTAATTCGTTAGAATTCGATTTCGTCGTCCCACCTCCGCACAGTTGAGTAGGGCTGTAAAAGCTGATGAAATCAGCGTAATAGAGCCCACTCAACCACTGCGTCTTGCTCGACAATCCAAAGACAATTGAGAGGCTAGGACTTTTGTCCCAGCCTCTTTTGCTGTTCATTTAGGCTTGTTTCTAAACAAATTACTCTTTTACTTGTCTTTTTTGACCAATTTCACCACTGCTTCGGTTCGTGTTGTCTTTCCCTTGAGAATAACATCTTTTAATCCTACCATTGATAGATATTCATTAAGTTTTTCAATATCTTAACTAAGCACTTTCATATTTGCTATTAACTTCAAATTTTTATAAGCATCAAGATGACCATAAAATGAAGGTCCCAAAACTAATCCTATCCTAGATAATATATTTTCGGAATTCTGTTCTACGGTTTGATTAAAAATAGTTATTTCCTCAGAATCTGGTTTTAAAATCCCTAGAATCATTTTGATAATTGTAGTTTTTCCAGCTCCATTTGGTCCAACAAAACCATATACTTTTCCCTTCTTTAAATAAAATGAAGTGTTATGAATAACTTCAGTATCTTTAAAGCTTTTTGTCACATTAATAATTTCAACTATAGCCATCTCTACTCCTTAGTTTACAGCAAGAAATTATGCTTAATTCTTATCGTTTTTTGTAAAAAATCAGCGAACCCAATAATATTCCATTCAACAAGCCTAAAGAAATACCATATTCAACTGGAAAATCTAAAAAAATTGCAAACACTATTCCAATCATCACCCCTAGTTAGATTATTAAATCGTAAAAAATAGGGCTTCAATTTTTAGCTGCATTTTATAATTGTTTTATTATGTTTTGAAGAATTAAAAATCGGGGTGGTATATTTACCTTACCGACCACTTTAATTTTGTTTTCTACAGTAATTGATGAGGAAATGAGAGTTTAAAATCGATTTTAACAAAATATCTGTACAGAAAAAGTATAGAACATGCTATAATCGTTATACATAACGTTATGTACAACGTATATAATCTACAAAAAAGAGGTGAGAATATGAGCGTGCAAATTAGTATGCGTGTATCAAAAGAACAGAAAGAAAGACTTGTAGAACTATCTAAAAAACAGAACAAAAGTCTGACTCAGTATGTTTTAGATAGATGTATTATAGATGATGTAGCACGTTCTAGCGCACGTGTAAAAAAAATGCTACAAAGTCAAATTGAGCAATTGCGCGATGGTTTTGAGCGTGAACATACTCAACTAGTGGATCAAATCGATCAAAAAGACAAGCAGATTGCTGACATGATCGGAATCTATCATTTAGAGGTAAAAGTAATGGAGGGAATTTAAATGGGATTTAGGATATTCATGCTAATCGTAGTTTTACTTATTCCGTTAACTATGCTTTTATTTGGCTGGCTATTTTTCAGGAGAACACCGAAAGAAATCAATTATATATTCGGATACCGAACAAAAAGGTCCATGAGGAATGAAGAAACATGGAAGTTTGCGAATCAATATTTTGGGAAAGTATGGTATCTTTGCGGACTACTTTCAGCACCTCTCTCCGTGATTGCCATGGTCATTGTTTTTGAAAAGGGAACGGAGACAATGAGTACTGTTGGCTTTATTATCACGATGATTCAGACAATCCCTTTTGTTGGCGCGATGATTTCAACAGAGATTGCATTGAAGAAAAACTTTGATGAAAACGGGAGAAGGAAATAAACGAGGTATATCCATCACTAGAAGAAAAGCAGCAAATCTTTTATATTTCTTGATAAAGGATCATCCCTTTGTTTATGGATGTAAGCGGATTGCAGCATCCATTTTTTGGAATTTCTAGGGAGAAATTTGGTTATGAATCGATAATATAACGTGCCTACTATCTGACACTACAAATTACACTCTAGATCCTTTAGAGAAAACTATGATAAAATCCATTCTACACACAATGGATTCGAGTATCAGTCCATCAGATGAAGAATTACTTCAATTAATAGACTATCTTTTCAAAGTCGAAAAATGGGGTTACTATGAGATTGTTCTATTTGGTAACTGTGTACGAACAATTAACTACAATTCCTACTTCTTATTGACAAAGGAACTGCTAAAGAATTATCTCTACTCTTCTCTGAATAAAACCAATAAACGAATGGTCGCTCAACTTGCTATAAATTGTTTAATTCTTAGTATAGATGAGGAAAAATTTTCTAATTGTTGCTATTTAATTAGTGAAATAAAAACATTATTAGATAATGAATTGAACTTCTATGAACAGACAGTTTTTCTCTATGCAACTGGCTACTATGAATTTAAACGCCAATTAAGTAGTGGAATTGAAAAAATGAAACAGGCCATACAAGTATTCGATATTTTAAGAGAAGACAAGTTAAAATTATACTATACTGACCATTTTAATAAACTAGTAAATAAAAAATAAATGAAATCATTGTCTCAACTGGTCGTGAACCAATCCCCAAATATAATCTCTGTCGTATCTTGTGAATCGGTCCACCTTTCGATGAAAATGTTCATTATCGCTTTTCCTACTTGTTTGACTTTCTTTCTCCTCCTCGTCCTCAATGACAGACTCACTCCCTTTAGTTTCACTCATATCAGTCTCACTAACTTCAGTCTCACTAGTGGCTGAATTTAAGACCGACCCCGGCTGATTTTGATACCTCCTTAGTGTTTTTTGAACACTACCCCCGTCTGAATTTAAGACGGGGGTAGGTTCATGTTCTAGCTCCCCTAAGTAAATCTTATTGGTCAAGCGTCCTTTTTCACTGGAAGACCGTTGAACTTCATCTATCAAGCCATACCTCTCGCAACGTTTTCTTTATCGTCAGCAATTTTGACTTGGAACAGCCAAGAAGTGCCCTGAGTTTAGAGCTGGAATAAACCAAATAGATAGCCACATCCTCATCTATCCACCCCTTACTCAACGAGAACTCCAAACGGTCTTTTAGAACAGCATAGGCTACTTTGACTTCTAACTTTATATCCTTATAGCACTCGCTCTCAAACAAGATTTTTGGGAGCTTATAATAGCGTTCTGACGTTTGGTAGTGATTTGCGGTAATACGTTTCATGATTGTCCCTCCAACACTAATAAACCGACATTTCCTAGCTCATCAAATTGGATTAGCCCTGACTCTTCCATTTCAGCAATTAACTGAGTTGCTTTCTCAATATTTATTCCCATGATAGCCATGAGATGGCACACTATGATTTGTCGTGATGACTGTTCTTCCTTTTGCATGCTTTCCTCCTGAAAATAAAAAAGCGAGAACACTTATTAAAATGTTCTCGTTGAGTTAATTTATTACTGACGTATCTATTTTTTGTCTACGCAGTCGACATCAAAACAGACGTTCACATCAATATACTTTTTTGACCAATTTCACCACTGCCTCCGTCCGAGCGGTATGGGGAAACATATCAACCGACTGGATGTAGTGGACATCGTATACCTGACATAGCTTGACCAAATCGCGCGCCAAGGTTGAGACATTGCAGGAAACGTAGACCATCTTCTCAGGTGCATAGCGGACAATCGTCTCCAGCAGCTTATCATCCAGACCTGTTCGCGGCGGATCGACAATCAAGGCATCCGCCCGATAACCTTCAGCGTACCAGCGAGGAATAATCTCCTCTGCCGTTCCAGCCTCGTAGAGCGTATTGTCAAAACCCATCCGTTTCGCATTGCGCTTAGCGTCTTCAATGGCCTCAGGGATGATGTCCATGCCTCGCAGAGACTTGACCCTTTTAGCAAAGGCAAAGCCGATGGTCCCCACTCCGCAATAGGCGTCAATCAAATGGTCTTCTTTCGTCACATCCAAAGCCTTGACTGCCTCCCCATAAAGCACCTCTGTCTGCTCAGGATTGAGCTGATAAAAAGCCCGAGGGGACAGGGAGAACTCATAGTCCAGCACTCCTTCTTGGATGGCTTCCTCGCCCCAGATAATCTCTGTCTTATCCCCATAAATCTCGCTGGACTTGCTGGTATGATAATTGACCGCCACTGTCTCTAGCTCTGGAAATTCAGCCACTAGGTCTTGAACGACTGGAGAAAAGTCTAGCTTGCGCCCTGTCACAAAAATCATCTGCACCTGACCCGTCTTTCTGGCTCTGCGAATCATGACGGTACGCACTCCAGCAGTCTTCCTCTCATCATAGATGGGCAGCCTATACTTGCCTAAAAGCCGAGCCACCTTATTTATGATCTGTTGTGTCACCTTGTCCTGAACCAGACAGTTTTTCAGCGAGACCAGATAGTGGGAATTCTGGGCATAGAGTCCCGCCTTGACCTCATCCTTAAACTTGCGAGTCTGAAACTGCAACTTGGCCCGATAATAGAGCGGCTCCTGCATACCAATGGTCGGACGAATCTCATAGTTTTCATAACCATCTGGCGCAAATTTTTTCAAAGCCTGACGCAGCAAATCTTCTTTAAACTCCAACTGCTTGTCATAGTGGAGGTGCATGATTTGACAGCCCCCACAGCTATCATAAATCTCACAAGGCGCTTCCACCCGAAATTTCGACCGCTTGTTGATGGTCAAGAGCTTGGCTTCGATGAAATTCCGCTGCACCTTGGTCACCTGACAGTAGACTTCCTCGCCTTTCAAAGCCCCCGGCACAAAGACCAGTGTTTTCTTATAAAACCCAATTCCTTCCCCATTGATTCCCATTTTCTTGATTTTTAGGGGGATTCTTTGCTTCACTTTTACATTCATGCCTCTATTATACCACGCTAGAGTCGATTCGTTGAGAATATGTTACAATAAAAGTATGAAAGCAGAAAAAATATCTCTTCCACTCGCATATTTCCCTGAGCAAATCCGAACTTATCTAGAGGGAGCCAACTTTTACGACAGCTCCTCACATTCAAGCGCCCGTGTTTTCTATGCCGATACGGGCTATTATTTGAAAATCGACCAAAAAGGCAAGTTATCCCAAGAAGCCACACTTGCCAAATGGTTTGAGAAGCAAAAACTCGGTGTACCTGTCATTCACTACCTGTCAGCAGACCATGACTTCCTGCTGACTAGAGAAGCCGAGGGCAAGGACGCCCTAGCCTTTCTCCAACAGCCAGAAGAACTTTACCAAACGATGGCTGCCGCGCTCAGAAAACTTCATAGCATCCAACCCCAGCATTTTCCAATCCAGCATCGCCTCCAACACTATAAAGAGCAGGCAGAGGAAAATTATCAGAAAGGTTGCTTTTATCAAAAAGCCTTGCTGCCTCAATTTCATATCCAAAGTCGTGAGGAAGCATACCAGCTTATCCAAGAACAGGGACACCTACTGACGTCAGACTCCTTGATTCACGGAGATGCCTGCTTGCCTAATTTCATTCTGAAAGACGCTTCCACCTTCTCCTGCTTTATTGACGTTGGTCTCGCTAGCCTCAGTGATCGCCACATTGACCTTTACTGGGCCATCTGGTCTCTTACTTATAATTTATCTGACCCCAAATACGCAGAGCTCTTTCTTGACTACTATGGCCGGAAGGATGTTGATACAGACAAACTGCCCTTGATTGCTGCCTTTGAAGCATTTGGCTAAAAGAAAGGATTTTACCAAAATCTCTTATGAAAATCACAAAAATCGAAAAGAAAAAAAGACTCTACCTCTTGGAGTTGGACGACAGCGAAAAGCTTTATATTACAGAAGACACTATCGTCCGCTTCATGCTGTCTAAAGGAATGGAAATCACGGAGCAGGAACTAAAAGAAATTCAAACTTACGCCCAATTTTCCTATGGAAAAAATCTAGCTCTCTACCATCTCTCCTTCAAGCAAAGGACTGCCAAGGAAATCAAGGACTACCTAACCCAGCACGACATCCAACCAGAAATCATCAGTCAGGTCTTGGACAATCTAAAAAAGGATAATTGGATTAATGATAGAAAATATGCCAATTCTTTTATCCAATCCAACCTTCTCACTGGTGACAAAGGCGCTTTTGTTCTAAAACAAAAACTCAGTCAAAAAGGGATTTCTGCCACTATCATAGAAGAAGAATTGAACCGGTTTGATTTCACTGAGCCAGCCGAGCGAGTTGCTGAGAAACTTTTAAAGAAATACCAAGGAAAACTGCCCAGCAAGGCCTTGCAAGATAAAATCCTCCAAGCTCTGATAAACAAAGGATTTTCTTATGGACAAGCCAAAACCGCCTATCAGCATTTGGAAATCGAAGAAGACCAGGAAAACCAACAAGAACTACTCTATAAAGAGCTAGACAAGCAATACCGCAAGTACTCAAAAAAGTACGAGGGCTACGACTTAAAACAGCGTCTGACTCAAGCTCTGGCCCGCAAAGGCTATGATTTTTCGGACATTGCCAGCGCTCTGAGAGAATATCTTTAAGATTTTCTATGAAAACTTAGGCATTTTTATGAAAATATGTTACAATAAAGAGGATAAACTTAAAAATTGTAGAAAGTTGGTAGGTTATGAAACTTCCCAAAGAAGGCGACTTTATTACAATTCAAAGTTATAAGCATGATGGGAATCTTCACCGTACTTGGCGAGATACCATGGTACTAAAGACAACAGAAAATGCCATTATTGGCGTTAATGACCACACACTGGTAACAGAAAGTGATGGCCGGCGCTGGGTAACACGAGAGCCTGCCATTGTCTATTTTCATAAGAAATATTGGTTTAATATCATTGCCATGATTCGTGATAATGGCACTTCATACTACTGCAACCTTGCCAGCCCCTATTATCTGGACAATGAAGCCCTTAAGTATATCGACTATGATTTAGATGTTAAGGTATTCACAGACGGAGAAAAACGGCTGCTTGATGTAGAAGAGTATGAGCGCCATAAAAGGCAAATGAACTATTCGGATGATTTGGATTTCATTCTCAAGGAAAACGTCAAGATTCTGGTTGACTGGATCAACAACGAACGCGGTCCCTTCTCCGATGCTTATGTGAAAATTTGGTACAAACGTTATGTTGAACTAAAGAATCGATAAAGTTGTCAAAGAGCGCAAGCTCTTTTTTCTTGCTTTCTTTTCCAAAAATCCTTTGTCCAGCAAGGAAGCAATTTCTTGCAATTCCTACTTATTTCTTGTATGATAGAACCATCAATGCTGCTAGTAAAGCACTAGAGGATCAATTTCTGGTCCTCCACAGCAAATTTCTAGAAAGGAGTGAGTCTCATGGCTTTTACCAATACTCGTGGTCGCTATGCCAGCTTTGGCGCTATCACTAGCCTTCCAGATGATGTGATTGACACTTTCTGGTACATCATCGACAACTTCCTTAAAGATGTCTTCCCTTTGAATAATCTGATTCGCTTCGAGTTGATCAATAACGAAGGAAAGCTGACTTTTCGTTTTTCTGAGGACCATCTCGATACACTCATCTCCTTTGATTTCACCTATAAATTTGACCCATTCTACCCTCGCATGATCTACGTTGTGGATAATAACGGCAGAGAAACAGTCATGTTAGCAGACGAATATTCCATGTTTTAAGAAAGCAAAATCCAGTTGAGACACCATCATTATGAGCGGTTCTTCAACTGGATTTTCTTATTTTTTGTAAATCATTTTGATATGAGGCGTCGATTCAAAGATAAAAGGCTCTCCTTGAGTCACAAAACCGAATTTTTCATAAAGTCCCACGACTTGCTCCTGAGCTTCAATTTCAATCATTTTTCCCGGCCATTTTTTCTCACAAAGAATCAAGATTTCCTCTACTAATCTATTCCCCAAACCCTTTCCTCTGGCTGACGGGGCTGTCACAAGACGACCAAAAACGACTTTTTCAGCTTTCTCAAACACGCGGGCATAGGCATCTACTTCCTCTTGTTTATTAACATGAAAAATGTGAACAGCTTTTAAGTCTTTTTCATCCAATTCATGATAGATTCGCTCTTGCTCGACGACAAAGGTATCGATCCGCAGTTTTAGAATCTTGTAAAACTCTAGTGTATCCAATTCTTGCAAATATTTTTTATGCCACATGCTTGTTTTCGTCCTTGCTTTATTATATAATCATTGTAAATGCAACTATCAAAGGAGTTCTTATGGATTACCGTCAGTTATTTCGTCAAATGGGTTTCATCTCCCGTCAAGCTATGATGAAAATGAATCAAGAAGCTGGCCAATACGGGCTTGATAATAATCTCTTTCTCATTCTTACTCGCATTGTCGAACACCCCGCCATCCATCAATCTCAGCTAGCAGAGCTGGTTCAGATTGACAAGACTACCCTGAGCAGGTCTCTTCGAAAGTTGGAGGAAAGGGGCTTGATTGTCAAGAAAACTAAGCAAGAGAATAAGAAATTCAAGGAGCTCTATCCACTGACTCCTGCACTAAAAGTATATGATAAGCTGA
The DNA here is from genome assembly GCF_938020365.1 of uncultured Streptococcus sp. Taxonomy (GTDB): domain Bacteria; phylum Bacillota; class Bacilli; order Lactobacillales; family Streptococcaceae; genus Streptococcus. The sequence goes on along the minus strand of NZ_CALIIB010000155.1, from coordinate 6,979 downwards.
TTGGCTACGAGGACAGATATATTCAGACTAGTCTGCATCAACTGACTTCATCTGAACTCTTTCAGTTGGATCATATCCTACAGAAAATTCAAAACTCCCGACAAGAAGAAGTATAACACAAAACAGTTGCATTTGCAACCATGTGATATTAAAAACTAAAGCTATTAAAAGCGGCTGCTTGCAAGTGACTGAGAAGATACCCTCGTCTCTGCAAGCAAAACCGCCTTAATAGCTTTTTAAGTTAGTTGATTGAAATCCCAGATCTGATCCATCCAGCCTTCATAGAAATCAGGCTCGTGGCAGACCATGAGAATGCTGCCCTTGTATTCTTTCAGAGCGCGTTTGAGCTCTTCCTTGGCATCTACATCCAGGTGGTTGGTCGGCTCGTCCAGCACCAGAACATTATTTTCTCGGTTCATGAGAAGACAAAGGCGGACCTTAGCCTGCTCGCCACCTGACAGAACTTGGATCTGGCTCTCGATGTGCTTGGAAGTCAGACCACATCTGGCCAGAGCTGCTCGGACTTCTGCTTGATTTAGAGCAGGAAAAGCATTCCAAACGGCTTCGAGCGGTGTCTGACGATTGCCGCCCTCGACTTCCTGCTCGAAATAACCCAGCTCTAGATAGTCCCCACGTTCGACCTGACCTGCGATAGGCGGGATAATCCCCAGCAAACTCTTGAGTAGGGTTGTTTTCCCAATCCCATTTGCTCCGATGATGGCCACCTTCTGATTACGCTCAAAGGTCAGATTAAGAGGCTGGGTCAGTGGACGGTCATACCCAATCTGCAAGTCCTTAACTTGGAAGATAAAGCGACCAGGTGTACGGGCAGTCTTGAAGTCGAAGGAAGGCTTAGGCTTCTCACTCTGCAGCTCAATAATGTCCATCTTATCTAATTTTTTCTGGCGAGACATGGCCATATTACGGGTCGCTACACGAGCTTTATTACGAGCTACAAAGTCCTTAAGGTCCGCAATTTCCTTCTGCTGGCGCTCGTAGGCTGCTTCCAACTGAGATTTTTTCATCTCATAGACCTCTAAGAACTGGTAATAATCCCCAGAATAGCGGGTTAACTGCTGATTTTCCACATGGTAGACGATATTGATGACGTCATTCAAGAAAGGAATATCATGGGAGATCAGGACAAAGGCGTTTTCATAGTTTTGGAGGTAACGCTTGAGCCAGTCAATATGCTCCGCATCTAGATAGTTGGTTGGCTCGTCCAAAAGCAGGATATCTGGCTTTTCCAGAAGCAGCTTAGCCAAGAGAACCTTAGTCCGCTGCCCACCAGATAGCTCTGTCACATCGCTTTCCATACCGTAGTCCATGACACCTAGTGCTCGTGCAACTTCGTCAATCTTGGCATCTAGAGTATAGAAATCCCGGCTCTCCAAGCGGTCCTGCAGTTCGCCTACTTCTTCCATCAGGGCATCCACATCCGCTCCATCCTCAGCCATGCTCATGTAGATTTCATTGATACGGGCCTCAGTCTTGAACAGCTCGTCAAAGGCTGTCCGCAGCACATCGCGGACAGTTTGGCCCTGCTCCAATACAGCATGCTGGTCCAGATAGCCAGCCGTCACATACTTGGACCACTCGACCTTGCCTTCATCCGGCAGCATTTTACCCGTCACAATGCTCATAAAGGTTGACTTTCCCTCACCATTGGCACCGACTAGACCAATATGCTCCCCCTTGAGCAGGCGGAAGGATACATCCTCAAAAATAGCCCGGTCACCAAAACCGTGGCTGAGATTTTTTACTTCTAAAATACTCATCTTTTCTCCTCTATCATTGATTGCAGTTCCTTGATTATACCATCTTAGGAAGCCAATTGGCAAGAAAATAAAAGCCTCAACTGAGGCTCTTACTTTATAAAACTTTTGCGCTAGTGCGGGTAATATCTTCTACTTTTATATTGTGTGCTTCAAACTTGGACTTCAAGGAAACCAAGTCAATGTCTCCGTCAATTTGTACCTCAATGACAACTTTACCGTCCTTACGAGGAATATTAACTGTGTTTGAAATATTGAGGTTTTCTTCGACAAGTAAGGCGATAATATGCGATAGGACACCAACCTCGTCTTCTGTGACAAAGCGCATTCGAACGCCCTTTTCGCCATAACCAGACACTTCTAGAAAAGCTTTGAAAATGTCACGATCCGTAATGATTCCATAGACCTGCTCATTGTCAACAACTGGTAAGATTCCAATTTTATTTTTCAACATCAAATAAGTCGCATCTTCCAGACTAGCATACTGGGAAATAGTAACGACATCCTGAATCATCACATCTTTTACCTTGGTTTTATTCAGAAGATAGTTCATTTCATAAATAGATAGGCTCGTTGCCTTTGATGGACTTGCTTCTGCGATTGTTCCCTCTGTCACAAGACCCACCAGCTTATCATTTTCAATCACAGGCAAGCGGTGCAATTTTTGGTCGCGCATAATATCTGCCGCATGTGCAATCGTTGTGTCTGGGCTAATGTATACAACCTTGCGTGTCATAAAATCTTTTACTGCCATGAGAAGCCTCCTCTAATTTCTTTTTCTAATCTTATTATACTGTATTTTCCAACTAATTTCAAACGCTTTCACAGTTTTCTCTTATGTTTTCAAAATTTAGAAAAATCAGGCAGGCTACCTATAAAAAAGTTAGATTCGCCTATGAGAAAACGAGGGGGAATATTTGACCCAACCTCGCTTTAGCCTATCTCTATAGTTTCTTGTCTAATACCACTAGCGACAAGATGACCAAAAACAATTGAAAGAAGAAATAGATCAGCCAAATGCTATTTTTCTATTATTTCTCTAAACTTCTAACAAAGGCCTGATAAGTCTGTTCCATTAGCATGGTAATGGTCATCGGCCCGACCCCTTTTGGAACCGGCGTAATGAGACTAGCCACTTCTGCCACTTCGTCAAATTTAACATCACCAATCAGCTTGCCATTTTCGTCCCGATTCATACCGACATCAATCACGACAGCTCCCTCCTTGACAAAGTCCTTGGTTACAAAGTGTCCTCGTCCGATAGCCACCACCAAAATATCAGCTTTCTTTGCAATTTTCGCTAAATGATGGGTCCTTGAGTGCGTCAAAGTAACGGTCGCATTTTTAGACAACAGAAGCTGAGCCATAGGTTTACCGACAATATTACTACGACCAATCACCACCGCATTCTTGCCTTCCAAGTCCACCTTATATTCGCGGAACATTTCCATGATTCCTGCTGGTGTAGAAGGAATCATCAAGGGATGTCCTGACCAAAGTCGCCCCATATTGGTTGGATGAAAGCCATCTACATCCTTGTCTGGATCAATGGCTAATAAAACCGCTTCATCATCAATATGGGCTGGCAAAGGAAGCTGGACTAGGATTCCGTGCCAAGCTGGATCCTGATTATATTTAGCAATCAAGGTCAGTAATTCTTCCTGACTTGTTGACTCAGACAGACGCACAACTTCACTGCGGAAGCCTGCAGCTAGTGCAGACCGCTCTTTATTTCTCACATAAACCTGACTGGCTGGATTGTCGCCCACCAAAATCACCACTAAACCAGGTTCCTGACCTGTCTCTGCTTTTAATTTTGCTGTTTTTTCTGCAAGTTTCGCTTGAAGCTTTTCTGCTAAAGCTTTTCCGTCAATAATGTTTGCCATTCTTTTCTCATTTCTTTTTCACTATATTTATTCATTATATCAGAAATCCTCTTGTCCTACTTATACATTTTTCTTATATAAAGTTATAGGATTAAAGACTGATCTTGACGAGCAAAATAAAAAAGCAGAAGCCTGCTTTTTAGTATAATAATTCATAAATTTCCATGGCAATCAAGTCAATACTATCGAAAGTATAAGTCTCACGCGCTGCCACATCACGCAGAGTAAAAATTGGTCCATTTTCTTCGTCGTAGCTGTACGCTACTTCGGCAACAACCACTCCTTCACGTTCAAAATTACGTTTTAAATTTCCACCATCTTTGGCCATAGCTTCCAAACGATTGATGATTCTAACTAAATGTGATTCCATTTTATTTCTCCTATTTACTTGCTTCTCTCCTATTTTACCATAAAAAGAAACTGAAATACCAGTAAAAGACCATTTTTTTCTCTTTTCGCACTATAATTTCTCAAAAAATCAGTCTCAGGGAGGATTTTGTAGTAAATTCTTGCATTGTGCAAGAATACTGATATAATGAAACTATAATACTTTGACTATTTTTGACCATTTAAAAATAGGTGGATCTACGGCCAAAGAAAGAGGTAGAATATGCTTTGTCAAAATTGTAAAATCAATGAATCAACCATCCATCTCTATACAAATGTAAACGGAAACAAGCAGCAGATTGACCTTTGTCAAAACTGCTACCAAATCATGAAGACAGACCCTAACAATAGCCTTTTTCGAGGACTGACTCAGGCTAACAACCAAGGAATTGATCCTATTGACGATTTCTTTAACAGTCTTGGTAATTTCCAACAACCCCAAGAACCAAATATCCCGCCAACTCAATCTGGAGGAGGCTACGGTGGCGGTGGCTATGGTGGCAATTCCAATCATGGAGGCGGAGCACGCCAACAGGCTCCGCAAAAGCCAAAAGGTCTCCTAGAAGAGTTTGGTATCAATGTGACTGAGATCGCCCGTAAAGGAGAAATTGACCCTGTCATCGGTCGGGACGAAGAGATTACTCGTGTCATTGAAATCCTCAACCGCCGCACCAAAAACAATCCTGTCCTTATTGGAGAGCCCGGTGTCGGAAAAACGGCTGTGGTCGAAGGCCTAGCCCAGAAGATTGTGGATGGGGATGTACCTCATAAACTCCAAGGCAAGGAAGTTATCCGCCTGGACGTTGTCAGCCTAGTACAAGGGACTGGTATCCGAGGTCAATTTGAAGAGCGGATGCAGAAGCTCATGGACGAGATTCGCTCTCGTCAAGATGTCATTCTCTTCATTGATGAAATCCATGAAATTGTCGGAGCGGGTTCTGCTGGCGATGGCAATATGGACGCCGGAAATATCCTTAAACCAGCTCTGGCTCGCGGAGAACTCCAAATGGTTGGAGCGACTACCCTCAATGAATACCGTATCATCGAGAAGGATGCAGCCCTCGAGCGCCGCATGCAGCCCGTTAAGGTAGATGAGCCAACAGTAGAAGAAACCATTACCATCCTCAAAGGGATTCAGAAAAAATACGAAGACTACCATCATGTCAAGTACACAGACGCGGCCATTGAAGCAGCTGCCCTTCTCTCCAACCGCTACATCCAAGACCGCTTCCTGCCAGACAAGGCTATCGACCTCTTGGACGAGGCTGGCTCTAAGATGAATCTGACCCTCAACTTTGTTGATCCTAAAGTTATTGACCAGCGGCTGATTGAGGCAGAAAATCTCAAGGCTCAGGCTACTCGCGACGAAGACTTTGAAAAAGCGGCTTACTTCCGTGATCAGATTGCCAAATACAAGGAACTCCAAAAGACGAGCGTGCTGGATAACGATATTCCAATTATCAGCGAGAAGACCATTGAGCATATCGTGGAGCAAAAGACCAATATCCCAGTTGGCGACCTGAAGGAAAAAGAACAGTCTCAACTAGTCAATCTCGCCAGCGACCTAAAGGCCCATGTCATCGGTCAAGACGATGCAGTGGATAAGATTGCCAAGGCCATCCGCCGGAATCGGGTCGGACTAGGAAGTCCTAATCGCCCAATCGGAAGTTTCCTCTTTGTCGGACCAACTGGTGTCGGTAAGACTGAGCTTTCTAAGCAACTGGCCATTGAGCTCTTTGGCTCGGCTGACAGCATGATTCGCTTTGATATGAGTGAATACATGGAAAAACACAGCGTGGCCAAGCTGGTCGGTGCCCCTCCAGGCTACGTCGGCTATGAGGAAGCTGGCCAGTTGACTGAGCGCGTCCGTCGTAATCCATACTCGCTCATTCTGCTGGATGAGGTAGAAAAGGCCCACCCTGACGTTATGCACATGTTCCTACAGGTTCTGGATGATGGCCGCCTGACCGATGGCCAAGGCCGGACTGTCAGCTTCAAGGACACCATTATCATCATGACATCCAATGCCGGAACGGGCAAAGCTGAAGCCAGCGTTGGCTTTGGGGCAGCTCGTGAAGGCCGTACCAATTCCGTCTTGGGTGAGCTGGGTAACTTCTTCAGTCCTGAGTTTATGAACCGCTTCGACGGCATTATCGAATTCAAGCCACTCAGCAAGGACAATCTGCTGCAGATCGTCAACCTCATGCTGGACGATGTCAACCAGCGCTTGGCAACCAACGACATTCATCTGGATGTTACAGAGAAAGTCAAAGAAAAATTGGTTGATCTTGGCTACGATCCGAAAATGGGTGCTCGTCCATTGCGCCGCACCATTCAAGACCATATCGAAGATGCTATTACTGACTTCTATCTGGAAAATCCAAGCGAAAAAGAGCTCAAAGCTATCATGACCAGCAATGGCAAGATTCTCATCAAGTCAGCCAAAAAGGCTGAAGCAGAAAAAACCAAGCCCGATGAAAGCCAAAGCTAACTGACTTTAACTCTGCGTCTTGATAAACTTTTTAAAACAAAGCAAAAAGGAGCTCTTTGTCAACTGTAGTGGGTTGATGAAAAGGGCTAGTAAGGTGAAACGATCTAATCGAGTGGTTATTCTAGGGTAATTAAAAACGATTTATCGTGCTGAAAATTTAGAAATGGCAGTACAAGCTTTAGAGAACTTTATCGCTGAATGGAAGCCAAAGTATAGGAAAGTCATAGAAAGTCTGGAGAATACGGATAATCTTTTAACTTTTTTCTAGTTTCCCTACCAAATTTGGCACAGCATTTATTCGACAAAGCTCATTGAGTCTCTCAACAAAGAAATTAAACGTCAAACGAAAAAGAAGGTTCTTTTTCCTAACGAAGAAGCCCTGGACCGTTACTTAGTTACTTTGTTTGAAGATTATAATTTCAAGCAAAGTCAACGAATCC
>NZ_CALIIB010000154.1 GCF_938020365.1 uncultured Streptococcus sp. | reverse complement strand
TCATCTCTTGAATCAGTTGCGTAATCAGACTGGCAATTTCACCGCCAAAGCCCAGTATATACTCCATGGTGTGCAGGGGCAGAATCCGATGGGAAAGTAGAAATGAAAAGAAAATCATCATTTCTCCATCTTCCTGACTCAGGGTGATGTGCTGTCCGGCAAAGAAATCATTTGTTCGGCGATGCAAGCGCTGGTAGAAGATATTTTCAAAATAGCCCTGCATCTTCTGCTCAATGTTCTGGAATTGGCAGGCATTGACCCGCAGGCGCTGTTGGGTGATATGTGCCCAAAGGACCAAGTCTAGCTTCTGCCCTTGAGAGAGTTGGGCTCCGCAAAGTTCTTCTAAGACGGTAACTTCCTGCCTTCTTTCTGATTTTTGAAGTTCCTTTTCCCAATCTTGGCTGGACCAGACCTTGCGAAGGAGGCAAAAATAAAAATAGCGGATCTGGTGTTCAGGACCTTTCAAGCGACCATTTTGGATAGATAGCTCAAACTCTGATAAAATCTGATTTAGAGCAGCTATATGGCGGCCGAGGGTCGCTTCGCTAATCATCAGTTCCTGTGCCAATTGATGAGCTAAAAACTGCTGATGATAGAGCAGGTAGTCTAAAATCTGGTATTTGACAGCATTGTCCAAAAAAAGTCTGCGAATGTCCCGTCCCTTGGTGTCAGATCCGATAGACAGACTGAGCGTTTCGTCCTGAAGCTGGATGGATAAGGCCGCATGATGGTCCGCGGCCTTGTCGTTAATCAAGCTAATATACTTGGTCAAGGTTGCTTTCGAGAAGCCGGTTTCAGATATAACGTCCTTCAAACTGGATATAGAATGCTGCTGTAAATAAGACAGGACAATAAACTGCCCCGCTTCACTCTTTTCCATTAAGTCTGCTAGATACATTCGAAAACCCTTTCAGTTTGCTAATCTTAGCTTAACACAAAAAGAAAAAAAGACGAAGTAATCTGCTTCATCTACTACATCCTTTTAAGTATGAACGAAAAAAAGAAACCTGAACCAGCATAATAACAGCTAAACCATCAATCAACATGTGAGCGAGGATACAAGGAGAGAGGCTCCGTACTACTCCCATCTGGAAAAAAACAAAGGATAACTTGCCCTATTAAAAGATCATCAAGGAGGGTAATCAATGCATACCAGATAGCGACTGATTATTTTGAAATAAATTTTGTCATTTTTCCTCCCTTACATACTTCTTTCTTGCAATGATGATTGCTAAACTGACAATAAGTAATTTACTGACTACAGAAAGCCATATATCTTCATTCACTAAAATCTGAGACAAGGAATTGATCCAAGCATGAGTCATGACACAAATCCATAAGTTTTGTGTTTTATGATATAAAGCCGATAAGATAAAACAGTTGGCTAGTAGGCCTACTAGAAAAGGGAGTAACTGAATGACACCGAAAGAACCTTCAATGTAGAAGTAAAAAAGATGCCAGCTAGACCATGCTAAAAAGGTAATAAGAGTAGCTGATAGATAGGGGATTTTTTCCTGCAAGGTCGGCTGAAAGAAATAACGCCAACCAATTTCTTCAACCCCACCAAAAAGAAGAGCTTTGAAAAAGAGTGCCACTGGCAAGAACCAAGATTGCATAATAATCTTACCATCAAAGATAAATGGCATAAACTCTAGGGACAGGAAAACAAGCACCAAACTATAATTAGCTAGACTATCTTTGACTTGAAAAAAATCTTTTAGAAGTTTTTTGAAACTAGATTGATGGTAGCCAATACTGGCAAGACTGCCCCAAAAAGCAGATGATAAGCCACCTAAAACAATAGCAATTATTCCAATTGTTGACGTAAAATCAACTTTCATTCTTCCTGCCCTTAAAAACCAAACTAGGAGACTCACTAGCAATAGTTGAGCAAAGGTACCTAGCAAATAAATAGACAGTGCTTGCTTTCTATTCATATTATAATTCCTTTAAAGGTTTCATCATCCATAGTGTTCAGAACCTTCAATATTTCGGTATTGGAGTTCTAAATCCGAAATCAATTTTTCGCCATATTCCAATAATTGAGCTTTAGTGAGAGCATTTACATTCTTGTCAGAAAAAGCAAGCTTTGCCTTCAAGTCAACTCGACAACTTCCGACAAGAGTCGCTTGGATATAGGCTGTATAGTCATTTCTAGCAGATGCCCAGCCCATTAGTTGAAAGTCCATTTCAAAGTGAATGAACAATTCCCTATCATTCTGCTGCAAGTCTACAATAGTAAGACCTTCGCTATCATGAATTTCCGATGAATCAACCATATCTAGCTTTTCTCTATTAAGATAGGGCAAATTCTCAGATAAGGCTTTGAATACGGACAATTCCTCTACTTTATGAGCAATAAATTCCCATAAAATAATTTCTAAATCTTTTATTCGTAAGTACTGCTCTTTAATCATGATGCCTCTTAGTCTTTGTTAATAAGATGATGACACCTAGTAAAATCAGAATTCCAATTACAAAAACAGCTATTTCTAATTCTTTTAATCCTTCAATATAGGGTATGATATAGATACTTGATTCCACAAGTAGAAAACCGATAAGAACAAGGGCAATCGAAAAATATATCTGTTTTTTATCCATTTTTATGTCCTTCCCTTAACTAGAGTTTACATAAAACTTAACTAACTAGAAATTCTATTTCCCCTCTACCCACTTATCATTGTCCATGATAAAGGGCTTGGCCAATCCTTCCCCTGTGTAGTCCTTATATTTAGTCTGCAAGTATTTGTAGACATCTTCCTTGGTCTCAAACTTGACAGCTTGATATGGCTCTTCAAAGGTCAGCTTTTCGACAAATAAATATCCGTCTTTATCTGGAACCAAGACGCCGACATGCCCTACAAAGAGAGAATCACCGTCAAGATTGTCGTGGACGATGACGGAGAGCATCCGAGCCTTTTCGTTAAACTTGAATTGTTTGAAGTATTCCTCCATCTTCTTAGCATGTACCTTGACATCTTGGGTCGCTTCAGTCTTGACTCTTGAAAACAGGATATCAAATTCTTCCTTATCCTTGGCATTAAAGAGCTTGCCCTTGTCAATTGAGTCATTATCGATGAACAAGAGTTCGTCATCTTTTTCTATTTGAGGAATTTCAATACTATTTTTCAGCAAAGTATAAGTATTAATCCGACAATTTGTCCCGATAAAATCGCCCTTCTTTGCCTGCCATAGAGGATTGATTTTTTCTACATCATATTCAGTTTTGGTAAATTTAGTGAAATCGCCCCTTAATCCAGTCGAGCCGACAAGACTGTTGTAGTCATTGACTAAATTGACAAAGCTATCGACACTGTCCTTATCCAAGTCGGCAGCCAACAGACTCTTCACTTCTTCGATACTTTTTTGACTATTCAGATTTGAATAAGTCGCCTTCCATGGGTATTTTTCCGAGCTAGTCTGACCAACTGTTGAATTCTCTTGACCGCCGTTTGATTGCTTTTGTGCCTTCCCACATGCAGCTAAAGCAAGAACTGCCAAAGTGCAGGCACTCATCAACATAATCTTTTTTACTTTCTTCATTCTTTCGTCCTTTTTACATTTTTCCTATATTCATCTTCAAATAATTCCTCTTGTTATTATAGCAAGAAATACTGAAAAACAGAAAGGAAAAATCTATCTTGGATAGAAACTTCCTTAAGCCATAAAAAATGACCGCACTTTTATCAACTGCAGTCACTTTGATTTATGAATAGAGGAATAATGTAGAGTAGCCAACTTAAAAAAGTGACTCGCTATAAACTGGTAAGTCTACTTAATCTTGTGCTTGTTCATCTTTTCCTCGAAGATAGCTGTCATGATGGCGCGCAATTCCTCACGCTCCTTTTCAGGAAGCTCTCCTACTTGCTTGGCCACAGCGTAAAGTTCTGGGTATTGCTTGGCAACTCGCTCAACCGTCTTGGTCGTTGCATGCCCTCTCACAAGGAAGGGAATTCGCTTAAGCCATTCTTGTGGCACAAGGGCCAAAATCTTTTTTGCCGCTTCCTTATCACTAATGACGGCTGTACTAAGGCCTTCTTTGATTTGCTCCTGCTCTTTTTGGGTAAAATCTTTTAATTCCATTCTGAACTCCTCTTTTCTAGTAAGTTACTTGCTAAGGACTCATTATACACCTAAGCCCTAAAAACTACAAATATATAACTTGAACAGACTGCTTTTAGATTGGATTTTTTGAAAGCTGAATAACTTTGACAAATCTTTAAGTCAGATTTCCAAAAATTAATTTTCTTCAGTTTGCAAATCTTCCACAAAAATCACAAAGCCTTTTGGTAAGATAAGAAGTTGCCCGTCCGAGATTTGGCAATGACTTGTTAGAGTTGCAGAAGCACTCTCTACAAGATAATTTTCTGCTGATTGATTAAAAATAGCTTGGACCTTTTGCCCATCATAATCCCATTCCAGAGAAAGCACATACGGCTTGATTTCTTCTAGACCATATTTCCCATGCTGAATAATGTCTGAAACACTCTTGCGAAGCTGAATCAATTTCTTCATGAAATTAAGCA
>NZ_CALIIB010000153.1 GCF_938020365.1 uncultured Streptococcus sp. | reverse complement strand
TTACTGTGAGTTCGAGAGGTCAAGAGCTTGTCATGGTCCGCATCGGTAAGGAACTGGAAAAGCAGGTCCTGCCTAAAAATGGTGCCAGTGTCACAGTGATGAAGAATAGGCTTTATCATGGCTATATTGATTTAGATAGCGAGGGACAAAAGGAACTATCTTACTGGATTAAGCTAGCTTTGGCCTACAATCAGGAACTGACGCAGCATGATAAAAAGTAAGAATTGCTCAGAATGAGTTTTGCTTTCTTAGAAATTCAAATATATTCTCAAAATCTGTATTGATGAAGCTTTCAGTCGGAAAGACTCTTCGTGGATACAGTTTTTTCGTATTTTGTTGCACAGATTTTATACCAATGCCAGAGTTCGTTTTGGAGAAGGAACATGTTTTAGAAGTATGGGAGCAAAGGTGGTTTATAACCTCACTGAGTTTGGATTTTAATTCTTTAGAACAGAAGTACTCAGCGTATATACACGTTGGTTTAGATAGAAGTACTAGATAATTAAGCACCTACAAACTTTTCTGAAAAATTCTAGATGTGCACCGTAATTATTGGAATTCAGAAATTCAATTTTTTGAAACATGAAGACATTATATCTAAGGTGCTTGGTGGAAATCAGAGATTATGATTTAATAGTCAATATGATGAGCATCTCTCTTTCGTTTTGAAATGCGCTTGAGCTTGTCCCTGCTATAGAGTCTGCCTATATCCTTGGCTAGCTAGAAAATATGCTGGTGATAGTCAGTAGACCGCCTTTTTATGATACAATAGTAGGATAGAGTCAGTGGACATTAGCTGGCTATTTCATGCTAAAGAAAGGGACAAAACAAGTCGATGATTCTTGAAGAGTTTGATCAAAACCGTAAGGCCATCATCAATCCAGAGGATTTGATAGAGCCTATTGAAGGCTTTCCGCAGACGGCAGTGTCCTGCTTTGCTCGGGAGACCTTTGCCCGAATGTTGGCGGATTTTGACCATGAGTTGATTACGACGACATCTATGGCCAACATTGAAATTCCTATCTATCGGGTTTTTGCAGATGGGCAGGAGCTAGCCCTTTTCAATGCACCAGTTGGGGCTTCTGCTTGTGTGGCTATTCTGGAGGATTTGATTGCTTTTGGTATGAGAAAGCTGGTTCTCTTTGGGACTTGTGGTGTGCTGGACGAGGATATCAAAGCAACATCCGTCATTATTCCGACAGCGGCTTTGCGCGATGAGGGGACTAGTTATCATTACCAGCCGGCTAGTTCGGAGATAGCGGTCAATGTCGGCTCGCAGGATTTTCTCTTGGATTTCCTTGAGCAGCGAGGGATTTCTCATAGCTTGGGCAAGGTTTGGACGACCGATGGTATTTTCCGAGAGACTGCGGACAAGCTGCGCAGGCGAAAAGAGGCGGGAGCTATCTGTGTGGACATGGAGTGCTCGGCTGTAGCAGCTCTAGCGGCCTTTCGTGGCGTTCAAGTTTGCCAGTTCTTTTATGCGGCGGATCATCTGTCTGAGGAGGCTTGGGATATGCGCAACCTGGCTAATCACGCGGACTTAGACGAGAAAGATAAGGTGGCCAATCTGGCGATTCAGATCGCTCTGGCCTTATAGAAAAACATGAAAAAACAAATTATTCAATTTGAAGATTTTAGTTTTCAATATCAGGCTCAGTCGGAGCCGACTTTGAAGCATATCAATCTGACCATTTATGAGGGGGAAAAGGTTCTGCTGATTGGGCCGTCTGGCTCTGGTAAGTCAACCCTAGGGCAGTGTCTTAACGGTATTATACCCAATATTTACAAGGGACAGGCCAGTGGACATCTCTTGATTAAGGAGCAGCCAGCTTTTGACACCAGCGTTTATGACAAGTCAAATCTTGTCAGCACGGTCTTGCAGGACACGGATGGTCAGTTTATCGGACTCAGTGTGGCAGAGGATCTGGCCTTTGCTCTGGAAAATGATATGGTGGCCTTGCCCTTGATGCGGGAGAAAGTTCTGCGTTGGGCCAAGCAGCTAGACCTAGAGCAGCTTTTGGATCACCGTCCTCAAGACTTGTCTGGCGGGCAGAAGCAGCGGGTCAGTCTGGCGGGTGTTTTGATTGATGAGAGTCCAATTTTGTTGTTTGATGAGCCTTTGGCCAATCTCGATCCCAAGTCTGGTCAGGATACGATTGACTTGATTGATCAGATTCATAGAGAAGCTGCCACCACGACCATCATCATCGAGCACCGCTTGGAAGATGTGCTTTATCGACCTGTTGACCGAGTTGTCCTCGTCAATGATGGGCAAATCCTCTTTAATGGCGCGCCAGATGATCTGCTCAAGACGAAACTCTTAGCGGAAAATGGGATCCGAGAACCCCTCTATATCACAGCCCTGCGGCAGCTTGGTTTTGATGTGGCAAGCGAGACTCATCTGGCTGATTTAACCAAGCTGGAACTTACAGGACTTTCGCAGAAACTGACCGAGCAAACAGCAGAGCAGGATGACAGTCGTCACGAAGCACTTTTGGAACTCGACCATGTTTCCTTTGCCTATCAGAGCAATCAACCTATTTTGCGGGATATCAGTCTGAAGATTTTCAAGGGGGAGCGGATAGCCATCGTTGGAAAAAATGGAGCTGGCAAGTCTACTCTAGCCAAGGCCCTCTGTCGTTTCATTGATACAGAAGGGGAGTATCGTTGGCAGGGACAGGATATCAAGTGCGACTCTATCAAGGAGCGGGCAGAGCGGATTGGCTATGTCCTGCAAAACCCCAATCAGATGATTTCGACCACAATGATCTTTGATGAAGTAGCTCTGGGACTGCGGTTGCGTGGTTTGGCAGAGGCGGAAATTGAAGAAAGGGTTCATGCTGTTCTCAAAACTTGCGGTCTCTATGAATTCCGCAGTTGGCCGATCTCAGCCCTGTCTTTTGGTCAGAAGAAACGGGTGACCATTGCTTCTATCTTGGTGCTAAATCCAGAGATTATTCTTTTGGATGAGCCGACAGCTGGTCAGGATCAGCGTCATTATACAGAGATGATGGACTTTCTCGAGGAGCTAAACCAGCAGGGACACACGATTATTATGATTACCCATGATATGCAGCTTATGTTGGATTATTCGGATCGGGCCATCGTGGTGGTGGACGGCCAGATTTTAGCCGACCAGTCGCCTGCTCAGGTTTTGTCCAATCATGAGTTGATTGCAGCGGCCAATCTAAAGGAAACATCGATTTTTAGCTTGGCTGAGAAGCTGGGAGTGGATCCGCTAGCTCTGACCCAATTTTACATGCGAAAAAAGGAGGAAAGTCATGTTTAATCAACAGAAATTGATTGGCTACCATGCCGGAAAGACTTTTCTCCATGCTCTTTCTGGTGCCAGCAAACTCATCTTTTTTATCTTGGTTTCAGTGGCGGCCATGATGAGCTACGATACGCGTTTCCTCCTTATTGTGGCTCTGGCTTCTCTGATGTTATTTCGAGTGTCTGAGATTCGGCTGAAAGATATTTCTTTTGTTCTGGCTTTTGCGGGAACTTTTGCAGCACTGAATATTCTCATGGTCTATCTCTTTGCCCCTCAGTATGGGGTGGAGATTTACGGAGCCAAGAATTTGCTCTGGACAGGATGGGGAGCTTATAATCTCACACTTCAGGAGCTCTTTTATCTCTTGAATCTTTTGCTCAAGTATTTCTCAACGATTCCCCTAGCGGTGATCTTTCTCATGACCACCCATCCCAGTCAATTTGCTTCCAGTCTGAATCAAATCGGCCTTTCTTATAAGATTGCCTATGCGGTCAGTCTGACCTTGCGTTATATTCCAGATTTGCAGGAGGAATTTTACCTCATCAAGATGTCTCAAGAGGCGCGTGGGCAAGAATTATCCAAGAAAGCTCCCCTTAGCAAGCGGGTCAAGGGCAATCTGCAAATCGTTATTCCCTTGATTTTCAGCTCGCTCGAGCGAATCAACACCATCGCAACGGCCATGGAGCTACGCCGCTTTGGGAAAAATAAGAAGCGGACCTGGTACACCCAGCAAGCCTTCGGAAAACTAGACAAACTTGTAATCGTGGTGTCTGTCCTTCTACTAGCCCTTAGCCTTCTTCTTTTTGCTGTCAATCAAGGACGCTTTTATAATCCTTGGGCATAGGATCGAGTTGGAAAACGAGTCATGTTTGGATTGAGAGGATAATTGGTGCAAGAAAAAATAAATTTTAAATTTTATAAGGAATTACTTTTTCCTATTTTTTGTGGTCTAGGGGCTTTCGTTTTGCTCTTGGCTTTGTCACAGACAGATGAAGTCGGGGGGAGAATGACCCTGATTTTAATCATCTTGCTAATGGCGATGAGTGGTCTCTTTACTTGCCTTGCTATAGTCAATAGAGAAAAGAGTTTGCGACGCTGTCAAGAGCTTTATTCTCACTTTCCAGAGCTTGAAAAGGAATTTCAACTGATTTATAGCGATTCTCGTTATGTGCGTGAAAGCCTATCTCTCTATCTCTACAAGGATGCCATCATACGGGTTGATGCTTATTTCCAATTTCTCATGCTTTCTGACTTAGCTGATGTGACCATTAAGATTGAGGAAGTGGAACAAACGAACCATCTAAAAATTCATTACCTGTATCTGTATTACAATCCAATGAGTTCTAACAAAGATATTCGTCTGGCTTTTGGGCCTTATACGGATCAAAAATATATTGACTTATTACAATTTTTAGATGTGATAAATCAAGTTGCTCCTTGGATTCGAATCTATAATGAGGCTGTGGAAAAATAATATGGTCTAACAAACATAAAAAATCAGGCAAGGCTTGCCTGATTTTTCTTTTTATAATGGTCTTTTATTTGGCATACCGGCCTTGCGGGGGTATTTGTTGGGGGTTTCTTTCTTCTTTTCCACTACTGTGATAAAGCGAGGGTCGCCGTTTGGTAGGGCATAGCTGAGGTTGTCTTGAACCTTGCTAAAGAGTAGGTTCAAGGCATTTTTTGCTTCCTCTAGCTCCTCGGGGGCGTTAGAAGCCTTGAGTGCCAGTAGCTTGCCGCCAACTTTCAGATAGGGAATGGTCAGTTCAGATAGGACCTGCATGCGAGCGACTGCACGGGCAGTGACTAGGTCAAATTGAGCCCGAAAGGCCTTGTCCTGAGCAAAGTCTTCTGCGCGGCCGTGGTAGAAGTAAACCTTGTCCAGCCCGAGCTCTTCTGCCAGTAGTTTGAGGAAGTTAATGCGTTTGTTGAGGGAATCAATGATGGTCACATCTAGCTGAGGGCAGATGATTTTCATAGGGAGGCTAGGAAAGCCGGCCCCGGCTCCGATATCCAGAAGCTTAAGCTCTTGATTGTCAATCAGGCCTTGTAAAACGGGGGCAATTGAATCATAGAAATGCTTGAGATAGACTTCGTTTTTCTCTGTGATAGCTGTCAGATTGATTTTTTCATTCCATTCGACCAAGAGCTCAAAATAACGCTCAAACTGGTCTTTCTGGCGGTCGGTCAGCTCAATTTCCTGCTGGCTTAATAGCTGGTAAAATTCTTGCGGTGTCATAGTTTCATCCTTGTTTGTCAGTATTCATTCTATTATATCATAAAACGGGGCAAGGTGCTGCTGCCTATCAGCTTCTTGCGTCTCCAAGGATTAGACACTGACTTGCCCTGATTTCTAGAAAAGTGAAGAAGCCAGCTCTAGATATTTGACCATTTTGGTGTTTGAATATTACTCAAGCTAAAGCTCTTTTACTAGATGACATGTCAAGAAAGACAGGTTGAGCTTTTTTTGTTATAATAGGTGCAATCAAATCATAAGGAGTATCTTTATTATGTCCATGTTTTTAATTATTATTGCTGTTGTGGCAGTTGTAGCTATTTTCGTGATTTCTGTTTACAATGGGCTTGTTAAGAGCCGTATGCAAACTCAAGAGGCTTGGAGTCAGATTGATGTCCAGCTCAAGCGCAGAAATGACCTGATTCCCAACCTTTTAGAGACGGTTAAAGGTTATGGGAAATATGAGAAATCAACCTTGGAAAATGTTACTCGATTGCGTAACCAAGTAGCTGCTGCTTCATCACCTGCCCAAGCTATGGAGGCTAGTGATGCTCTGACTCGTTCGATTTCTGGTATCTTTGCGGTTGCTGAAAATTATCCAGACCTTAAGGCAAATACCAACTACTTGAAACTTCAGGAAGAGTTGACAAATACAGAAAATAAGATTGCTTATTCTCGTCAGCTTTACAATTCAGTAACCAGCAACTACAATGTCAAAATGGAAACTTTCCCAAGCAATGTCATTGCAGGTATGTTTGGCTTCAAAGCAGCAGACTTCTTGGAGACACCAGAGGAAGAAAAGGCTGTTCCTAAAGTGGATTTTAGCGATTTGGGGTAGGTGGCCACTATGTTGTTTGACCAAATTGCCAGCAATAAAAGGCGCACTTGGGTTCTCCTCGTCGCCTTCTTTGCTCTTTTAGCTTTGATTGGGGCAGCTGTCGGCTATCTTTGGCTCGATTCTCCCTTTGGTGGGATGGCCATTGCTTTCATCATCGGTGGTATTTATGCTGTCAGTATGATTTTTCAGTCCACAGAGATTGTCATGTCGATGAACGGTGCAAGGGAAGTTTCCGAGCAGGAAGCGCCTGAACTTTATCACGTTGTGCAGGATATGGCCATGGTGGCTCAGATTCCTATGCCTCGGGTCTACATCGTAGAAGATGCCTCGCCCAATGCCTTTGCGACTGGCTCAAAGCCTGAGAATGCGGCAGTAGCTGCCACAACTGGATTGCTTGCTCTTATGAATCGAGAGGAGCTTGAAAGTGTAATGGGGCATGAAGTCAGTCACATTCGCAATTATGATATTCGCATTTCGACGATTGCAGTGGCACTTACAAGTGCTGTCACGATGCTGTCTAGCATGGCTGGGCGCATGATGTGGTTTGGCGGTGGTGGCCGTCGAAGAAACGACCGGGACAATGACAATGGCTTAGGAATTGTTTTGATGATTGTCTCTCTGCTGGCTCTTCTCTTGGCGCCGCTTGCTGCAACATTGGTGCAGTTGGCTATTTCCCGTCAACGTGAGTATCTGGCAGACGCTTCAAGTGTTGAGCTGACCCGCAATCCTAAGGGCATGATCAATGCCCTGCTGAAGTTAGACAATAGCCAGCCCATGGAGCACCATGTAGATGATGCTAGTGCAGCCCTTTATATCAATGATCCTAAGAAGAAGGGTGGCTTGCAAAAGCTCTTCTACACTCACCCACCTATTTCTGATCGGATAGAAAGATTGAAAAATATGTAATAAGGAAGCCTAGGCTTCCTTATTTTTTTGTATGGAATTGCAACGATTTTTACTCTAGTTGTTTTTGAGGCTGAGCAGAAGGCAGACACCACCAAGCAGAGAGAAGAGCAACCAAGCGCTTCCCATGTTCCACAGACCAAGGCTGGTAAAAATCATGCTTCCCAGTGGAATGGAAAAGGTAAAGAGCATGGTGAGAAAGTTGGAGGTTTGGGCTAATACTTCTGGAGGAAGTTTACTCAGTAGCATGCTGTTGATTTTAGGATTGATTTTTCCAGAGATATACATGAGAAAGGTAAGAGAGAAAATTCCTAAGAGAGCAGGGGCTTGGAGTAAATTGCTGAGTCCTAAGAGGAGGAGAGCTAGCGAGCACCAAACGACGAGTCTCATCAGAGAGAGATTGGAAAAATAATCATTTGAGAAGGCACTGGCAGAGATAATCCCAAGCACTGTGCAGGACTCGATGACTAGTAGAGACTGGCTTAGGTTTAGTCCCCAAAACGGGTGATCCAATAAATAGAGATTGTAGAGTCCCATGATAGAGCCGGCCAATGCGTTTAAGAGGAGGACTTGAAGCAGCACTAGCAGGAAGTTTCCGATTTTTTCTTGTTCAAAAATCATTTGGACATTCTGGTAAAGATCTTTCATTTGTTTTTTGAAAGGAAGCTTTTGCTCTGCAACAGCAGGAGCATCATGGGTGAGTTTTTGGCGAATCAGATAGAGAGTGCTTGAGGAGAGTAGGAAGCAGAGGGCGTTGATGAGGGCGACCATAGCGAAGTTCTGCTGGCTGATACTAAGTAACCAGACGCCCAAGGCTTGCCCAGCAAAATTTCCCAAAAAAGTGAGAAGTTGAGTGAAAGAGTAAGCTTCCATCAAATCTTTCTCTTCTATATTTTTCTGTAAGATAGGCATCTGTAGGCCACTGCGATAGTCGCTGATAATGTCAGAAAAGATATTGAGAAAGCAGACGGTAGCAAAGGCTAGGTAGGAGGCAGACTTGGTTAGGAGGGCGACTAAGATGAAGAGGAAGGCCTGCAAATAACCTAGATGAATAAGCCAGCGAGCCTTTCGATGGGTTTTGTCAGCTTTCATCCCGACAAAGACTGTGAAAAAGGTAGGAACAAGAACGATAAAATTAGCAATACCGACTGCAAACTTGGGCTGGGGCATGCTAGAAGCAAATACGATAAAGACGATATTATAGATAGAAGAGCCTAGGATATTAAAGATCCGTGACAGACTGATGAAGGCAAATAGTCTATTTCTTAAAGCAAGTTTCATAATAAATCTCCTTTTGGGACGAATCAATTTCGGAATGTGAAGGAATTCCAACTCGCAATGCATTGGTAGTTATGATTATAGCAAAATGTGGCATGCCCGCAAGGCCTTTTCGCTGACTGGTAGAAGCTGGTAAGCTAAGTGGTAGATTTCTAAAAGTGACTTGCAAAAGCTATAAGGTAGTCTATCAAAAGCTGATATATTCTTTTAGATTTTTTTTTATACATGAATGTGATATAATAGATAAGATATGACAAAAGAATTTTATCACATTACTGTACTTCTTCACGAAACGATTGACCAGCTTGATGTTCGACCAGATGGCATCTATGTTGATGCAACCTTGGGCGGAGCTGGTCATAGCGAGTATCTTTTGAGCAAGCTGGGAGACAAGGGGCATTTGTATGCTTTTGACCAGGATCAGACTGCGATTGATAATGCCAAAAAACGTCTGGCTCCCTATATTGAGCGGGGCATGGTGACCTTTATCAAGGATAATTTCCGCAATCTCAAGACTCGTTTGAATGAAGTAGGGGTCGAGAAGATTGATGGAATTTGTTATGATTTGGGCGTATCTAGTCCGCAGCTGGATGAGCGGGAGCGCGGTTTTTCTTATAAACAGGACGCTCCGTTGGATATGCGGATGAATCAAGAAGCTAGCTTGACAGCTTACCAAGTTGTGAATCACTATCCTTACAAGGACCTAGTCCGTATTTTTTTCAAATATGGCGAAGATAAGTTTTCCAAGCAGATTGCCCGTAAGATCGAGCAAGCGAGAGAAGTCAAGCCTATCGAAACGACGACGGAGCTGGCGGAGATTATCAAATCAGCCAAACCTGCTAAGGAACTGAAGAAAAAAGGCTATCCAGCCAAGCAGATTTTTCAGGCCATTCGGATTGAAGTCAATGACGAGTTGGGGGCGGCCGATGAATCCATTCAGCAGGCTATTGACTTGTTGGCAGTGGGGGGGCGTATTTCAGTGATTACTTTTCATTCGCTGGAGGATCGCCTGACCAAGCAACTGTTTAAAGAGGCCTCAACCGTAGATGTTCCCAAAGGTTTACCCTTCATTCCAGATGATTTGCAGCCCAAGCTGGAGTTAGTTTCACGCAAACCCATTTTACCAAGCAAAGAAGAATTAGAAGCCAATAATCGCGCCCATTCTGCGAAATTGCGCGTGGCTAGGAAGGTGCATGAGTAAGTTTCATGGCAGAAAGAAAGCAACACCCTATTCAAAAACGGATTCGGAAATTTTCTCGAGTCGAAAAAGCCTTCTATGGCTCCATTATTTTAACAGCGATTATCCTTGCAGTCAGTATTGTGTTTATGCAGACCAAGCTGCTGCAGGTCAATCATGATTTGACTGAAGTTAATGCTCAGATTGAGTCAGAGCAGGCTGAATTGGATAATATTAAGCAAGAAGTGAATGAATTGACACGTTATGAAAGGCTGTCCCAGTTGGCCAGCTCTCAGGATATGAAACTCCAAAAAGGAAATCGTAAGACAGTGAGTACAACCAATGAGTAATAGATTTTTAAAAAACATTCAGCGATATGCTTTAAAAAACAGACAGACACCCGAATACAATCGAAGAAGAGTGGGAAAAAGCATGAGTGCCTTAGCCGTCTTTCTTTTTTTCATTTTCTTGATTAATTTTGCGACCATTATCGGAACAGATCAGAAATTCGGTGTTAATTTGTCAAAAGGTGCCAAGCAAGTGCACCAAAAGACAGTCGTGGTCGCTGCCAAGCGAGGAACGATCTATGACCGCAACGGTGTCCCGATCGCTGAAGATGCAACGACCTATAACATTTATGCTGTTATTGATAAAAATTACAAATCCGCCGCTGGCAAGGTCCTCTATGTAGAGGAATCCCAGTATGAAAAGGTTGCTGAGATTCTTAATCAACATCTAGGAATGGATAAGGACTATGTTAAGCAGCAACTTGCGCAAAAGGATTTAAAGCAGGTTTCTTTTGGTTCTCAAGGAAATGGGATCACCTATAGTACTATGAGCTCTATCCGGCAGGCGATGGAGAAGGAAAAGATAGAGGGAATTGATTTTACAACCAGCCCTAACCGCAGCTATAGTAACGGTATCTTTGCTTCGCAATTTATCGGTCAGGCTCAGATGCAAGAGGATAAAGATGGTAACAAAACTCTTGTAGGAAAATCCGGTATGGAGCAGTCGTTAGACCGTATCTTGGGCGGTCAGAATGGTCTGGTTACCTATGAAAAAGACAGCAAAGGAAACATCATCCCAGGTTCAGAGGAAGTTTCTGTTAAGACAGAAGACGGAAAAGATGTATATACAACCCTCTCTGCCCAGCTACAGACATACTTGGAAACGCGGATGGATGCCTTCCAAGAAACAGCTAAAGGAAAATTTGTCAGTGCGACTTTGGTCAGTGCTAAGACAGGCGAGATTCTAGCAACGACCCAGCGTCCGACTTATAATGCGGATACCAAAGAGGGCCTGAATGTAGATCATTTGAAAACTTGGAATAGCTTCCTTTACCAGACGCAGTATGAGCCTGGATCAACGATGAAAGTTATGACTCTAGCCTCAGCGATTGATAATGGATCCTTTAATCCAACCGGAACATTCGATAGCTCGGAATATAAGATTGCAGATGCTACCATCCGCGACTGGGATGTAAACATGGGGTTATCAACAGGACAAGTCCTGACCTATGCTCAAGGTTTTACTTACTCTAGTAATGTTGGGATGACACGCATTGAGCAAGACATGGGAGATGCCAAGTGGATAGACTATCTATCAAAATTCAAATTTGGCTTACCGACTCGTTTTGGTATGGGATATGAAGAATATGGTGCCTTGCCTACAGACAATGCTGTAACCATTGCTATGAGTTCCTTTGGACAAGGAATTGGGGTGACCCAAGTGCAGATGTTACGTGCCTTTTCGGCTATTTCAAATGATGGTGTCATGTTAGAGCCGAAATTTATCTCTGCCATTTATGATTCACGAACAGGTAGTGCCCGTAAATCCCAGCCAGAAATCGTTGGTCATCCAGTTTCAGGAAAAGCAGCGAAAACGACTCGGGACTATATGATTCAGGTCGGAACAGTCCCTTATTATGGAACACTGAATATCGGCGGAGAACCAGTTATCAAGGTTTCTGGGCAAGATGTGGCCGTAAAATCCGGAACAGCCCAAATTGCGACAGATAAGGGCTATTTGGAAGGGGAGAATAATAACATTTTCTCCGTAGTAGCCATGACGCCGGCAGAAAGTCCAGATTTCATTATGTATGTCACTGTTCAGCAGCCCGAAGAGAAATTCTCCCCTCTTTTCTGGCAGGAAGTTGTCAATCCAGTCTTGGAAGAAGCTGTGGCGCTTAAAGACAGTTTAAATCTGACTGGAGATAGTCCTGCTTTGGAATTGGTTGAAAAAGAAACAACCTATAAAATGCCATCTATCGATGGTTTGACCAAGCAACTGAAGCTGAAAAATCAAATCAGCCCAGGAGGCTTGGCTGACGAGCTTCGCCGCAATCTGGTACAGCCAGTCATCTTAGGAACAGGCAGTGAAATCAAGAAGGTTTCTGTAAAAGAAGGCCAAGAACTGAAAGCCAATCAACAGATTTTGATTTTAAGTGATAACTTTGAAGATTTGCCGGATATGTATGGCTGGACCAAGGAAAATGTGGAGCAATTTGCTGAATGGCAAGGGCTGGAAGTCAATTTTAAAGGCAAAGGCTCAAAAGTTGTCAAGCAGAAGGAGAAGGTCAATACAGACCTGAAAAAATTGAAAAAAATAACCGTTACATTGGGAGACTAGCATGTTAACAGCAATTATTGCAGGAATTCTGACCTTTATCCTAACGCTTGTTGGGATTCCTGCCTTTATCCGTTTTTATCACAAGGCTCATATATCAGGTCAGCAGATGCATGAGGATGTCAAGCAGCATCAGGCTAAGGCTGGAACGCCGACGATGGGGGGCACCGTCTTTCTGGTTGCTTCTGTTTTGGCTAGTTTTGTGACAGCTTTGCTTTCCCAACAACTGTCCAATGGCTTGATTATGATTCTCTTTATCTTGGTTCTCTACGGAATCGTTGGCTTTTTGGATGATTTCCTCAAGGTCTTTCGTAAGATCAACGAAGGCCTGAATCCTAAGCAGAAACTAGCTCTGCAGCTGGTAGGGGGAGTTATCTTTTACTTCTTCTACAATCAGCACGGGGCAGGAGACTCTCTCAATGTCTTTACGATTCCAGTGCAGCTAGGCTTCCTCTATATCTTCTTCGTCCTCTTTTGGCTGGTTGGTTTCTCCAACGCTGTCAATCTGACCGATGGAATTGATGGTTTGGCTAGTATCTCCGTTGCGATCAGCTTGGTGGCTTACGGAGTCATTTCCCTGGAGCAGAAGCGTTTTGACCTTCTGATTGTCATTATCAGCATGATTGGTGGTTTGCTAGGTTTCTTTGTCTTTAACCATAAGCCGGCTAAAATCTTTATGGGGGATGTGGGCAGTCTTGCTTTGGGCGGTATGCTTGCAGCCCTCTCCATTGCCTTGCACCAAGAGTGGACCTTGCTTCTCATCGGAATTGTCTATGTATTTGAAACGACTTCTGTTATGATGCAGGTGACTTACTTCAAGCTGACGGGTGGCAAGCGGATTTTCCGTATGACGCCAGTCCATCACCACTTTGAGCTTGGTGGCTTTTCTGGGCATGGCCAGCCTTGGAGCGAATGGAAGGTCGACTTCTTCTTCTGGGGCGTAGGCCTCTTAGCTAGCTTGCTGACTTTGGCCATTCTATATTTGTGATATGAAAGGTGGGTGTAAGCCCGCCTTTTCTCGT
This sequence comes from uncultured Streptococcus sp., assembly GCF_938020365.1. Classification (GTDB taxonomy): domain Bacteria; phylum Bacillota; class Bacilli; order Lactobacillales; family Streptococcaceae; genus Streptococcus. Next base: position 9,968 of record NZ_CALIIB010000153.1, on the reverse strand, counting down.
CCTGAGCTGAGCAGAAAAGATATTTTTTTGGTATAATAGATAAGATTAAGAGTAAACAGAGGAAAAAATGAAATTTACAGAATTTAACTTTAAAGATTATATTCAGGAAGCCCTCAAGGACCTGAACTTTGTGGAAGCAACAGAGGTTCAAGAAAAGCTGATTCCGGTGGTGTTATCTGGCCGAGACTTAGTTGGAGAGTCCAAAACAGGATCAGGTAAAACTCACACCTTCTTGCTGCCTATCTTCCAGCAATTAGATGAAGAGGCGGACAGTGTCCAAGCGGTGATTACAGCACCCAGCCGAGAATTAGCAACCCAGATCTATCAGGCAGCACGTCAACTGGCTAGCTTTTCGGAGCAAGAAATTCGAGTGGCCAACTATGTCGGCGGAACTGACAAGGCCCGTCAGATTGGAAAGCTAGAGTCTAGCCAGCCCCATATCGTCATTGGAACGCCGGGGCGGATTTATGACTTGGTTGAGTCAGGTGATTTGGCTATCCACAAGGCTCACACCTTTGTCGTGGACGAGGCTGATATGACGCTTGATATGGGCTTTTTGGAGACGGTCGACCGGATTGCAGCTCGCTTGCCTAAAGACCTGCAGTTTTTAGTTTTCTCGGCTACCATTCCGCAGAAGCTTCAACCTTTCTTGAAGAAATACCTGTCTAATCCGGTCATGGAGCAGATTAAGACCAAGACGGTGATTGCCGATACCATTGATAACTGGCTCCTGTCAACCAAGGGGCGGGATAAGAATGCCCAGATTTATGAGATTAGTCAGCTCCTCCAGCCTTATCTGGCGATGATTTTTGTCAATACCAAGACTCGAGCGGATGAATTGCAGGCTTATCTGACTGCGCAGGGTCTAAAAGTAGCCAAGATTCACGGTGATATCCCGCCGCGGGAGCGCAAGCGTATCATGAATCAGGTCAAGAATCTGAATTTTGAATACATAGTGGCGACGGACTTGGCAGCTCGAGGGATTGACATCGAGGGGGTCAGTCATGTCATCAATGATGCCATTCCGCAGGATTTGTCTTTCTTTGTCCATCGCGTTGGTCGGACTGGACGAAATGGCCTTCCCGGCACAGCCATTACCCTTTATCAACCAAGTGACGATTCAGATATTCGAGAGTTGGAAAAGCTGGGTATCAAGTTTACTCCTAAGATGATCAAAAATGGGGAATTTCAAGATACCTACGACCGAGATCGCCGTGCTAATCGGGAGAAGACCAAGGAAAAGCTGGACACAGAAATGATTGGTCTAGTCAAGAAGAAAAAGAAAAAAATCAAGCCAGGCTATAAGAAGAAAATCCAATGGGCTGTTAATGAGAAACGCCGCAAGACCAAGCGAGCTGAAAATCGCGCACGTGGGCGGGCAGAACGCAAGGCTAAGCGTCAGACATTCTAGCCATAAATTCTTTTTATGGACGATATAGAAAAATTATATTTTAAAGACCAGTGAAACTATGATAGACTAGGATTACTGGTCTATTTTATTGTCATTTTCCACTTAGCTATTAAAGGTTTAAAGATTATCTATTCTTGATGCCAAATAGTTTGCATCTGGGCCAAATTATGATAGAATAATGCATTATCGAGAAAGAGAAGTAATTAAAATGTTTACAACTTATATCCTAGCTGCAAACTGGTATGAAGAGCTTTTGAAGCTCCTGCCAGACGGCAAATTATTTAGTTTACGAGCTGTTTTTGATGCCATTCCAGCGATTCTGAAAACCTTACCTGTCACACTTTTGTTGACACTGGGTGGGGCATTTTTTGGCATTATCTTGGCCATGATTTTCGCAGTAGTCAAGATTAACCGCACAAGAATTCTGTATCCCATTCAGGCTCTCTTTGTGAGCTTCCTCCGTGGGACGCCCCTTTTAGTTCAGCTCATGCTGACCTATTTTGGGATTCCGCTCCTGTTGAAAGCCATCAATCAAAAGTATGGGACGACTTTTAATATCAATGCCATTCCTGCCTCAGTCTTTGCGATTATCGCCTTTGCCTTCAATGAAGCGGCCTATGCTAGCGAGACGATTCGGGCAGCCATTCTTTCGGTGGATCCGGGTGAGATCGAAGCAGCTCGCAGTCTGGGAATGACCAATCGCCAAGTCTATCTGCGGGTCATCATTCCAAATGCAGCAGTTGTGGCAACACCGACTCTGATCAACTCCCTCATCGGCTTGACAAAGGGAACATCTCTGGCCTTTAGTGCGGGCGTCGTAGAAGTCTTTGCCAAGGCTCAGGCTATCGGTGGCTCTGATTATCGTTATTTTGAGCGCTTCATTTCCGTTTCCATTATTTACTGGATTGTCAATATCGTGATTGAGCAAATTGGTCGTGCGATTGAAAAGGCCATGGATATCAAGGGGCCAGCCAATCTGGACAAAATGGAGCAAGCGCAAGGAGGTAGGATTTGATGATTAAAATTTCCCAGTTAAGTAAGGAATTTTCTGGCCAAAAGGTCTTGGATAATCTGAGTTTGGAAATTCAAAAAGGCGAAGTCATTGCTCTAATAGGCTCCTCAGGTGCTGGTAAATCAACCTTCCTGCGCAGCCTCAACTATCTGGAGCAGCCAGACAGTGGAAGGATTGAAATTGATAACTTCAAGGTAGATTTTTCAACTATTTCACCAGATGAGATTTTGACGCTACGTCGAAAACTGGCCATGGTTTTTCAACAGTTCAATTTATTTTCCCGTCGGACAGCTCTGGAAAATGTCAAGGAAGGTTTGCTGGTAGTTAAAAATTTGTCTGATCAAGAAGCGACTAAAATTGCCAAGGAAGAGTTGGCAAAGGTGGGTCTGTCCGATCGTGAGAATCATTATCCCAAGCATTTATCAGGCGGTCAAAAACAACGGGTGGCTTTGGCACGGGCCTTGGCCATGAAGCCAGATGTTCTCTTGCTTGATGAGCCGACCTCAGCCCTTGACCCAGAGCTAGTCGGTGAGGTAGAGAAATCCATTGCCGACGCTGCCAAAGCAGGACAAACCATGATTCTAGTCAGCCACGATATATCTTTTGTTTCTCAGGTAGCAGATCGGGTGCTTTTCTTGGATAAGGGCCATATTATCGAGTCAGGCAGTCCAGAGGAGATTATCAATCATCCCAAGGAAGCTAGAACCAAAGAATTCTTTGCTAGTTACAAACGGACTTATATTTGATATAATAGAGAAAGTGAAAGCTCAGTTGGCTAGACCAGCTGGGTTTGTTTTCGACTAAAACCTTTTTAAGGCAACTGATTATTGAGGAGCTGACATGTTAATTAAGATTTTTTCTCTCTATATCCAAAGTCTCATCTATACGACGATTCTGGTAGGCCTTGCCGATGGTTTGTGGCTTTTATTGCAGCGGTTCGGTCGCAAGGATCGAACTCTTGCGGTAGGCCAAAGCCAAATTTACGATCTTCTTTTGATTACAATTATGACGATTCCAATCTTGTCTTTTGCGATTTTTGGATTACTGGTTATTCTTAAAGCTTAAATACTTGTAAAAGATTAGTTAGTTTGTTAGAATAACAGTAGTTACAACAAAGAGAAAGGAAAAAGATGATGTACGATACAATGATCATTGGAGCTGGTCCTGCGGGAATGACAGCAGCCCTCTATGCAGCTAGAAGTAACTTAAAAGTGGCCCTGCTTGAACGCGGTATTTATGGCGGCCAGATGAATAATACTGCGGAGATTGAAAATTATCCCGGTTATGCTCGTATCAGCGGACCAGAGCTGGCTGAAAAGATGTTTGAGCCCCTAGAAAATCTAGGCGTAGAGCATTTGTTTGGTCAAGTTGAAAAAATTGAAGACCATGGCGACTATAAGAAAATCATTACTGAGGATGAAGTATTTGAGACCAAGACAGTGATTTTGGCTCCTGGTGCCAACCATCGTCATCTAGGAGTTCCTGGCGAGGAAGAATACAATAGCCGCGGCGTTTCCTACTGTGCGGTCTGCGATGGTGCCTTTTTCCGTGATGAGGATCTCTTAGTGGTCGGAGGCGGCGATTCTGCCGTTGAAGAAGCGATTTTCCTCACGCGCTTTGCAAAGTCTGTGACTATTGTTCACCGTCGTGACCAACTGCGGGCGCAAAAGCTCTTGCAGGAGCGGGCCTTTGCCAATGAAAAAATCAGCTTTATTTGGGATTCCGTTGTAAAAGAAATCAAAGGAGATGACCGTAGGGTAACCAGTGTGGTTTTTGAAAATGTAAAAACGGGACAAATCAGCGAGTCAGACTTTGGCGGCGTCTTTGTTTATGTCGGCTTAGATCCTGTTAGCGACTTTGTCAAAGATCTGGGTATTTGCGATGAAGCTGGTTGGATTGTGACGGATCAACATATGAAAACAGCTATTGACGGCATTTATGCTATTGGTGATGTCCGTCAGAAAGACCTACGCCAAATCACCACAGCCGTTGGAGACGGAGCAGTAGCAGGCCAAGAAGTTTATAAATACATCACAGAGCATTAAAGAGGAAGAGGATGGGAATCAGACCAAAAAATGATTGATTTTTGGTCTGTCCCAGCTCTTTTTTATTTTTGTTTACGAATTACATAATAGAAAGAATAGGTTTCAAATCAGTTTTGGATTAAACGAAACAAATTTGTTACCAATTTGTAATAATTGTCCTATTATGCTACAATAAAGGTGTGCAATTCTAAAAAGGATGGAGAAAGCGTATGAAAACAAAAGGATTAGTTTATCTAGCTAGTACAGCTATTTTATTAGCAGCCAGTGCTAATAGCGTTTTTGCTGACGAAACAAATCAAGCAGCAAATGATAGGCAGCAAACGGAGCCTTCAGTTGCTGTGACTAATCGAGATGCTTCTAAACAGTCTGAACCAGCTAGCAAGCCTTCAGAAGTAGATTCTGAGACAAAGAAAGATAGTGGTGTATCTGAAGCTTCTTTAGGCAAAGACGAAAAAGTCGCTTCAAGTTCCTCTGAAAAGGAGGGTAACTCGCCGATTGAACAGCCTAAGAACGATTTGGCAACAGTCCCTTCTGAAAACATTTCTTCAGGGAGAGCTTCATTTAGATCTGTGACAGCTGCTTCTGATAAGCCACAAGAAGCAGAAACAAGGGCAGAATCTGAGCCAAAAGCGAGAATTTCTCGTGCAGTTGATGACAAGCCTCAAGGCACTATCAATATTACAAATGTCGATCCAAATGCTGGTACCTTCGATGTGCATGTAACCAACATTTCATCCCCTAAGCCTATCAAAAAAGTCGCTCTACCAACTTGGTCTAGCGTGAATGGTCAGGATGATATTATCTGGTACGATGCTAAACGACAAGTGGATGGCACCTATAAAATTAGCGTTACAGCTCGTGACCACAAGTATTCTACAGGTGAGTACAATGTTCATCTCTATTATCTCTTGGAAGATAATCAGTTGGTCGGTGTAGGCGGCACAAAAACAACTGTTACCATCGGCAAACCACAAGGAAAAATTGATATTGTCAATAATAATCCAGACACAGGTAGTTTCGATGTTGTTGTCTCAGGAGTTTCTGATCCTTATAGTGTGAAAAAAGTTGTTGTTCCTGTTTGGTCTAGTGTCAATGGTCAAGACGATCTAGTCTGGTATGAGGCGCAGCGCCAGACCAATGGCAACTACACTGTCACAGTCAAAGCTTCCCACCACAAGAACTCTCTAGGTGAGTACAATATCCACCTCTATTATGTTCAGGATAATGGCCAGTTGGTCGGTGTAGGTGGTACAACGACTACAGTTTCTAAGGCTCAGCCTAAAGGAACGCTGAAAATTGAAAACAATAATCCAGATACAGGTAGTTTCGATGTTGTTGTTTCTGGTGTTTCCAGTCCTTATGGCGTCAAGGAAGTCAGGTTACCGACCTGGTCCAGTGATAAAGGTCAAGATGACCTGATCTGGTACACAGCAGTCAAGCAAGCTGATGGTACTTATCGAGCAACCGTCAAAGCGGTGAATCATAAGAAATCAACAGGCGAATACAATGTCCATCTCTACTATATTCAAGATGACGGTCAGCTGGTTGGTGTAGGTGGCACTCGAACAACAGTTAGCCTATCTCAACCTAAAGGAACCCTGAAAATTGAAAACAACGATCCAGCTACTGGTAGCTTTGATGTCGTTGTCTCTAACGTTTCCAATCCTTTTGGTGTCAAGGAAGTCAAGCTGCCGACTTGGTCTAACGATAAAGGTCAAGATGACCTAGTCTGGCACACAGCAATCAAACAGTCTGATGGTACTTATCGAGCTCGTATTCAGGCTCGCGATCACAAATATTCTTTGGGAGACTATACTGTTCATCTTTACTATATCCAAGATGACGGCCAATTAGTCGGTGTAGCAGGCACCCAGTTCAGTTTAGCAGCCAAGCCTAAAGGAAGCTTGAAAATTGAAAACAATAATCCGAATACGGGCAGCTTCGATGTTGTTGTGTCTGATGTTGTCAGTCCTTTTGGTGTCAAGAGCGTACATCTTCCGATTTGGTCTAGTGATAAAGGCCAAGATGATATTGTTTGGTACACAGCGACCAAGCAGTCCGATGGCACCTACAGGGCTAGCATTCAAGCCCGCAACCATAAGATGTCCACAGGTGAGTATCATATCCACCTCTACTATCTTCAAGATAATGGACAGATGATTGGGGTTAGTGGCACAACAACCACTGTTTCTATCGCTAAACCAAAGGGAACTCTTACGATTGCCAATAACAATTCAACAGCAGGTAGTTTTGATGTTGTCGTGAGCGGAGTGAGCAGTCCAGAGGGAGTTCGTGAAGTGCTTCTGCCAACTTGGTCTAGCACCAATGGTCAAGACGATATTATCTGGTATCGAGCAGTCAAGCAAGCTGATGGTACCTATAAGGCACAGGTTAATCTACGTGACCACAAGTTTTCTACAGGCGAATACAATATCCACCTCTACTATGTGCAGAATGACGGCCGTATGGTCGGAGTTGGAGGCACGAAGACAACAGCGAATGTAGCTTCAGAACACATTAAACCAACGGGACAAATCACCATTAAAAATAATAATCCTCGATTAGGCACGTTCGAAGTTGTAGTAACTAATGTTTATAGTCCAAAAGGAGTCAAGGAAGTTAGCCTGCCAACATGGTCAAGTGTCAATGGTCAGGATGACATTGTTTGGTATCGGGCTCAAAGGCAAGCGGATGGTAGTTATAAGGCCCTAGTACGCACCTCTAGTCATAAATATTCTACTGGGGAATACAACATTCACCTCTATTATGTTCAAAATGATGGTAGTTTGGTAGGCGTCGGTGGAACGACTACAACAGTCAAGAGAGGAGTTTATGATACGCCATATTATTCGCAACGTGATCCTAGATGGGCTGGTTTATATTATGGAAAATATAATTTAGCAGCTACTGGCTGTGTTCCTACCACATTAGCAATGACTATTTCTGGTATTACAGGCCAAACTGTTTTACCAACAACCGTAGCGGACTTCCTTTATAATCATACAGACTCCTTTAATAGAAATGGTCTATTTGGAACGTCAAGTAAGGGGATTGTCCAAGGAGCACAGAATTGGGGACTGACCACAGATGTCTTGCATTCATCAGCAGCCCTTAAAGAAGCTTTGGCAGCAGGTCATCATGTCATGGCAGCTGTTGGTAATAGCGTATTTGCTAGCTATCCTGTTACCCATGAGATAGTCTTAAGAGGCTATCAAAATGGCCAAACCCAGGTCTATGATCCTTATAATGCTAATAATAACGGTTGGTACTCAGTGGATTATATCTTTGGTTCAAAGAGCGGAGCACCTGAAGATAATACAGAAGGTTCACCATTTATCTCTGTGAGAGCTTAGATTGTAGCTGGTCACAAAATATTTATATGGGACTCTAGCCCACTTTAGTGAGCTAACAGTGTCTACATTCAAGAGGTTGGGACAAAAGAGTCCCAGCCTCTTTTTTATGGCTACATTATAGATATGGTACAAGAAAAAAACTCACAGAGCCTCAACTAGTGTGAACTGTAAGTTGCTAGCCCACCAGCTCCACTATGAGATTCTATGAGTTTTTGATCATCATACCATATTGGAAGATGATTTGCGTATTCATCTTGAATGCTTTCAAAAGTGCCAGTTGCAACTTATGCCCTAACGAATGAGCACACTTCCCCAATAATATTTCCATCTTGTTTTTTCAAGGTATTTTTTGAATGCGATCAATTCGTTAGACTTATTCTTGAGCACCTCGTCACATACAAAAGGATACAACTTAAATGCCAAATAACTGATTTGGTCCCCCTTCTGTAGCCCTTTGGCACTATTTAGGAGCTCTTCCCGTAACTTTGAGCTAATGATGATACTATCGTTATTATAGATCCTGTCAATCTGTTGGTAGTATTCGTCTCTCTTCTTGCGATTTTTAGTAAACATCATAACCAAGATCTCCTTACAATTTTAAATATATAATTAGCCAGATAAAAACAAGAAAACTAGACAGTGGAGCTCTCAATTCTTGAATAGTATCATCCCAAAATGGGTCACATAATAATAGTATTGTCCTAGCAGATTTGAGAGTTTCCTGCACTTCATAGGGCAGGGGTGAACATTTGATTTTATGTCATTATAGCAAATATTTCTTTACTTATCAATTTTAAATGTGTAATTGCCATCCAAATTTAGACAATAGAAGTAATGGACCTATAGTGTTTAAGGAGAATAAGCTGCCAGTCATTTGCTGCTATCAAAGCTAGTGTAAACGAAGGAAAAAACGTATTTAAGCTCCACAAGAAGATTCTAAAGAATTGGTCTGGATGGGGAGGATTGCAAATTGAGCAGAGTGATTTAGTCAATGAACCTTTTTCTTTAAGTGCGATTCCCTGCTTCTGCAATTAGCATTTTAAAAAATTCTCTTTTAGTGGTATAATAAGGGTAATATCTTAGAGAAAAGAGTTCATTTATGACAAATTATGCCGTTATTTTGGCTGCGGGTAAGGGTACCCGCATGAAATCAGATTTACCAAAGGTATTGCACAAGGTAGCAGGAATTTCCATGCTAGAGCACGTTTTCCGTAGTGTTAGTGCGATTGAGCCTGAGAAGACTGTCACTGTTATCGGACACAAGGCGGAGCTGGTCGAGCAAGTCTTGGCAGGTCAGACAGAGTTTGTCCGTCAGACCGAGCAGCTGGGAACGGGTCACGCGGTTATGATGGCCGAGCCTGTTTTGGAAAATCTAACTGGTCAAACCTTAGTTATTGCTGGCGATACTCCCCTGATTACGGGAGAAAGTCTGAAAAATCTAATTGATTTTCATATCAATCATAAGAATGTTGCGACTATTCTGACAGCAGAAGCGGACAATCCTTTTGGCTACGGCCGGATCGTGCGCAACCAGCACGGAGAAGTCATCAAAATCGTTGAGCAAAAAGATGCCTCTGACTTTGAGCAGCAAATCAAGGAAATCAATACAGGGACTTATGTCTTTGACAATACCCGTCTCTTTGAGGCACTCAAAAATATCAATACCAACAATGCTCAAGGAGAATACTATATTACAGATGTGATTGGCATTTTCCGTGAAAATGGTGAAAAAGTTGGTGCTTATACGCTGAAAGACTTTGACGAAAGTCTCGGTGTCAACGACCGCGTGGCTTTGGCGACAGCTGAAAGCATTATGCGTCGCCGAATTAACCAGCAGCATATGGTGAATGGTGTCAGCTTTGTTAATCCAAATGCGACCTATATTGATGTAGATGTGGAAATCGCGCCTGAAGTGCAAATTGAAGCCAACGTGACTCTGAAAGGTCACACCAAGATTGGGGCAGAGACGATTCTGACCAATGGGACTTATATTGTAGATTCAGAAATTGGTCAGCAAGCTGTTATCACCAGCTCTATGATTGAAGAATCTATCGTTGCAGATGGAGTGACGGTCGGGCCTTACGCCCATATCCGTCCAGGTTCTAGTCTGGCTAAGGATGTCCATGTCGGAAACTTTGTAGAAGTTA
>NZ_CALIIB010000152.1 GCF_938020365.1 uncultured Streptococcus sp. | reverse complement strand
TAACCGTTATACACGAACGGAAAATTAAAATTTTCATCTTCTCCTTCATTAATCGCAATCGTATCAAGATCAATCGAAAAAATTTTCTCCAAAACTTGCTTGACATTCTGATAACCTAAACTATCTCTTATTGGTAAGTATTGTTCGCTCATTTCTAAGGACTCCACATATTCCTAAAAATCCTCACTTTTATATCTTTTTTCTCTCAAAAGATTCATTTCATTCTTGAACATTTTATCTTCTATGAAAGAAACTATCCTTATAAAACCTTATAGCATCCCTTGGCAAAACCACAAGGAATGTAGCCTGCTTGGTATAAAGCATACAAATCATCGAAAAATGTTGACTCAGCTTGGGGAACCACGTTTTTAATGGTCAGGTACCTAGCTATGCCAATGATATCAAATTTAATCTGATCTTTCATGGATGCTACCAGTTTACCTTCCGTAATCAGGTTATCTAATCGTGCTTCAATTTCAGGAATGATTTCCTCTTTTGCACTATCTACTAGTTCATTCCAGTGCTTATACATGTCGCTATGATTTTTAAAAAGATAAACAGTAAAATCTCCACGTTTATCTAAGACAAAATTCTCCCATTTTAAACTATTAATATTCTTCTCAGCTTCTTTTACAGTCTTTAACTGAGTAATCGGTAGACTTGTTTCTCTTTCTTCCTTCAAAAAGTCTATACTTATTAATTCAATTATCACATCTGAATGGATCTTCATCTTTATCCCCTTTCTAGAAATCAAGCTATTCTTTCAGATAAAAAGCTTCGTTTTCTATTCTCCCTACACCAACAAATCATAGGGAAAATACTCCAAATCCTTCAAGCCTTCGTCGTAGATTCCTTTGATCTTGCAGGTTGCGGCGGTGTCAAAACTCCAGTAGCCATCATAACCTCTATTGTCATACTTATGGGTTCCATACCAAGGTTCATCAGAATGGCTATAATACCAGAAACCCTGTGCCTTGGCTACACTCTCATAAGTGTCCTCAATCATATTTTGATACTCTAAAATCGAATGGAAAGGAACTATCTTATCATGGAATAGATAGACCATGTAGTATTCAATCAAGCCGTCTGTGTGGTCCATCTGCTCATAAATAGCCTTCAAATCATCCAGAAACTCTTCCTTGCGCTCACTGTAAAGAACGCCCAAGGCAAAGACATCAACTGCACGATAAAAGGAAACTCCCTCGGAGGCGACTTCTTTTAAATTGGAGAGAATCCCTTGATAATAAGGAAAGAGTTCCTGAACATCCTTGCCTAGAGAGTAGCCAACTCTTAATAAATCTTCATAATTAATCACCATAGATCTAAAATGGTGCTCATAATACTCTGGATTTATATCAGGAAATTCAGTTATTTTTCGCTGTAATGTTTTAGAATACCATTCAAAATTTTCTTGAAAATATTCCTTTGTTTGAATTTTATCTCTTATCACGTATTAACTCCTTTGCTTAGCTTATTCTCCCTGCACCAACAAATCATAGGGAAAATACTCCAAATCCTTTAAGCCTTCGTCGTAGATATTTAGCTTTGTTTTTTATATTCTTCCATTTCTTTAAAAAGTTGAAGTAAATCATTATTTTCAGGTTCTTCTCCTAAAAATTTATGTTTAAAAAAAGACAACCTTTGATTAGAGGTAAAGGGACTTGCAAACCAATCAGTGTAATCAAACTCAACTTTTAATTGCTTCCGAGATTTTACTATTAAAACCATTGCATACCATTTAGGTTGATTATTATTTTCTAAAACCTCTAAAATATTTCTAGAAATACTCATTAATTGATTAAAGGAGTCCATATATTCGGAAAATGGAATATCATAAATTACTGGTATATCATGTGAGAAAATATATTTTTCAGGACTTTCTTTCGTATTAAAATAGAAAAAAACTTCTCCGTCCCCTTCCTTTAACTCAACATTAAAGTAGAAATCATTCCACGTTACCGGAATCATACGATTTACACTATTGCTATATCATTAAACAATTGGCTTAATTGATTTTCAAACATTTTTAACCTCCTGGTTTATTCCTTATCTGATTAATTCTTCAAGAGGAATATCATTTAATTTAGCTTTCCATGCATGCTCCATAGAATACCAAACTCCACCACTCCTGCTAATATTACTATTCATAGGAAAAAGAATATTAATATCGCAAGCCACCCATAAATGGAAGCAAACAAGTTCAATGCTTTGATTTTAAATAATGCTTTATTATTCTGATTCATTATTGCGATTCACCTTCCTAGGAATAAATAATTTCAGGTGATTATTTGGATATAGACACATCCACTATTTTTCCTGAGCTTATATCAATTTTGCATCTTCTAGCATAAAAATCCGTCGCATAAAGCCAGCCATCTATCAAAATCATCTGTTCGAACGAATAAATAAGCTTACTGTATCCACTGTTAGCAATGGTCCAAACTACAGTTCCTCTACAATCAAGTCTGATAATATTATTTTTCTCCAAACTATCAAAAGGTATTTCTAATAAAACAATACACTCCTCATCCACTTCTATTAGATCTCGTATAGCAAACTGAAAAATTTCAGTAATTTCACCATTCACTATTAGTTTGTTGTTTTCATATTCTACCATTCAAGTAACCTTTCTATAATCTGTTCTATGCCTTTTCCCATCATACTTAAAATCTCACTATTGGCACGTCGATATCATTTACCAAGAAGATCGTACATAGAAAGTCTATATTTCTTAAAAAAGACTCTCAATTAGACTAGAAAAACTGGAACAAACAAAGGTCGCTTCTTTAAAATCATCATAGTTCTTTTCATGATTCCAAAAAACGATGCTTTTCTCAGCTGAATAATCAAAACATAATACATTTCCAAAACCATCTTCCGCAAAGGGAATCAGTTGGTCACCGAGTCGATCTTGTAGATCTTCAAGAATCTCATATATATTATTGTCTTCATTCTCATCTAGGCTGATTAGATTGTTGAAAATTTCTATCTTTCCTTCTACCTTAAGATGATTGGGATTAGGATAACCAGCATCATATTTCAAAGCGACTTGCTTATAATCATCTGGTAGAGTAATCTGCAATCTATGCTCCACACTTTTTATGATATCCTTAGAAATTCCCTTATAATTTAACCACTTCATATTCGTACTTGATTTCCTTTCCCAAACTTCTCTAAACTGCTCTGGCTCCTGTTTCCTATTAAACTTTGGATTTTTCTAAAATCTTTGCATAGGACGGTTGAAGCTGAGAAGCATTTGATAAAAGATAGACAAATTTATGAATTATATACTTATAGAAGTATATCTTGATAGCCAATTTCAGACAAAAGGCCATTGGTAAATTTTATTCCTATGCCATTTTCTTTATCCCAATCACAATCACATAAAAAGCCAAATTCTTCAACGCTTTCATCAAAGGTTAGAGGAAACATGATTTGCTTAGGCTGTAATAGAGAATAAATTTGCTGCTCATCTCCAATTTTATCCAAAAAATATTGTTTTTCAGCTATATTTGTGTAGCCAGAAACAATATTTGATATTTCACGATGATAGTACGATAAAATAGCAGCATTAGCCTCTGTTACAATTTCATATAAATGCTCTTGAAAAAATGTATAGGCTTTTTCTTGGTTGACTTCAAATTCTGCATCCTCATCTGCATCAATATTTATCTCTAAAACATGCTGCTTACCGAAAATCATTATAGAAATAGGTCTTGTCCAGCCATTATTAAACTCTATGTTACCGAAAATTTGATGATTCAATTTCATTGTTTTCTTTATTCTCCAAGTTCGTTAACTAGATGACCGCAAAAATCTTTCTTACCTTCTATGCAGTCTTTTTGCGCTGCTTCATCAATTTAATGTAATTTCGTTGTCGAAAACAGTTATTGGCCTTGTACTTCCTCAAACCATTTTTCAAACTCTAGACGTGGAAGCAATTCTTCATCCTTGTTATAACGTCCTTCATAGCTATAACGACTGTCAAGACTATTTTTCTGAGCATCATAAATTAACCACATTTCAGTTGGATGTTCACGACCGTATTCTTGGCAAATTCTAATCATGTTTTCTACATCCTTGATACCTTCTCTCAGTAAGATTGATTGTAGACTGATATCAACTTGAGAATCATCTGGTAAGAAATTATTTACCAAGTGTTTATGTACAACGTTCCCTTTTATTTCATAAAACAAATTAAAACTATATAAACTATCTGCTATTGCATAAATGTATATTTTATCTGCCTGATCTTGGACATATTCCATTGCTAGTGAAATCATACTAGCCTGAACTTCCATAAATTTATCTTCAAATTGTGTCATCGTCATCATCCTATCTAATTCTTTTAGCTTTTGAAGCTAGTTGGTTACTATTGATAAAGCGTTCGACTTCTTTAACACGATTATAAAAATCGGTATTTATTTCTGTTAGCCAAAAAAATCCAGCTATATCAAGTCATAATAGAAGGTGTCATCTTCCATAAGCCTGTCTAGAAGCTCTACTAGATTAGGAGCAATTTCCTTATCATAATAATAGATTTTCCCCTCATTTTCAGCAGCAAATCCGATAGATAGAAGCGCTACTTCATTGCCTTCAAAGAAAACTAATTTATCATCCTCAAATTGCTTGTAGATTTCAATATCTGGATAAAAGTCAAAATCATGTTGCCTCAATCTAAAGTCTAATACTGACTCTGGATCCATGAAACGGTTTATATTATCCACCTTGCTTTTTAGAAAGCCATATCCGACTTCTGCATAAAATTCTTGTAGGATCTCAGGGATTTGAATGCCCAGCTTTGATTCACTATCCCTAATCTTATCTAGATTCACTGGATAAAACTGGTTCAAAGGATCTAATTTAATCTTCTCAAACATCTAAGCCCTTCCTTCAAAACTCAATGCTATCTCTCTTCAACTTTTATTTTCTTTTGGTTCACTTATCTGAAAAAATTGCCTAACATCCTCTACGTAACCATACTTATCATTCAAGTCAGCCAATAGTTCTCGGTTGTGCCCTTGGTAATTATCTTCACGTCGTAATTCTTCATACATTTCGATGAAAGGAAGCTCTTTATCTTGGGCTAATTCTAACTCTGCCTCGTAATCATAGGCGACTTTTCGGAATTGGATATTTACCAGTTCCCCTTCTTCAACTTCTAACAAGGCATACTGGGCACGGTGATTTTTCAATGCCAGCCAATCAAAATAGGGCATGCCAATCGAACCGGGATTGATAATTTGTTGCCCTTGGCTACCATAGCGAAGCAACTGCTTGTGGACATGACCGTAAACTGCCACATCTGTCTCCTCATCCAGTAGCTGGTCAAATTTGTCCGTATCATTGTCAACCAGTAGGTCACTCCCATAGTTTTTGGCAGGCAAATTATGCGAGAGCGAAAAACGCAGGCCATCAATTTCTTTCTTCGCAACCATAGGCAGACTCCGCAGCCAAGTGATCTGATCAGGATCCATTCGCTCCATCAAATACTGCGTCATACGCAAGAGCTGGACTTCCTCTGGGTCTTCTAATCCATATTGACCATCTAAGGCCTCTAGGACACAATCATCCCAGTTTCCGCGGACAGTCACTGTGATAGGAAGGCCTTTTAACAAGGCTAGCAAATCATTTTCTCCAGGACCAGGGAGAAAAATGTCCCCCAAAAGCCAATACTCTGTCGCTTCCTGTCTTTTAGCATCTGACAGAACAGCCTTCAAGGCCGTGATATTCCCATGTATATCAGATAGAATCGCAATTCTATGTTTCATCCTTACTCCTTCATCAACGATTGCTAAGTTTGAATCTAGTATAACAAAATATCTCAAAAAACGTAAAAACCATCCCTAGTCCTTTGGATGGCTCCAACATTTATTTCATTAAATGACTACATTCAAATCTTTGCCCGAAATGCCATCAAGAAATACTCCTTCAATTTCTGGTTTTAATTTTTTTAGTTTAAATTTTTGAACCTTCGTTATTTCGGGCTGAAAAGAGATAGTCCCACTTGGAAATTGGCCTCCAAGAATTTTAGTATAGACATCTTTTACAAAACCTTCCCACTCCTCTGATAGCGAATTTGCAAAGGCTACCTCTCCCTCAAATAAATACCTGATGCCATCTGCACGATAAAAAGATAGTAAAGCGACTGAAAGACTACACTTGGAATGGCTAAGCACTGCTTTTGGCACTTCAAATCCATTATCCCAGTTAAAATTATCCAGCAAGACAAACAGCTCATCTTCAGTTTGAAGCTGCTTAAGACTCGCCACAGCTTTAGCATTGCTTTCAGTATACAGAATATCAGCTATTTGTTGTATTTGATGCTTATCCATTTAAAACCTCAACTCCCTCTTGATAATCCTAAGCTTTCCAATATTTGCAAAGCAGTATTTTTTGAAGGCGGACAAGCATTCTTCAAAAAGCCCTTAATTCCTTCAAGATGATTATAAAAATTCATATTTATTTCTTTTAAATTTTCAATAAATAAGTCTACTAAGCTTGAATCAATATTTTCCAAAGGAGAAGGCAATTGTTGCTGATTGTCCAGCAGATAGGCTTCCTTAGCGGTTGCACCGATTGCATAGCTAAGATTGTCCCACGATGGAACATTATCCTCTTTCTCGTCTAATTGCATGTAGATGAAAATTCCCTTAAAATCCGTTCCATCATCTAGCAGACTATAAAGCTCCTTGCCCGTTTTGTTTTTATTTTCCAAAAAACTCCAGCAAGCGTCCAAGGCAACTCGGATTTGAGGCTTATATTCTGTTTCCATATGACTGAGGATGGCTTCTGAATAGACCAGCATGAGATAAAGTTGATTGCTATTCATATTCTCGCACTTACTCCTCAAATAAAAATTCTAAGTAAGAGATAACAGAGGGGTCTGAGACATAGGCTTCCTCCTCAAGCAATTTCGTTCTCCTTGCAATGTCACTATAGCTTTTAACCAGTTGCTTATAATGAATAAAATAATCTTCGAGCGTATCTTCATCCACACACTCTATGGTTTGGGGCAAATACCGCTGTCCAACGGCTTTGTATGACTGATAAACTACTAACGCAAGGAAAGCATCAATACATCTCCACACAGCTGGATCGGTGCTTTTATCCAGCTCCGAATAGGTCAAGATGTCTTCCTCGTCTAAATTTTCCAGTCTAGCATACAGAAAGTCTGGATCAGATTCACTAATCCTATCAATACATCGGCCCGCAATGTCTAACGTTTCATGCACAAATTCCTTATAATCCGAGTTGCCTATATATGTTTCTAGCGGTTCTGTTAATTTTTGCATAAATTGCAAAAGATTGAGGTTGAGAGTAAATTCCATTTTGATTCCTTTCTGAACCTAGGACGCTGCAAAAGCTATCATAGCTCTAGAAAATTGATTTGCATCAAGCTAGTATCTAATTTCATTCTTCATCTCCTTCATTAGCCTTCAAAAATGCTTGCTTGAATTCCTCATACATATCAAAGGCGATTTTCATAACGTCTCGAAAATCTACATAGTCGGAAATAACTGGATTTAGAATAATATAGTCTCGTGCGATTAGCCATTGGCATAAGATGCAAAGGGGCTGCCCATGATGGCTTTATTTCCCTCATAGATGACCCAGATCAATTCCAACCTTCCTCGTTCAAAAGAAAAATGGAAGCCGAAGCGAAAAGGTCCAATTTCCTCCAAATCAATATGGAAAAAGCGTTCTCGTTTATCATACTGCACTTTGTAGCCTAATAATTCAACAATTTCCATCAGGAAATCACCATCAAAATAATCCAATTCTTGACCTTTCGGAGTTCTTTCCCTACTGTATTTTTTAGAAATATTCTCATATTTTTCTACAAAATTTATATTTTGCAAAGCTTGTTCAACTCTAGTGTCTAATTTCATCTATTTATTCCTCAGTAAATTGTAATTCTAGGGCTTACTTTGGACATATTATATCACAACCAGATAATTGTGTAATCAATAGAAATCTAGTATAACAAAAACTTTTGAAAAACGAGAAAACCACCCATATGAATTGGATGATTTCGTTTTATGTATATCAATTATATTCATCAGTCTTTAAAAAAGCTATCTACCAACTCTATATTTTGGATACATTTATTTAACCCAACAGTTTAACAGCTGATAAAATGAAATATTACTAACTTCACATTTAACCGAGTATCTCTGATAATTCATTTAAAATTCCATCTTTTGTTATATCAGAATTGCTTGATAAATATTTTTTGTAATTTTCTAAAACATCAATTTTGTTTCCAAAAATATCCTGTAATTGTTCATTGAAATACTCCTCTTCTTGTTCAGAATCAATTTCTTCTAATAAAGCAGGTATATATTTTTTCCTCTCGAACTCAAAAGCTAATAAAGATATCGAAGCACCCGCTTCAAAGATACAGTTCCACCTTGATTCATATTTTGGATCATCCTCTTGCATATAAATAAAAGCCCCTCCAAATTCAGTCCCATCATCAAGAAGAGAGTATAAATAATCTGCTGACACCTCCTGATTTTCTACCCATTCCCAACAAGCTTCAAGAAGCTCATCAATATTTTTATAAAACTTACTTTCCTGCATAGATTTGGATAACCACGTAGCAATCCCTAGTTTATATATTGCGTTTATATTTTTACTCATTTTTTACTTTCCTTACCTCACTACTTCAAATACTTTCCATTTTGGATTGTGAAATTTAACCTTCCAACTTTTCTAACACCCTCTCTCTCGACTGATGTAACCACAATTTTTAAATCTGGATATTTTTTTGAAAATTGTAAAAAAATTCCTTCTTTAGCAGCATCATTTGTGATACCAGAAATGCGCGAAGTACATACACCACTTGGATTAGATTAATGCATTTTTAATGTACCTTTTACTTTTTCAGGTTCCATAGTTTGATTTTTTTAAATTATTTATCTTTAGCAATCTTCAAAAATACTTGCTTGAAATCCTCATACATCTCAAAGGCGATTTTCATGACGTCTCGAAAATCAACATAGTCGGAAACAATTGGCTGTTTTATAATATAATCACGCGCAATCATCAACCTAGGATACCTAGTCCAAGGAGAACCAAGGACAACTTTATCTCCTTCATAAGCAACCCAAATCAATTCTAATCGACCATACTCAAGAGCAAAATGGAAACCAAATTGAAATTTTTCGATTGATTCCAAATCAATATGGAAAAAACGCTCTCGTTTATCATATTGAGCTTTGTAGCCTAATAATTCAACAATTTCCATCAAAAAATCGCCGTCATAATAATCCAATTCTTGACCTTTTGGTGTTCTCTCCCTATTGTATTTTTTAGAAATATTTTCATATCGTTCTACGAAATTGATTTCTATTAGAGCTTGTTCAACTCTAGTATCTAGCTTCATTCTTCATCTCCTGCAGCAGCCTTCAAAAATGCTTGCTTGAAATCCTCATACATTTCAAAAGCGATTTTCATGACGTCTCGAAAATCAACGTAGTCAGAAACAATAGGATCCATTATCTTATTGTCTGGTGAAGTTAGCAATCTTATAATGGTAAACAAATTAGTTCCTAACAAGACATTTTGGTTTGAATCTTTTAAATCCCAGATGAATTCTACCATTCCATATTCCAAAGAAAATTTAAAGCCGAATTCATATTGACCATTTCTTTCTTTTTTTAGCGAGAAAAAATACTCTTTTTTGCCAAATTTCACTTCATAACCTAAGGAATTGATTATGTCCATCAAAAAATCACCGTCATAATAATCCAAAACTTCTTCTTTAGGAGTTCTACTCCTACTAAAAGTATGGGACAATGCTTCATATCTCTCTACAAAATTTATATCTTGTAAGGCTTTCTCAACTCTAGCATCTAGCTTCATTCTTCATCTCCTGCATCCACTATTTCTACATTTAAAATACCATCATTCAGGAATTCTTCCTCGGATATTTCTCCACTTTCATACATAAAGTGTTTATTCATTGCTATTGAAATATGTTTTAGTTCAGAAAATGATTCTTCCAGACCGTCCAGAGCTAAAAAGAAATCTACAAATCCAGATGTATAAGAGGGATCTTTAGATGATGAAATTTCATTTTTCTTTTTTTCTAACAAGCCAAGCCCGCTATTTAATTGATTCAAGCATTCATTTATAGCTTTTTCACAGCTTTTTAAATCATCTAGGCTGTCACCACTTAAAAGCTTTCCATTGCAGTTCTGATTTAAGTTCTCACAAAAGCTGATATATCTCGTTACTAGCTCATTCATTTTCCTCTACCTATCTATAATTGACTGTCGCAATAAATTTGATATTGGGCTGCTCTTTGACTTGCCAACAATATTTATAATTATAAAGCAAAATAATGGAATTACTTTCAGGTATGGCTAAGTCATCTTCAATCTTCTTTAAATTATCTATGACGACATCTGCATATGAGGCATCGATTAAATGGTCATATACATTTGAAAATCTGGAATCGCAATATTCTTTTTCAATTAGGTAGTCGTCAATATCATCGATATCAATTTGAAAAGCGTCATAAAACTTGGAACTGACGATTTCTCCGTCATCATCATACCTTAAGTCAATATAGTTATCCAGCTCTTCCCTACTTGCAAAATTTCCAACCCACATTGATACTGTATTTTCAGTCTCCATATTCTCACCTCTATTTATACTGAAAGTCGCGCTATTAAAAATTTTAAGCTTATTCTAAAAATGCTACTTTTGCTAGAACTTATAGCTTTTATCCCTCACTATCAAACATGAGTTCATCTAGTTTTTCTCTATCAGCAGCAATATTTTTATAGGTTTCAATGGTATTATTTAGAAATCCCATATCCACTTCAGCTTGTCCCTTGTACAAGTTAATTTTTGCACCTAAACCTATGAGACTAGCGAGAATTTCTTGCATAACTATTAACTGGTCTAGATCCAGATAATCACTTTCTAACAAAGTCTCATTTCTCTCTATTCTCGTCTTGATTTCACCAATTGGCAAAGTGCTATGTTTCCTCATTATTTTACATGCCTGTAAGATATTATCTGACATTTTGACCTTTGCGTAGATTATTGACACCACTCGCTCCTTTATAAACATCTTCCATTAAGAGCATTCCTTCACTCGGTAAACCCATCTTTAGTTATGCGAGAAACTTGATTTAATCTGAGTCACCATCTTCATCCAGATATTTAACATTTAGGATTCCATCATCTAGGTATTCTTCCTCAGATATTTCTCCGCTTTCAAACATCAATTTCTTATTCAAGGATAGCAGCAAGTCATCCGCATCATCCAATAAAACCTCAAGTCGTCTCAGTCCCCAAAAGATTTCAAGAATCCCTTTTGTATAGACCCTGTTTCTTGAAGATTCAATTGATTCAACCTGACTTTCCAAGATCTGAAGACCATCTTTTAACTGCTCAAAACTTGAATCCCAGTCATCACGAATGTCCTCCAAAAAATCATCTAACTTCTCCTGATCAAGCAGTTTTCCATTAAATTTATCATTAAGTCTTGAGCATACCTGATGCAAATTTTCTAATACTTCTTTCACTATCTACTTTCCTTATATATTTATCATCTACTTCTATCTTCAAAGACCACAAGCTTGACTGAGAGGGAACAATTCCGCATTATTACTATGTTGGGAAGCCGGAACCATTACTTCGCATCATCGAACATATAGAAATCGTCTTCCTCAATTTGATTTTTGGTATCTTCTTGTGACTCAATGACATGGCTCAAAAATTGCATGGTTACCTTTTCATCATCAAGAAATAATTGAAGCTCCCCGCCCAATTCCATTATCTCTTCTACTGTCTTTTTAAAGCTCTTTAGGCGCTCTACATTCAGATATTCTGTTTCAAGCCCAGCCATATGATGAGTCATTTTTTCCTTGATTGCTCCGATTGGTTCATGACTGAAATCTCTAATTATTTTCAAAATTTTCGTATCGCTATTATCTGACTTTATTTTGGCCATAAATTTATGCATGACTGCTCCTTTTTAAAATTATCCATTCGCCGAGTAAACTCATTTTCTATCTTCTCTGCCAGTCACATCTTCATCAAGAATTTCACTATTGATTTCTCTAATCTTCTTTGAAATTTGAATGTGAATCTCCCTTAAATCGGCTACATAATTTTCAATATTTAGCAATGAAGTATAGATATCATACATCCCATTTAGATAGGCTTGATTATCAGTATTATGTATTGATTCTAAGTCTAAATTTTTCATTCTAGCAAGCCCTTTTGCAAGATTATCGATGTCTTCTTGGAAATCTTCATGAATGTCATCATAAACATCCAATATCTTTTCTGGATTTATCAAATGCTCATTATAATGGGAATTTAACTTTGAATAAAGGGTTGTTAATTCTTCCAATAATTGTTTCATAAGTGTCCTTTAATTCATTCTATTCAGGAAAGTATTTGACTTCAAAACAATATCTGCCTCTCGAAAAATAGGCAGGTTGTTAAAAATCAATGTCCAATAAAACTAGTATAACAAAAACTCTAGGAAAAATGAAAATGTGATAACGTCAGGTTATCACATTAAACAAAATAAGATTACAACTTAACAATTACTTGCTCACGACCAGCATATCTATCGATTTCTTCTTGCCAGATTGCTATCAATTCATCATCAACAATGACTGGACTATTTACCTCTTTCATTTTTTGAATTCTTTCGTCAATAGATTTAATCTTACATACCTTACTTTTAATGGTGGCTATAAATTCTTTAAACGAAAGATGGAAGGGAATAATTTTTTGTTTTTCATGATCAAAAAATGCTATGAGATTATAATTTTATTTAGAAATTCCCAAAAGAATATAATTACCAAAACTATCCTCTGCAATCGGTAGGTAGCCAGCTTGAATATGCTCGGATAGAAAATCATGGTCAAGAAAATACTGGAAATTGTATTCGTAATCAGCATTTTCAAAACCATAAAAGGCTCGAATATCCGCACTCTCTTTCTTTATTTTAAAGCTTGTCTGTAAGGCATTTCCACCATTATAGTTTATTAAAAAGGTTCTATATTCCTCCGGCAACAAAATGTCATGATTTTTTTCAAATTGAGCCACTGCCTCTGAAACACCTGTTTTATCAAATGGAAAAATTCTTAGCATTTTTCCTCCTTTTCTTTGACATTGAAAGCCAGCATACTTAAATTTCAGCTTTTTCTATCTATTTCATCGGAAAGTTTAAGCAATATGTCGCATAATTCCTCAAAATCCAAAGATAGATTGTGTAGGCCTATTATCATCTGTGAAATTGCTTCTCTGTCCAACTGATTGTCTTTTGTAAGAGACTGAACCAGCTTCTCATTTCCCTTTTGTATCCAACCTACATGATTTGGGATGTAGTCCCTTAAATAGTCTGTGAAGTCTTCTAAAGCCTCTTCTGAAAACGACACCTCAGCTTGACTTGTTTGAATCAATGAAATGCTTTCTGCTATTTTATTTAACTCTTTCTCAATTGTCATTTTATTCTTCTTTCATGTTAGAAATACGTTCCGATAAATTATCCATCTTTGACTGAGATAGATTACAGAGCCTGTTCCTTCAGGAAAGTAACTTAGAAAGTCAATGATGAACAAATCTAGTATAACAGAAACTCTCCAAAAAATAAAAATGTGATAACGTCAGGTTATCACATGAAACAAAATAAGACTACAACTTAACAATCACTTGCTCACGACCAGCATACTTATCAATTTCTTCTTGCCAGATTTCCTTTAATCTAGGAGTAATTTCTTTTTTGCTGCCTACGGCTCTCATATCGGCGATTCTTTCTTCAATCGTGCGAATCTTTTTCTTTTTGCTTTTAAGTTTAGCCACCCAGTCTTCAAAATTGATTTCTAAAGGCCGCACAAGCTGGCCTTCATGATCAAAAAAAGCTAGCTGATTGAAATTTTTTTCTATAACACCAAGAAGAATAGAATTCCCAAAACTATCCTTGGCTATGGGAATGAAGCCTCTTTCTAAAAACTCTTCTAAAAAACCACTCTCAATCAAATATTGGAAATTATTGTATTGACTCGCTTTATTAAAACCATAAAATGCTCGTATGTCTGAAGTTTTACGATTTATACTAAAACTAGTTTGCAAGCTATTCCCGCCATTGTATTTAATCAGAAATTCTTTATATTTTTCTGGGAGCTTAATTGTAAACTTACCTTCAAAATCCGCTATAGCCTGATCTACACCTTCTGTATCGTAAGGAAATATTCTTAACATTTCTAACTCCAAATTTTTTACTATCCTGTAAAGTTTCAATTCAATCAATCCACTATTTTTTAAAAATAAGTACTAAATAAAAGAGGGACTACACATTCTCACATTCTAATCCCTCCCATTTTACCATTAATTTTGGACTAATTCTAGAAATTCGGTAAAAGTGCGAGCTAGAAAATAGGCATTATTTTCATCACTTGAAGCTTCTAGATTATATGTATCATCATAGTAATAAATACCTTCATCCTCATCACCACTCAACCAGAAAACTAGAAAACCATGTTGCAAGGAATCACCTATAATGATTGAATTAGAAAAAAGATCATCCAAGTATTCATCAGTCCAATCTTCTATATCAAAGTTTTTTACGCCAGTCTTAATCCCATATAAAACATCAATATTAATTTCTTCATTGATGTTCTGTATCTCAATAGAATTTTCAAACTCATAGGAAGGACATCGTCCACCATTGTTTTCTTTCAAAAAGTTTTTATAATCTTCTGGAAGAGTTAGGTTGTATTTCTCTTCCAAATCTTTTATATCCTCATCACTGGTATGACCTAGTGCACGGATCATTAAGCTCATCTTATTTTCCTCTTCTTTTTAATTTCTGGCTTGTAATCTTTGTTGCATATATTCCATTTGAAGAGCTATTTTACTTAAGGTACTTGATTTTGGAAACCATCTTGCCCATCTTTCGCAAGAGCAGAGGCAAGTCAGAAAGTCAAAGACCAAAAAAGCCAGTATAAAATAGCATTACAACCTAACAATCACTTGCTCTCGACCTGCAAATTCATCGATTTCTTCTTGCCATAAAGCTTTTAACTCATCATCAACTACAACAGGACTTCCAATTTCTTCCATTTCTTTCATTCGTTCTTCAATGGATGTAATATGAACAACAGGACTTTTTATCTTTTTTAGAAATTCTAAAAAATCTATATCAAATGAACTATACTGTTGACTTTCATGGTCATAAAAGCCTAATTTATTATAAGTACTAGCGCCGACACCAATTAGAATACTATTAGCAAAACTATCTTTAGCTATGGGTAAATAATGATTGTCAATAAAATCTTCTAAAAATCCTTTTTCGACTAGATAGTTAAAATTACTAAAATAGTTAGCTAATGAAAAAACATAAAAGGAGTGGATATCCGAACGAACTTTCTCTACTTTAAAGGTTGCATCAATCGTATCTCCGCCATTGTACTTTAATAAAAATTCTTTATATTTTTCAGGCAAGGAAATAGAATAATTTTTCTCTAATTGTTCTATTTCATCTAAGACACCATCGGTTTTAAATGGGAAAATTCTTAACATATCTACCTCTTTTCACTACTGGCACCAAAAATATCCTCCATCAATCTGGTTGAGCATATCTCCCAGTATTGAAAGCTGTATCTGAATCTCTCTAAAATCAAATGATTTTTTCTTTCAATCTATATCTGCAATTGGCTCCGCCACTTCTAACAAAGGTCGGGATGGCTCTGTTTGATTGAGTTTTGCCTGCACGGCTTCTGCCACTGCTCGCGGTACACCCACTTCGACGATTTCATCGACACTGGCTTCTTTAATCTTGGTCAGAGATTTGAAATGCTTCATGAGATTTTGCTTGCGTTTTGGCCCCAAGCCTTCGATGCCATCGAGTTGCGATGAGAAGGAATTCTTAGATCGAAGCTGACGGTGGAAGGTAATGGCAAAGCGGTGGACCTCATCTTGGATGCGCTGGAGGAGGAAAAATTCCTGAGAATTACGGGACAGTTCTACGACTTGAAGAGGATCGCCAAAGAGCAATTCATGAGTCTGGTGCTTGTCATTTTTTTGCAGTCCAGCGATGGGAATATCAAGCCCCAACTGGTTCTGGATAACGTCTTTGGCGATATTGACCTGACCTTGTCCTCCGTCAATGACAATCAGATCTGGTGGCGTCAGACCGTCACGAATGACCCGACTATAGCGGCGCTTGATGACCTCTCGCATGCTAGCGTAGTCGTCCGGCCCTACCACAGTCTTAATCTTATATTTGCGGTAATCCTTCTTGCTCGGCTTACCATTGACAAAGACCACCATAGCCGATACGGGACTGGTCCCCATGATGTTGGAGTTATCGAAAGACTCAATTCGAACGGGTGTTGGAATATTGAGGAGCTTCCCTAGATTTTCTATAGCGCCTTGCGTTTTTTCAACGGATTTCTCTAAAAGATCAAATTTCTGCTGGAGGCTGACCCGAGCATTCTTAATAGCCAGATTGACCAACTGCTTCTTCTCGCCTCGCTGAGGCTTGACTACTTTAGTATCCACCACGGCCCGAACAGCTTCTTCATCAATGTCTGCTGGAATTAAGATTTCATTGGGCTTGAGATGGGACTTTTCTTGGTAAAACTGGCCAATATAGGTCAGGAAATCTTCGTCGGGATCATTGTAATAGGGGAAAAGATTGACATCACGCTCAATCAACTTGCCCTGGCGCACAAAGAAGACCTGCACACACATCCAGCCCTTATCCACATAGTAACCAAAAACATCACGATTCTGCAAATCCTTAGCCATGACCCGCTGCTTAGTACGCAAGGTTCCAATAGCTTGAATCAGGTCACGGTATTCGGCCGCCCGTTCAAACTCCATGGCTGCAGCTGTTTTATTCATCTTCTCACGTAGCTCATCGATAATCTTATCGTCCTGTCCCTTGAGAAAATCCGACACTTCCTGAGCCATATTCTTGAAATACTGGCTATCCCGCTTGCAAATCGTATGGGCTTCACATTGCCCCAAGTGATAATAAAAACAGACTTTCGCAGGTGGATTGGTACATTTTTTGAATGTAAAAATGCGATCGAGCAGGCGCTTTATTTCATTGGCTGCACCGACATCTGGGTAGGGGCCAAAATAAAGACCACCATCCTTTTTGACTTGGCGCGTGATGATCAGACGAGGATAAATCTCGTTGGTAATCTTAATAAAAGGATAGGACTTATCGTCCTTGAGCATGATATTGTACTTGGGCTTATTTTCCTTGATTAGATTGATTTCTAGGAGCAAAGCCTCAATATTAGACTCAGTAACAATAAACTCAAAATCCTCAATCTCGGAAACCAAGGCCTCCGTCTTGGTATCGTGGCTGCCACGAAAATAAGAGCGAACACGATTGCGAAGATTCTTGGCTTTGCCGACATAGATAATAGTACCGTTTTTGTCCTTGTGAATGTAACAGCCGGGACTGGTCGGCAACAGTTCCAGCTTGGATTGAATTAGCTTGTTTGTAGACATATTTTCCCAAAACCCTATCTTTTCAATAGAAATTTTTCATTTTCCTAGAACATGCACTGTTACAAATGTTTATTTCTAGGCTAGACTTACTTTGTTTCTCGCGCTCTTTTTTCTAACATTTTCTTTATGAAATAAGGCATTTTGACATTCTCTCTACCCTTTTTCTCTATCAATTTTTTGACAAATTCAGGCATCTGAAGTTCTTCTGTTTCGCTTAAGATTTGATTACTTTCTTCTGAAGGGGCCAATTCGTCAAAGGTTGTTTCTTCTGGATGCATGTATCGAAGCTCTTCTGTTTCATGCTGACGAATAGTTGCTAATAATGCATCAATCAAACGGGAGTCTGTGTTAGGCATTGGTGGACGATGATAAGTCACACCGAGTTCTTGGCACAATTCCTGACACTCCACATCATTATCAAACAGTACCTCGATATGTTCGCTGATGAAACTAATTGGGACAAAGATATAATGTTGCGGGTGGTTCGTTTGATCTCGGAGATATTCTAAGACATCTGGCTTGATCCACGGCAAGCCAATATCGCTTTCGCTCTGCCAGGTATTGGTATATTCAGATAGAGCCAAGCCCAGCCGATGGGCAATCAACTGTGAATTTTCAATAATCTGATCAATATATGGATCTTCAAAATCAAGTGCTAAAACTGGCACACTGTGAGCTGAGAAAATGACCTTAAAACTTTCATCTTTGACTTGCGTTTGCAAGATTTTCCTGATTTCTTCCTCCCAAAAGCGAAGCAAGTCCTCAGCCTGATACCATTCTTTGATAATATGGAATTTAATTGTCTGGCTCGTAATAAATTTTTCATACCCCATAACAGAGTAAAAGGAATAATGCGGTTCTAAAATCAAGCAGATACATTCCTCAATCCCGTCATCCTCCATCTGCTTAATAACATCTGGAATAAAAGGGCGAGAAAATTTATTAGCAAAATAGACAGCATACTCTCCCTTTAAAGCTTCTTTCACCAGCTCAACTTCTGCCCGCGTAATGCGTTGCAGGGGGCTGCCACCAATACGTTGATAATTATCATGAAGATGCTGAATCTCCTGATTAGTAGGCCGCACGCCACGACGGATATTCGTGAAAAATTCTGCAATATCCTCAAAAGTATAGCCCTCTGGCGATCCAAAGGTCATCATTAGAATAGCTTTTTTAGTCATAAGTTCCTCTTTTTGTATAAAATCCTCTGCTATTATAACATGATATCCCCTGAAAAGCAGATAAAAGGAATGTTTTCTAGCCAAATTTAAGAATTATTTGAATCACAAAAACTTCTCTTCCTAAATTTAATTCAATCAAACGAATTCACCAATAAAAAATGAAGTGAGCTGTAACACTCACTTCACTGTTATCTGCTATAAAGTTTTTCTACGGCGATGTTTCACAGCACCTGCGAGAAGAGCTGCACCGAGAGTCATTCCAAGGAAGGCTAATTGTTCCGCTTCCGTTCCTGTATTAGGAAGGACAACTGACTGGCTAGGCGAAGCTTTAGGAGTCGCTGGAGTCGATGTAGCATTAGCATTATTATCAGTTTTTGGCTGAGCTTGAGTAGCTACGTTAGCCAATGTTTCAACCGATGCATCCTTCTCATCTTGAGAAGCTGAACTTGCATTCGAAGTCAGAACCCTTTGACTACCTGCACCTGCTGCAGCAAAATTAAGTCCACCATTTGCCTGATAAGTGGTTGTAGTGGCCGATGCTAGGGCTTGGCGCTCTTCTTTTGGAAGAAGGTCTAGCAAATAATTGTAATTTGCTAGCAATTCATTGTAGACTGTTTGCAAATCAACTAATTTTGCATTCTCAGTCTCAGCAATAGCTTGTTTAGCCTTCAGGTCAGCCTCTGCTGCAGCCAAGTCTTGCTTAGCTTTTTCCAATTGTTGTGGAGCTGTTTTGAGATCTGCAACTTTCTTCTGAGCCGCTGCTACACGATTTTGCGCAGCGACCAATTCAGCTTTAGCTGCTTCTAAGTTCTTATTCTTGTTTTCCTCAGCCGTCTTCAAAGCTGCGAGCTGATTCTTGGCCTCTACTAAGGTTGCCTGAGCTTTTTGTAATTTGGCTTGATATGGAGAAATTGCAGACGCGATTCTTGCTGTCGCTGATTTCAAAACAGCCTTTTTATCTGACAAGTTTTGTTGAGTCAGAGCTAGGGCTTTCTCAGCAGCTTCAAGATTCTGTTTAGCTTTTACAACAGCAGCCGCACGATTTTTCTGTGCTTTGTATGAATCTGTCAACTGATTATTTAAAAGATTCAAGCTAGACTCTTGGCTAACTTTCTGAGCTTGTAACTCTGCCAAGCGATTCTTCAAGGCTGTCACATTAGCACTTGAAGCAGCCCCACGACTACCGCCACTGCGAAGAAGTTTCTCCATCGCTTCAACTGTTAGCAGTGTGCCATTATTAACCCTTTGATTGAAATTCCGAACATTATGGAATCCAACTTCTGAAGTTCCGTATGGAGTTCCAAACTGATTTGGATGAGTGTCATAGGCAGCAGAGATAGCATTGGCCTTGTTATCCATCATTTGGACATAGTGACCAATTTGCGCAAAGACGGTAGGCCCCACCTTCATATAAATGTCATTAGCATCTAGTTGTCTTTCATCAGTTGGCAGGCCGTATTGAGCAGCAATCTTCTGATACAGAGCCTTTTCACTATGCCAGAAATTAACCGCACCTTGAGGATTGAAGCTGATGGCCACGTTTTCATTGCCAATCAGCTTGCCCATGTGCCAGTTAGCCTTTTCAAAGTACAAGGTCTGAATTTGGCTGGCAACATTAGCATATGGATCCACCAAAAGCTCTGGGAGACCCGCATTACGACGGTAAGCATTGATAGCCTTAACCAATTCCAAAGCCTGCAAGTTATTTTCCAAGCTGGCTGGGCTAGATGGATCTGAACCAACCGTGATCTTGAATTCATTCTGACCACGTTTGTAAAGAGCTAAAGCATCAGCTGCAGCATTTCTTACAGCTTCGTTGTTCGAATTATCTCGAAGATTCTCTAAGAATTGCGAATAGGTCGTATTCCGTAAATCAACCGGTGCTGTACTTGCATTTTTCTGTTCATGCACCAACTCAGTATTTGTTGCAGTAATCAATTGCTTGGTCTGCTCTAACTTCGCCTGAGTTTGATTGATTTTGTTTTGGATTTCTGCTTGATTTTGTGGCGCAGCAGTTGCTGCTTGTTCTGCTTTTGCTAGTTCATTTTTAGCATGCTCCACAGCTGTCTGAGCTTGATTTTCCTGATTTTTAGCAGTTTCTACAGCTGCAGTTTCTGCATGAACTGGTTCTTTGGCTTTGTTTAGTTCAGATTCTGCCACATCCACCAATGATTGTTGACCAGCAATTGTATTTTCTTGGTCTTTAACTGCTTGACTTGCTTCCTGAACTGCAGTTTCTGCTTCTTTGACAGTTTCTGATTTTGCTGTTGCTTCTTCTTCAGCTTTTTTAACACTGGTCTCTGCTTGAGAAATGTTTTCTTCAGTTGCTGCTTTTTCATTCTCAGTAGCTGTAGCCACTTTCTCTTGAGCCTCTGAAACTGCAGCTTTAGCTCCTTCAAGGTCTGCTTCAGCTTTCTTAGTTTGCTCTCGTTGCTGATTTACATTTTTCTTGGCAGCATCTGCTTTTTCCTTCGCTTCTGCTACATCCGCTGTCGTAATTGGTTTCTCGGTAACTGCTGTTGCCTTTGGTTTCGTAGCCGTTGACTCAACGAGTTCATCCGCTTTTACCTGATGGCTAAGCGCACCAGAAATAATCGTTGTCGCTGCAATGCCAGTTGCTACAACGGATTTACCAATTTTCTTGTCCATAGACATCTCCTTCTAATAGCACATGTATCATTTCATATTTTAGTCCTACGCTATAATACTAACATAAAATGACTGGTTAAACCAGTCAAAACCATATCATTTAAATAGAAATTTTATTACAATTCTATGACAAAAATCGAACGCTTCATCCTAATAAAGTGGAAATGGAGCGGATTTAAAGCGTTTTCTAGCTTCTTCCGCTCCTTATTCCATTTATTTCGAAAAAATCTTTACTGTTTATTTTCTTCTGGTGTCACTTGACTTTCAGCCTCTTTTTCTGAAGGAGCTGGTGCATTCGCTTCTTCTACTTCAGGAGTGGCTGGTGAGCTTGACTCTTCCACCGTCTCTTTAGGAGCCTCGCTCATTTTTTCTTCTTTAGTCTCCTCAGCCGGAATGGCCTCCGTCTCAGTTTTAGCTTCAGTCGGAGCAGGCTTGTTGGCTTGAAGCTGATTAAAGAACGCTTCTGCTTCGGCTAGCAAAGCTGCTTTGTCCAAACTCGGATCGGATAATTTATCCAATAAACCATCTATCTTGGCAAATTGCTCATCTGTCCCCTGTTGTTCCTCAAGCATCTTGTGGGCAGACATCAGCAAATTGTAAATTTTCAGATAGGTCTCTTTATCCTTGAGCGCTGCAGATGCTTGCTGTTCTTTTAAGGTTTCAACGATTTGAGTCAAGAGCGTTTTCGTTTCTGCTAAGATTATTTCTCTATCTTTGCGAGATTCTTGCAAATCAGTTCGAAGTGCTGCGAGTTGCTTTTGATAATTTTCTTGCACAGTCGAATCCGTTACTTTTTCCAAAAGTTCTTGCCCTTTTTGGAAGAGAGCTTGGAGAGTTGCTTCTGAGATTTCCTCTGTAGGCTGCGGTGCAAATTCTCCGTACAATTCTTTCAAGAAACCATAGATAGCCGTCTTATAATTGTGATCGTCCAGTTTTTCTGTATCCAGAACCGTTTTATCCTTGGCTGAAGCAGCCTCGCCACTTGCCAGAGCCCTATCAACTTCGAGCTTGGTTTGATAGAGTTCCAAGAAAAGAGCTTTCAGATCGACCGCTTCGATAAAGGCCTGAGATTTATAAAGCTTGAGCGTCAAATCAGCAACTTTCTTACGAAGTTCTGGCTGCAAGCGAGCATCATCAACCGCAAGATAGAAAGCCTTAAGATACTCGACGGAAGTCACTCCTGTACGATCTTGATAATCTTGCAGACTTGCCAATAGCTGCTCAATCTCAGCCATCTTAGCTTCATTTTTTTCTACCTTAGCTGTCTGCAATTCACCGAGCAAGTTGGTTTTATTCACATTGTAGCTGTCTGTTTCCAAACGTTTGATCTTGTCAACCAATTCTTGATATTTTTTATCAACTTCTGTCAGCTCTTCCGTTTTCGCTTTTTCATCAACATGAATGTAGTGCTTATCAAATTGATCCAGACTTGCAAGATAGCCCTCTGTTGAGTTGCTTGGCAATTGCTTCATGGTTTCTACAAAATTACCGAGAGCTAGCTCGATTCGACGTTGCATAAGCAAGTCTTTAGCATAAATGGTTCGACTAGCTGCCAAGAGGGCATCCACCTTTTCAAGAACAGCCTTTTCATCATATGCTCCTGCTTGATAAGCTGATTGCAAGGCTGGGATTTTGTTCTTCAAACCTTGATTCAATCCTTTGGATTGGACACGGATGTAGTGATTGTGATCGCCATGCGGAATGACAAACTGACCATTTTCCACCTGAATGCTGTATGGAGACAGACCTGAACGCAGAGCTGTTGTATAAAGCTCGTTTAGGAAGTCCAGCTCTGGATTTCCAGTTTCTAGAGGAATCCGAACGTGCTCTTTTCGAACAGCGTATGGATGGATATGTGTCGGATCGTAGTCTTGATCTGGATTATTAAAGACAAAGAAGCCTTTTGAAATCTTAATCGCTTCACGCGGTACGCCATAAGTCTTAGAAATATAAGCGATTTTCTCTTCGTCACTGGCGTCACGAGAAAAACGGTCATATTCTGTGCTGACTTGACTAGACTGGCTTGAATCTTTGTTCTTAGCCAGGTTGGCTTCTGCCGCTGCAATCTGCTCTTTGGTCAAATCCTTTTTGAAGAAATAATGTGCATGGCCGCCGTGTTGGACAACGTAACCTTCCTCATCTTTTGAGATGACATGTTCAGCATGGAAACCATGGTCGTGCTCGTCTTTATCAGCTGGTTTGGCTGGCTGACTTGGATTTGCTGGTTGGTTAGGCTGGCTTGGTGTACTTGCAGCAGCCTTAGGATAAGTCTTCTGACCAGCAACAGGAATGTTCCGAGCTATTTCTTCTTCTAGGGCAGACAGTTTGCTGTAAGGGATAAAGTGGTAGTGATTTCCATGTGGAATGGCCACTCCTTCTGCGGTCCGTCTAACGATTTTACTTGGATCAAAGACAAGCCCATCTTTTTCAACATAGCGTTTTTCTTTTGGTGTACGGTAGAGTTTCTCAAGTAAGGTTTGGTAACTTGATGGTGCATCCTCTACTTTTTCAGCTGGTTTGGCTCCGTACCCAGCATCTGATTGGGCAGGTTTGGACGGTTGAGCTGGCTTAGAAGTCTGTCCCTTGTCAGCTTGATGCGCTGGCTTAGTCCCAGTTCCTGCATGTTGATTTTCCGATGCTTTAGCTGTAGGAGCAGAAGCTTCTCCTCCCGTAGTAGGATTTTCAGCTGGAGTAGCTGCTTGCTTGCCTCGCTGCAAGGAATCCCAGTAGGCTTGGGCAGCTGCTAACTCACCTGGCGACAGATCACTTTTAGGAATATAATGCATATGACCACCATGTGGCACAAGGAATCCATCTCCTGTATCCGAAATCACATCAGATGGACTGAAAACATAGCCGTCATCGGTTGTATAGGCGCCATTGCTCCGACTCGATGCAGTGCCTTCTGCTTGATAAGTTCTCTTTCCTGCAGCATAAGCGGCACTTGGACGACTGAAATCTTGCGTTTTTCTGCTAACAGTTTGACTCGATTTAGCTTCTGAACCGCCTTCTCCTTCTTCCTTGCTAGGATGAATTTGTCTTTGCCGTGCGATTTCATCAACTGAACGGACATTGCTGGTTTCTTTGGCATTGGTCAGATATAGGTAATATTTGCCTGCGACCTTGATAATATAGCCATCTTTCACTTGGTTGACAATATCTGATTCCTGCAATTGATAGTTTGGATCCCGCATAATCAACTCTTCACTTAGAATTGCATCAAAGGGAACCTTGCCATTATAGTAATGATAGTGATCGCCATGTGAAGTCACATAGCCTTGATCCGTAATCTTGATAACAATCTGCTCAGCAGTAATGCCTTCTTTGGCCTGAATCTGCTCAGGTGTCAATTTCTCAGCTTTTTGAGATTTATTGTCCTGCTTATTTGTAGATTTCTTTTCTACATAGGCCACTCGATTTGTTGCTTGTTCTTGTGGCTTATCTGCTTGATACTGCATAATCGCGTAGCCGCACACACCTAGTGTAGCTAGTGCCGCAACTGAACTAATAATATATTTCTTTTTCATATACCACCTCAATGTTTTAATTCTTTCGCTAAAATTTCTAAATTATCTTCTAAATTTTCAAGATAGGTCTTATCATTTTCAGGATCTGCTTCGAGAGGATTCAGCACCTTTAGGTTGACTCCTGTCGCCTTCTTCAAGGTTTCGGCCAACTTAGAAGAAGCATTGCTCTCGACAAAAATCGTCTTGACTTTATAGGTCTTGATAAAGTCTTGTATCTCTGTCAACTGCCTTGGACTAGGCTCTTGGTCTGGCGAAATGCCTGAAATCCCCAGTTGCTTGAGACCGAAACGCTTGGCTAGATAAGAAAAGGCTGTATGCTGGGTCACAAAAGTTTTTTCATCTAGTTTGCTAAAGACTCCTTGGTATTTTTGGCTCAAGGCCTTTTCCTTCTCTGCAAATTTTTGAGCATTTTTCTGATAGGTAGCCGCATTTTTACTATCTAGCTTGGACAATGCTTGAGCGATGAGTTGCGCTTCTTCTGCCACTTTTTCAGGGTCTAGCCAAGTATGTGGATCATAGAGGGTCTTTTCATCTATTCCTTCCTCAGCGGACACTTCTTCTAGACCGGCCACCTTGTCCAACTGCATCCCATTGCTGGCTTCTACGACCGCTACTTTGGACTTTTGTAAACTAGGATCCAGACTACCAGCCCAAGACTCCAAAGTCCGAGAATGATACACAAAGACATCTGCTTCATAAATAGCCGCTACATCACTGGCTGACGGCTCAAATTCATGAATCCCTGCGCCCGACTGAATCATCCGTACATCATTTAAGTCTCCAGAAACTTCTTTGACCATCGAATAAATCGGGTAAAAACTCGTGACAATATTGAGCCCGCGTTTGCTGCCAGCACCACTTGCTTCCTTTTTGCTACAAGAAGCAAGGCCAAGCCCCAGTAAGACTAGACTTAAAGCTATCAAAACTTTTTTGATTTTCATTTCAACTCCTTAACCAGTTTAGCAATCATTCAAAGAAAGAACTATTTTCAAAACATTCTTTGCCAAGAATTGCTTTAAAAAATAGCTTGATTTATTAACCGGTTTATTAACTAGTTAAGATAATACTTCTTTTTATTTTTTCTGTCAAGAAGGAAGTTTGAATTTTTTCAAAAATTTTCCAGCCCTTCATCCAATTAAAAAAAGCCACAAACGTGACTTTGAGAAATCGATATATAAGTTTTGCTATTTTATAGAAAGGACTAGTGTTCACTATCTCTACTATTGGCTCGAATTTCTTCCAACATTTTGGCTTCTTCAGCTGTACATTCATAGTTTTCCAGTAAGTCTGGACGACGCTCATAGGTTTTTTTCAGACTTTCATAGAGACGCCACTTGCGGATATTTTCATGGTGCCCGCTCATGAGAACTTCCGGAACAACCATGCCGCGATAGTCATAAGGACGAGTGTACTGAGGATACTCCAGGAGTCCAGACGAAAAGCTGTCATCCGTGTGACTGACTTCCTTGCCAATAACCTCTGGAATCAGGCGAACTGTCGCATCAATCATGGTCATAGCCGCCAATTCTCCTCCGGTCAGGACATAGTCACCCAGCGAAATCTCGTCCGTCACCAAGGTCTTGATCCGCTCATCATACCCCTCATAGTGACCACAGATGAAGATTAATTCCTCTTCCTGAGCCAGCTCCTCAGCATAGGCTTGGTCGAAGGTACGTCCGGCAGGATCCAGCAAAATCACGCGCGGCTGCTTCTTTTCAATGGCATCATAGGCATCAAAAATAGGCTGAGCCCGCAGCAGCATACCCTGACCGCCACCATAAGGCTCATCATCCACATGCCGAGATTTTTCCGCATTTTCTCGAAAATTAT
Source organism: uncultured Streptococcus sp. (assembly GCF_938020365.1). Lineage (GTDB taxonomy): Bacteria > Bacillota > Bacilli > Lactobacillales > Streptococcaceae > Streptococcus. Next base: position 1,186 of record NZ_CALIIB010000152.1, on the reverse strand, counting down.
GGTAGTTGATTTCCAAGAGGCCTTTTTCTCTAGCCTTGCCCACAATCGAGTGCTCCAAGGGCGCAAACATCTCCGGAAAGAGGGTCAAAATATCAATCTTCATCGTCCAGTCCTTCCGGTATCTCTACATCAACCCGACCTTGCTCGATGTCAATTCCTAGCACCACTGGAGGAATATAAGGCAGCAGCAAATCACGCTTACCTTTACGTTTGACTACCCAGACATCATTGGCTCCTGGCTGGAGAATCTCCTTAATCGTACCTAGCAGAACATCATTTTCATAAACTTCAAGACCGATAATCTCATGGTAGTAAAACTCCCCATCTTCCAAATCAGCCAAGTCTTCTTCGGCTACTTTCAGACTATAGTCACGAAATTTCTCGATGTCATTGATATGGTACATGCCCTTAAACTTGATGATATCAAAGTTCTTGGCCTTGCGGTGGCTGGCAATCTCCACATCCATGACAAACTGATCCTTCTTATCGAAAAGGGCCAGTTTATTGCCTTTTTTAAAACGCTCCTCCGCAAAATCTGTCACTGATAAAACCCGCATTTCGCCTTGTAAACCTTGAGTATTGACGATTTTCCCAACATTAAAATAATTCATTTTTACTCCAGTTAATCTTTTTACTATTCGTTTTATTGTATCATTTTGCTGGCTTTTTCTCAAGATAGACAGCTAGCTCAGACAGCAGAAAAGCCTATAAGTCAATGCCTTTTTCTCTGAGATTTTGCAGGCATTCCTCATAGTAAGCCGTATCATGCTCGGGGTAAATAGGGCTCGCCACAGCCATTTCTTCCAGATGCACATAAGCCGAACAAGTCTTGCCACGATAGTCCCGCTCCAGCCACTCTGGGGACACACGATAACCTCGCTTGCTCATCTCCTCCATAATCAGCTCATGGTAGCGGTAAAGCAAGTAAGGAGAGTGAGTAAAAACATAGTCAACGGTCGCATGTTTCTTACCCCAGCCATTGCCACGAAGGGCGCAGCATTCCCGATGCTGGCCAAGTAGTTGCGGACGGGGAAGCTTGGGAATCAGTGCTTGATGCCAAAGTCTCATTCTAACCTCCATATAGTAAAAACAAAGCAATCTTTTATTGTTCCAAATCGCAATTGAGCTCCAGAGAACTTCCTTTTAATAATCGCTGAAACGTCTATGTTTGATTTCAAAGTCGAAA
>NZ_CALIIB010000151.1 GCF_938020365.1 uncultured Streptococcus sp. | reverse complement strand
TTGTTTCAGCCATACGGATACCACCTTTTGGCATGAAGTTCAATTTGAAGAGTTCATCGTTTTGAATACCGTAAATTAGTTCGTTATCTCTGTCGATATAACCAGCAGGGATATCTGCAATAGATGTTGGACGAGTGTCCATTGGGAAACGAGTTTCTTCGTAGTGAGCTTTTGTTTCTTCTACGATTTTCTTGATGTGGAGTGAGCGCTCAGTAGGACCTGCCAAGAAGCTTTCATCTCCATCATAAGGTGTGTAGTTGGCTTGAACGAAGCGAGAAACACTTGCTTTCTCTTTCCAGTCTTCACCTTTGAAGCCTTCCCAAGCTTTGTCAAAAATATCTTGAGCTTCCACAACTGTTTTAACAACCATTAGATTTTCCTCTTTATTCTAGCAACAATAAACTGTTACATTTATAATTAAAGTATATCATAAGGTAATCGGTTTCACAAACGAATTTCAGTGCTAAAAGAGGCTTTCTTTTATAATACAGATTGATATTTTATTGCAAACTGTTTTATAATTTTGAAAATGGTAAATGAAAATAGTAGAAAGAAGCTGATAAGTTGAATTATTTTGTACTTGCTTTGAACGTTACTATGTAGGAATTGTCCAATACTGAAATTCCTATTTTTATACTTTGTTTATGTACTTCAGAAAGTTTCTCACATTTTCCGGTCTTGCTTTTGAATAAAAATCCTTTGAAACTTGCTTTAAAAATGATAAAATTTGCTAAAGAGCTAATCTAACTTATAGGAGACAGCATGCTAATTTTTCCGCTAATCAATGATACATCGCGAAAGATCATTCATATTGATATGGATGCTTTTTTTGCTTCGGTCGAAGAGCGGGACAATCCTAAGCTCAAGGGAAAGCCTGTGATTATCGGTAGTGATCCGCGTCAGACGGGTGGACGTGGTGTGGTTTCGACTTGTAATTATGAAGCCAGAAAGTTCGGAGTTCATTCAGCTATGAGTTCCAAGGAAGCCTATGAGCGTTGCCCGCAGGGGATTTTTATCTCGGGAAATTATGAGAAATACCAAACGGTTGGTTTGCAGATTCGAGAGATTTTCAAACGCTATACGGATAAAATTGAGCCCATGAGCATCGACGAGGCTTATCTGGATGTGACGGAAAATAAGTTGGGTATCAAATCTGCAGTCAAAATTGCCAAGCTGATCCAGCACGATATCTGGAATGAATTGCAACTGACAGCTTCAGCTGGCGTTTCTTATAATAAGTTTCTGGCCAAGATTGCCAGTGATTATGAGAAGCCGCACGGTCTGACGATTATTTTACCCGAAGAGGCAGAGGATTTTTTGGCGTCTATGGACATTGCTAAGTTTCATGGGGTGGGCAAGAAGAGTGTCGAGAAACTGCATGAAATGGGTGTTTATACTGGTGCGGATCTGCTCAAAATACCAGAAATGACCTTGATTGATAAGTTCGGCCGCTTTGGCTTTGATCTCTACCGGAAAGCGCGTGGTATCAGCAATAGTCCGGTCAAGTCCAATCGTATCCGTAAGTCTATCGGTAAGGAGCGAACCTATGCCAAATTGCTCCATGGCGAGGAGGATATAAAAAAAGAACTATCTCGTTTGGCAGCTAAGGTCGCTCTCAGCTTAGAGAAACACCAGAAAGCTGGCAAGACGGTTGTCCTCAAAATCCGCTATGCTGACTTTTCAACTCTAACCAAGAGGAGGACCTTAGAGCAAGAAACGAGGGAAGTTGAAGTGATTGAGCGAGTCGGCCATGAAATCTACGACAGTCTGGACGAGAAGCCTCGAGGCGTTCGTTTGTTAGGACTGACAGTGACGGGGTTTGGATAAGATAGAAAAGAGTCTGAGGCAATTTGTCCCAGACTCTATTTTTATGGGAAATATTTGATAAGGCACTCTGTAAACTGTTAGGACAGCTTCAAAGGTAGACCTAGGCATCTGTTTCTATTTGGCTGTCATTGCCAAATATACTGTTGATATCTTCCGCGGTCAGTCCGATTAGAGGATCGATTGTTAGGATATTTTCCTCCGTCAGGATATAGTTTTCCACAGTCGGTTCGCTGTTATCCACAGGATTGTGAATAATTTCTTGAGGGGATTCTACATCTCCAAAACGTTCAATCAGATAGGTTTTGCGGGCGGTACCGGTATTTTTTACGGCGTAGTCAAAGGCTGACTTTTCCCCAAGTAGGATCAGTTTGCTCTTGGCTCGGGTAATAGCAGTGTAGACCAGATTGCGCTGGAGCATGCGGTGGCTGCTTCGGGTAATGGGAAGGATAACCACGGGAAACTCGCTACCTTGAGACTTGTGGATGCTCATGGCATAGGCTAGGCGAATTTTGTACCATTCGCTGCGCTGGTAGCTAATTTCATTGCCGTCAAAGTTGATGGTTAATTCGTCCTGCTTGGACTCGGTGTACTTAGCTGGCAGCAGGTCGACGATGTAGCCTAAGTCACCGTTAAAAACATTGCTTTCGGCATCATTGACGAGGTGGATGACCCGGTCTCCCTGTCGATATTGGCAGTCAGGTGCCTCAAAGGTCAGCTGGTCTTTTTCCACAGGATTGATGAGATTTTGCATGAGGCTGTTTATCTGGTCAATGCCTGCCTGTCCGCGGTACATGGGAGCCAGCACTTGCACATCCTGAGCTGGGATGCCACTGCGAATAGCTGCGCTGGTAATTCGTTCAATCATGGGCGGGATGTGTTCATTTCGAGCTTCAAAATAAGAACGATCCGCTTTTTTCTCGGTAAAATCTTCTGGCAGTAGTCCTTTTTGGATTTGACTAGCCAGAGTAACAATGGTCGAATCTTGGCTTTGACGGTAAATTTTTTCCAGCTTGGTTTGGGGAATGATCGGTATTTGCAGTAGGTCAGCTAATACCTGACCAGGACTGACAGAGGGCAACTGCTCTGCATCCCCAACCAAGAGCAGTTTGGTATTGGAGGAGATATTACTGAGGAGCTGGTTGGCCAGCCAAGTGTCTACCATGGAGAACTCGTCTACGATGATAAAGTCAGCATCCAGATAATCATCCAAATGACTGGTATCATCATCTCCAGTCATACCGAGATGTCGGTGAATCGTAGCGCTAGGCAGGCCAGTCAGCTCGTTCATACGGCGAGCAGCCCGACCAGTCGGTGCAGCAAGAAGGATGGGCAAATCTGCCTTCTTTTTCAAATCCAACTCTCGAAGCTGGCTGTAGACGGAGATGATACCATTGATGACGGTTGTTTTTCCTGTTCCTGGTCCACCCGTCAGGATAAAGACTTTTTGTGTGATAGCGTCGAAAATGGCTTGCTTCTGAATCTGATCATAGTGGATGCCTAGGTCATCTTCAGCTTGGCTGATGGCACTGAGGATTTTTTCGTCTTCAAAGCGATCCTGATGGCCTTTTTCCAAGAGGCGGACCAGATTGCTGCGGATGCCTTCCTCGGCAAAGAAAAGGCTGTTTTCAAAAATCTTAGTCTCAACATTTTGGACTTTGTCTTCCTCAATCAGGTGAGCCAATTCATCGGCTACCAGACTAGGGTCTAGCTCTACTTGGCGCGAACTCTCCAGAAGCTCAATCGTATGAGCCAATAGGTCTCTAGCTTCCAAATAGGTATCTCCGGTTTCCATGGACTGGGTCAGAAGGGTATGAATCAAGCTAGCCCGAAAACGCTCAGGAGCATCACTTTCAATTCCCAACTGCTGGGCCAGCTGGTCAGCGATTTTAAAACCGATACCTTGGATATCTTCAACCAGTCGGTAGGGATATTGCTCGACGATTTCCAGCGTTTCTTCCTTGTAGGTTTCCTGAATCTGAAAGGCTAGTTTGTTGGGAATGCCGTAGGCGGCCAGTTTAGCTAAGACCAGCTCTGTTCCATAGTTGAGTTGCAGTTTGGCCACAAAGGCTTCTCGATTTTTGGCGGAAAGGCCAGTGATTTCTTTAAGTTTTTCTGGCTCAGATAAAATCTTGTCAATGGTTTCGTCCCCATAGAGTTCCACGATTTTTTGAGCTGTCTTGACCCCAATACCTTTAAAGTGGTCACTGGAAAAATATTTAACCAGCCCCTTGCTAGTCGGTTTTGCCCTCTCGTAGCGGGAAATTTTTAGCTGCTGCCCGTACTTTGGATGTTGCACTAGATTGCCCCAAAAAGTGTAGTCCTCGCCTTCGATAATATCGGCCATGGTTCCGGTCACGATAATCTCAAAATCATCAAAATCTTCACAATCCGTGTCTTGGATATCCAAGAGGAGGATTCGAAAGAAATTGCTGGGATTTTCAAAAATGATGCGCTCAATAGTGCCTGAAAAATAAAATTCTGTCATTGTTTATATATGCTCTTTAAAAAGCAAACCCAGCTGAGTAGTCAACTGAGTTTGGATGGGGGTATACTCTTAAGTATTAGTAAGTCTTGAAAGGTAGGATTGGCCAGATACGAAATTTAGCCTCGCCTTGAATCTGACTGGATTTAAAGGCACCGACCTGCCGGCTATCCTTGGACACGATGCGATCGTCACCTAAAAGCAGGTACTCATCATCTAGGAGTTTGATGGTAAAGACGGGGCTACCTTCCTTGTCCACGGTAAAGGCTTGGGCTTGAGAGGCTAGCTTGCGGAAGAAAGTTCCGTTGTCCGTGTAATCCTTGCCTACATAAGTAGATTGGAGCTTGTCCTTTTTGAATTTCTGGATGTATTCTGTTAAGTAAGATTCATCAGTTTTTTTACCATTGATATAAAGGGTGTCGTTTTCGTACTGAATGGTATCGCCCGGAAGACCAATCACTCGCTTGACGACTTCTTTCTTTTTGCCGTCGTCATCCTTTTCAGAGGCTACGACAATATCGAAACGATCAATGGACTGGTGTTTCAAAACCATCAAATACTCCCCATTGGCTAAGGTTGGGTCCATAGAGTGGCCGTCTACCTTGACAGGTGCCCAGAGCAGCCAGCGAGTGAGCAAGATGGCAGAGATAATAAGGGTAAATACTCCCCACTCCTTGAGGAAGGCACGGAAGTCAAAGCGTTTGTTTTTCATAGTCTACCTTTCTAAGAGCTTTTTAGCTTTTTCTGTATTTTTAAAATGAAGTTTAGCGGTATGCTGGAGGCCAGTCATTCCATAGGCTTGGAGGATTTGGCTAGCAACCTGGTCACTCTTGCTTCCAGCTCCACTCGGAAGGGTGTAGCCAAGCTCTTGACTTAGATTTTCCAGATTTTCCAGGAAGAGGTCGCGGGCGATAATGGAGCTGACGGCGACAGCTAGAAACTTTCCTTCCGCTTTCTCAATGAGGTTAACGGGATTTGGGAAATGATTCTTTTCATTTTGTAGGTATTTGTCATAATTCTGCTGACTGGTAAAGGCATCGATGACAATTTTTTCTGGTCTTAACCCTTTTTGTAACAGCAGATAAATGGCTTGATTGTGAAGAGCTACCTTGACAGATACGGCATTGTAACCAGAGGCAATCACTTCGTTATATTTTTCTGGAGACAGGAGCAGAGCCTGATGTTGGATTTCTTTTTTCAGAATTGGTGCTAGTTGCCGAATCTTAAGGTCAGTCAAGGCCTTCGAATCGCCCACGCCCAACTTGTGCAAGAAAGTGTGCTGCTCTGGGCTGACGAAGGAAGCAACAACTGCTAAACCACCAAAGTAAGAGCCATTTCCGACCTCATCTGTACCTATAAGGGAGATCTTCTGAGAAGTCTTGCTGGCTTCCTCGGCTTGATGACCGAAAAAAGCAGCATAATGACCAGCTTTTTCTCCTTGGAAAAGAACCTTACCAGAAGTATAGATACTAACAGTTGCCTGGTTTAATTTCAGTAAGTATTGGATATACTGATTTTTACTAGGCACAAGCTTGTCTTGATATTTCTGGACAAAAGCCTGAATTTCTTCTTGTTTAGGACTTAAAGTTATACTTTCCATAGCCCCTATTGTACCACAAAATGAAACTAGGGAGAATGGGAAAAAGAGGATATTTTAAATATTATAAAAAAATTACACATTTTTCTTCCAAACATGACATCGATGTCATGTTGAACCCGATAGGGTTGTTGTATAATATAGGTGTTGAAGCGATGTTTGAATAAAACTGACCACAAACAATATATTAACAAGGTTAAGGAAGCCTTGTAAAAAAAGGAGAACACATATGGAAAACTTTGCTATGATGGACAACCAATTTGCTGCGTTGACTGAAGAAGAAATGATGATGATCGACGGTGGATGGGCATTCTACGGTATCCCTGTTGATATTTTCACAGTATCATTGGCTATTTTGGGTGGCTCATTGGTTTCAGGTTTCTTAGTAGGACTTTTCAACTAATTTAATATTTCAAATAGAAGAAGGTGAATTTTATGAACAAAGATTTTAAATCATTAGATCAAAAATTTATGCCACTTACTGAAGCTGAATTGGTTGAAGTAGAAGGTGGATGGGTCGGTGGTGACCTTGTACGTGCCGTATTTGATATTGGTCGTGAAGTTGGTCGCACTGTACGTGGACTTGCTATTCGTGCATATGGTCGTATTCGTTCTAGAATTGGATCACGTTCTGGCTCTAGCAATCGTGGTGGCGCTAACAACGGTGGTGCTGCAAGCCCAGACGTTTTTAACTAATATTTTGTGTTTCGACATAGAGCCTCTTGTTCGTCTTGATTTGGACAAGAGGCTTTTTAGTGTAAAAGTTACTTTATGTCTGTTTTTTAAGTAATTTTATGTTTACATGGAGTAAAACGACTGATACCATTGGAAAAATACGCCACATTAGTGTATGATAGAGATATCTATTTTTGCTTGTTATGAAAGCTCTTCTCCCTAATTTATACTTTTTTTTGCTGAGGAGAACCGCTATGGATAAAGTTGACAAGCAGTTTTTATTGAATAGTATGTTTACTAATTAGGAGCTTTTATGCGAGGGTCGTTCTCCATAAAAGCAAACTTACACTTTTGTGTGAATAAAGGAGTTTGTATGAGATTTACAAAGCGTCATTATAGGGCTCAAGTTGACGCGAGAGATTGTGGTGTAGCAGCGCTGGCCATGATATATGGTTATTATGGTTCCTATTATTCCTTGGCTAGTTTGCGTGAAATGGCCAAGACAACTTTAAGAGGAACAACTGCTTTTGGGTTAGTGAAGGTTTCGGAAGAGTTAGGTTTTGAAACGCGAGCCTTTAAAGCGGATATGTCTTTATTTGACATGAAGGGGATCGTTTATCCTTTTATCGCCCATGTTATCAAAGATAAGAAATTGCTTCACTATTATGTTGTGACTGGGCACGATAAACATTCGGTTTATATTGCGGATCCAGATCCGGCTGTTAAAATGACCAAGCTTTCTAAGGAACAGTTTGCGCAAGAGTGGACAGGTGTCTCTATTTTCATTGCCCCAGCGCCAGAATATAGACCACACAAGGAAAAGAAAAACGGTCTCTGGTCTTTTGTTCCAATTTTAATGAAACAAAAGGGACTGATTGCCAATATCGTTATCGCAACGATGCTGGTGACGATTATCAATATCGTGGGTTCTTACTACATGCAGGGGATTATTGATACTTACGTACCGAATCAGATGAGGAATACCTTAGGGATTATTTCTCTCGGTCTAATAGTCGTCTACATTTTGCAACAGGTCCTAACTTATGCTCAGAGCTACCTGCTTCTCATTTTGGGCCAACGCCTTTCGATTGATGTGATTTTGTCCTATATCAAGCATGTCTTTCATCTACCCATGTCTTTTTTTGCGACGAGAAGGACAGGGGAAATCGTATCGCGCTTCAACGATGCTAATAGTATCATTGATGCCTTGGCTAGTACTATTCTGTCCATCTTTTTGGATGTCTCTATCGTTGTCGTTATGGCGATTGTTTTGTTCTCACAAAACTTCTATTTGTTCTTTATCAGTTTGCTCTCGCTGCCGATCTATATCATCGTGATTTTCGCTTTCATGAAGCCATTTGAAAAAATGAATCGTGATACGATGGAATCCAATGCCATTCTGTCTTCTTCTATTATCGAAGATATCAATGGTATTGAGACGATTAAATCCTTGACAAGTGAAGATTTCCGCTATCAAAAGATTGATAGAGAATTTGTTGACTATCTGAAGAAATCATTTGCCTATAGTCGGATGGAAAACATCCAAATCGGCTTGAAGAAGACGGCTCAGCTCTTGCTGAATGTTGCAATCCTTTGGATGGGAGCCCTTTTGGTTATGGACAATAAAATGACCTTGGGGCAGTTGATTACTTATAATACTTTGTTGGTTTATTTCACAAATCCGCTGGAAAACATTATCAATTTACAAACCAAGCTTCAGACAGCACAAGTTGCCAATAATCGCTTGAACGAGGTTTATCTGGTTGACTCTGAATTTATGGATAAAAAAGCGATCCGTGATTTGAGCATGATCAAGGGCGACATTGAGTTGAGAAATGTCAGCTACAAGTATGGCTATGGACGAAATGTTCTGTCGGATATTAATTTGACCATTGAAAGAGGCAGCAAGGTGGCCTTTGTCGGAATTTCTGGTTCTGGAAAGACGACTCTTGCCAAGATGATCGTGAACTTTTACGATCCAAACGAGGGAGAAATTCTGGTTAATAATATCAACCTCAATCAGATTGACAAGCATGTCTTGCGCCGTCATATCAATTACTTGCCGCAACAACCTTATGTTTTTAATGGTACCATCTTGGAGAATGTTCTCTTGGGTGCCAAGCCCGGAACGACTCAGAAAGAAATTATTCGGGCGCTGGAAATTGCAGAGATTCGTGAAGATATTGAACGGATGCCTTTAAATTATCAAACAGAATTGACATCAGATGGTTCAGGGATTTCAGGTGGTCAGCGTCAGCGTTTGGCCTTGGCTCGGGCTCTTTTGACCGATGCTCCTATTTTGATCCTTGATGAGGCGACCAGCAATCTGGATATCTTGACAGAGAAAAAGATTATTGACAACCTTTTAGAGTTGGACAAGACCATCATTTTCATTGCCCATCGATTGACTATTGCGGAGCGATCTGAAAAAGTTGTTGTTCTGGACAAGGGTGAAATCGTGGAGCAAGGAACGCATGAAGAGTTGGTTGCTCAGGATGGCTTCTATGCTCATCTGGTGAATAGTTAGAAAGGAGAAAGAAGATGGAAGAACATTACTTAGAGAGTGCCGAATTTTATAACCGTAGATATTCTAGCTTTTCTGTGCGCGTGATTTTACCGACTTTCTTCTTGTTGATTTTTGTGGTCTTATTCTCCCTCTTTGCTAAAAAAGAAATCACTATTACTTCAGGTGCTTCTATTGAACCTAGCAAGATTCTGGCTAACATCCAATCAACCAGTAACAATGCTATTGTCACGAATAATTTGAAGGAAAACAAGGTTGTTAAAAAAGGAGATCTTTTAGTTCAGTATAAGTCTGATAGCGAAAATACTCAAAAAGAAACCTTCTCCTCTCAAGTAGAAAGCTTGAAGGAGCAAAAACGTCAGTTGGAGCTGCTGCAAGAAAGTCTGAAGACGGGGACTAGCCAGTTTTCAGGAGAGGATCGCTTCGGCTATGAACAAGCATTTAATGATTACAAGAATCAAGCTGCGAGTATCCGTAGTAATACCGAGCAGCAAAATTCGACCATTGCTTCTCAAAATTCAGCAGCTAGCAATTCACAGGCAGAACTGGGGAATTTGATCAATGAAACAAATGCCAAATTAGCAGATTACCAGACTCTTAGAAATGCTATCCAAAATGGGACAAGTGTCCCCTCGACTAATGCTGGCTATAGCATCTATCAGGCTTATGAGACACAAGCCGCTGCAGATAGTCAAGGTCAGCTAAAGAGTCAGGTTCTTTCGCAAATTGATAGTCAGATTTCTCAGTTTGAATCAGCTCTTGCAGGTTATCGAGTGCAGTATGCGGGTTCTGGTGCTCAGCAGGCTTATTCTGGGAGCTTGGATAGTCAGCTTGAGTCTTTGAAAGCTCAGCAGTTGACTAAAGTTGGTCAAGAATTGACGGCCTTGAATCAAAAGATTTTAGAAGTTGAAAACAATCTCAAGGTGCAAGGTGGTATCACTCAAAAGGGCATGATCACAGCAACTGAAGATGGTATTCTCCACCTAAATCCTGAAACAGCAGGAGCGAATCTGGTTCCCGAAGGAAAGTTGCTCGCTCAGTTGTATCCTGTTTTGACCAAGGAAAAAAAGGTCGTTATTACAACCTATGTGACCTCAAAAGATGTAGCTAGTCTGAAAAAAGGTGAGACCTTGCGTTTCACTGCAATGGATGGAAATAATAAAGAATTTGTTCTCAAATCTAAAATTTCAAACATTGACAACAATGCGACGAAAACGGAAAAAGGCAACTTCTTTAAGGTGGAAGCTGAAATAAGCTTAACGGATGCCCAAGCCAAGAAGATACGTTATGGTATTGAAGGTCGTGCAGTAGTCATCACAGGAAGCAAAACCTACTTTGACTATTACTTGGATCAATTCTTGAGAAGAGACTAAAGGAAGAATAGTCGATAAGTTTTGATTGAAGTTTTTATCTCGCAAATATGAAAAAACCATGGTTGTGCCATGGTTTTTGTTGTTATGAGAAAGTTTTCTATTGCCAGATATCCTGTATTTGCGTGATTTGAGCCTGAGCTTGTTTTTCGAAAACCTTGTATTTATAAGTCAAATCTTGAGCCATTTCCTTGATATTGTCTCGCTGTTCTTGAATAATGGTGAGATTGTGCTGGATGTTAGCTAAATTATCTTGAATTTTATCCAAGATATCGGATGTTTCGACGACTTCTTGGCTAATTGTCTTCCGGTTTTTGACCAAATGGTAGCTGGCCCAGGCTGCGCCTGTGAAAAGCATGAGATTTGAAAATTTCATAGTCCCTCCTTAGGCTTGAGTAATCTTTTCAGCCAATTGAGCTAAGGCTGGAAAATCTGGTTCGTGGGTTTCAAAGCTGATTTGTAGACCGTCTGTCTCTTCATAGCGAGGAGCTAGGTGGACATGGGTGTGAAAGACCGTCTGTCCAGCAATTTCTTCGTTGTTGTTAAGGATGTTCATGCCCTTGGCGCCTGTTGCTTTCATGACCTTGCGGGCGATGTCTGGGACACGAGCGAAGAGCTGACTAGCACTGTCTGCATCCATTTCCAAAAGATTTCTGAAATGCTGCTTGGGAACGACCAAAGTATGGCCTGGAGTGACCTGGGAAATGTCTAGAAAGGCGACTACCTGGTCATCTTCATAAACTTTAGAAGACGGGATTTCTCCGGCGATAATCTTACAAAAAATACAATCAGCCATAAATGATACCTCTATTCGCTAGATTTTGTTATAATATAAGAACTATTATACCAGATTTGGAGAAAATATGTTAGAAATCAAAGAGCTTACGGGCGGCTATATTAACATTCCTGTTTTGAAAGATATTAGCTTTGAAGTGGGCGATGGTCAGCTGGTTGGGCTGATTGGTCTCAACGGTGCTGGTAAATCCACTACCATAAATGAAATTATCGGTTTATTGACGCCTTACAAGGGAGAAATTCGGATTGATGGTTTGCAGCTGCAAGAAAATCCTAGTGCCTACCGTAAGAAGATTGGCTTTATCCCAGAGACACCGAGCCTTTATGAGGAGTTGACCCTGCGCGAGCACATTGAGACGGTAGCTATGGCTTACGACATTGAGCAGGAGACAGCTTTTGAGCGCGTGGAGCGCCTCTTAACTATCTTCCGACTCAAGGATAAGTTGGACTGGTTTCCAGTGCATTTCTCTAAGGGGATGAAGCAGAAAGTCATGATTATCTGTGCTTTCGTGGTGGATCCTAGTCTTTTTATCGTGGATGAGCCTTTTTTGGGGCTGGATCCGGTAGCTATTGCAGATCTTATCCAGCTCTTGGATGAGGAAAAGAAAAAAGGTAAGTCCATCCTTATGAGCACCCATGTTCTGGATTCGGCTGAGAAGATGTGTGATAGCTTTGTGATTTTAAATAAAGGGCAGGTGCGCGCTAAGGGCAATCTAGCTGAATTGCGAGGACAATTTCAGATGCCGGATGCTAGTCTCAATGACATCTATCTGGCCTTGACGGAAGAGGCTGCGCTATGAAAGAAGTATTTGCTAAACGCAAGCAAGATTTCCGTCAGCGTTGCTTGAAGTATCTGCGCTATGTTCTCAATGATCACTTTGTCTTGTTTCTATTGATTTTTCTAGGTTTTCTGGCGGTTCAGTACAATCAATTGCTGCGGAATTTTCCTAGTCAGTCTTGGCCGATCATCGCCGGATTAGTCTTATTCTCTGTGCTCATTCTTCCTTTTGGGAATACCGCAACCTATCTGGAAAAGCCAGATATGCTCTTTTTGCTGGTGCAGGAGCAGGCGGTCATTGAGTTTGTCAAGGGACAAATCCAGCGTTCGTATATTCTCTTTGGTCTGCTGCAAACCTTGTTGCTGATCTTGTTAGCGCCGTTGTTTTTGGCCTTAGGTTTGCCAATCTGGGGCTTTGGACTGTACTGTCTCTTCATGTTATTTTTGAAATGGCTCGTTTTTCAATTCAAAGGGCATCGCTTTTTCTTGTCTGATCGTCTCAATTGGCAATATGCAATCGCAGCTGAGGAAGGCCGCAAGCAGAAAGTTCTTCGTTTCTTTGCCCTCTTTACAAATGTGAAAGGCATTTCTAATAGTGTCAAAAGAAGAGCTTATTTGGACGGGCTGACAAGGTTTTTGCCTAAGACCCATGCCAAGACTTGGCAAAATATGTTTCTGCGCTCCTATCTTCGCAATGGCGATTTATTCCCTCTGACCTTGCGTCTTCTACTTTTAGCCCTCTTAACGCTTGTCTTCGTCAGCCAGTCTTGGATTGCTGCAGGTTTTGTCGTCCTTTTCAACTATCTTCTGCTCTTTCAGTTGCTGGCCTTGTATGAAGCCTTTGATTATCAGTATTTAACCCAGCTTTTCCCGCTGGATAGCAAGTCTAAAATAAAGGGCGCAAGACAAGTTATTACAGGGATTGGACATAGTGTTTTGCTTTTTGAAACGCTAGTGGCAGTACTCTTTTTCCAAGATAAGATGGCAGTGTTAGCAATGCTTGGAGCAACAATCTTTTTGTATCTAGTCTATTTGCCATATAAACTAAAAAGATTGGTTGACTAAAAGAATGAAAATTAGTAAAATAGTGAGGAAACTTTTTAAGGAGGGGAATCATGGTCTTGGTTGATAACGAGCTAGCCCTGACACCAATAGCTGGTAAGAGCGGAAAGGCCTATATGGGAACTTATCCAGACGGGGGGCGAGTTTTCGTCAAGATGAATACGACCCCGATTCTGGCAGGCTTAGCCAGAGAACAAATTGCTCCGCAACTTCTGTGGAGTCGACGCTTGCCAGATGGCAATGTCATGAGTGGACAAGAATGGCTTTCAGGTACCATTTTAACGCCTAATGATATGTCTAAAAAGCAAGTGATCAATATTTTAACGCGTTTGCATCGGTCGAAGCCTCTGATGACTCAGTTGGCCAAATTGGGTTATATTTTAGAAACGCCGATCGATCTAATCAATAGCTGGCTCAATCAAGCGCCGGTTGTTTTGCGGAACAATCAGTACCTGCAATCAATTATTCGGGATTTGCGGCAAACGGTACCTGCTTTTCGTGAGGACTACGCGACGATTGTCCACGGTGATGTACGGCATAGCAACTGGTTTCAGACGGATAGTGGCTTGATTTATTTGGTGGATTGGGATTCGGTTCGCTTGACGGACAGGATGTTGGATGTTGCTCATATATTGAGTCACTATATCCCAGATACCAATTGGCAGGAGTGGTTGACCTACTACGGTTATAAGTACAATGACAAGGTTATCAAAAAACTGTATTGGTTTGGTCAATACTCTTATCTGATGCAGATTGCTAAATATTATGAAAACAATGATTTAGAAAATGTGAACCGGGAGATTTACGCCTTACGCAACTTCCGTTCTAAGTATGGAAAGGTAAGATGAGAGTAAGAAATCGTAAGGGGGCGACTGAACTATTAGAAGCTAATCCCCACTATGTGGTTCTAAATCCAGTTGATGCCAAGGGAAAATGGCGAGAAATTTTTGGAAACGACCATCCGATCCATGTTGAAGTTGGGAGCGGTAAAGGGGCTTTCATTACAGGGATGGCTAAGGCTAATCCAAACATCAATTACATCGGGATTGACATTCAGAAGTCTGTTCTCAGTTACGCTTTGGATAAGGTTTTGGCGGCTGATGTACCCAATATTAAGCTACTCTGGGTGGATGGTTCAGATTTGACCAACTACTTTGCAGACGGAGAAATTGACCGGCTTTATCTGAATTTCTCTGATCCGTGGCCAAAGAAGCGACATGAAAAACGCCGGCTGACCTATAAGTCTTTCTTGGATACCTTTAAGCAAATTTTGCCAGAAAAAGGTGAAATCCACTTCAAAACGGACAACCGTGGCTTGTTTGAGTACAGCCTGGTCAGCTTTTCGCAGTATGGCATGGTTCTCAAAGGTGTTTGGCTGGATCTTCATGCTAGTGACTTTGAAGGCAATGTCTTGACTGAATATGAACAAAAATTCTCTAGCAAGGGTCAGGTTATTTACCGGGTCGAAGCAGAGTTTCAATAAAAATAAAGAGAGTCCTAAACAGGTTTTCTATCTCAATTGTCGGATTTTATGATCGATTTTTGTTGGATAGAGCCCTGTGGGGGCTCTTTTTTATTTTGTTTTGATCATCAAACTATAAAGATTATTTTTGTTGTTTTCATTCTCTTAAAACGGCGTCGCTAAAGCTTTTTGCTATCCCTATAATATGATATTACACTTTTGTTACAGAAAAAAATTAGATAGTAAAATCCTTGATATAATAGGAAAAAAGCGGTATAATTATTGGTATGGTTTAATGTCTAAACTTTGACATTAGAACCACCAATCATATGTTATAAAATACTTTGCTGCTCAGGCGTTAAGGTGTTGAGTAATAGGTGGTTGAACTATATTTTAAAAAGGAGAGATGTTCATGGATAAAAATGCGAGACGCAGATTAAACCGTGCGAGTGCTGAGAAACGACTTCGATACTCAGTCCGTAAGTTTAATGTGGGCGTGGCTTCTGTAGCAGTCGCAGCTTTCATGTTCTTTGGGGGGAATGTCGTTTCAGCCGATACGTTAGCTAAGACGGATTCTTCAAGCACCTCTACGGAGAAAACGACCTCTGTGCCAGATTCAGGAGAAGATTCGGGAGCGAATGATTCTGACTCCGAGTCGGCCATAGAAAAGAATTCTACCGTAGCAACTGTCGCTGAAAGCAACGCAGTTTCAAGTGTAGCATCTACAGCATCTTCTACCTCTGCTGAAGACCTATCAAGCAAAGTGGAAGAAAAAACTGTTAAATCAGAAGTTGCTTCAAAAAGTGAAGCAGCTTTAAAAGAAGCTACTTCACAAGTATCTAAAGCTTCAGTAGCGACTAGCCAATCAACTGCTGCAACTCAGTCTGAGGCTCGAGTTAGCCCAGCTACTTCAGCTACTGCAGAGTCAACTGCAGTTTCATCTGAAGCAGCTACAGAATCAGCTGCCGCTGTAGAACCTGCTAAGGTATCAGTTGAAAAGGCAGCTAGTCAAGCAGCTAGTTTGGCAACAGCTAGCCAAGCAACAAATGCAGTAGCCAAAAGTGAAGCTAATTCAACATTAGCAGCTGCTCAAAGCGAAGTAAATAAAGGTTACGCTGATTTCCGTAAATCAGGAGAAAGTGGCTTCCGTTCGTTTGACCCACAAACAGGAAAAACAACTGTAACGAAAGAAAACTTCCTTGACTACTTCAGATTGAATGGTTCAGCTACCTATAATTCATACGATGGTATCGTAACCCTTACTC
>NZ_CALIIB010000150.1 GCF_938020365.1 uncultured Streptococcus sp. | reverse complement strand
TATTGCCGTTCAAATCCACTTCGTAGAAGTATTGACCTTTCGCCAAGCCTTCAAGCGGCAAGAGAGCAGGATTTTTAGCCGAACCATTATCTGACCATGGAGCTTTGTCTGAGGCTTTTAACAAGAGGCGAGTCAACATGCCGTCACCACCGAAAGCTTCATACGGAATGACTTGGTTAACACCCGCCAAGAATGGACCGGGAACATTCGCTTTTTCTAGGTAGCTAGCTGGAACATCGATATGGTCTTTAATATTTTTAGTAACTGAATCTTTGACTGCTTCTTTTGAAATGAGACCATTCATGTCAACCGTCACATTTTTTGTCGCAACAAGATTGCTTAAATCTGGTTTGCCGTCTTTGGCGCCATAAACTTTGACAGTAGCTTGGTAAGTGTGAGTTCCGTTAGCACGAAGTTGGTCGAGAAGGGCTTGTCCGTCTTTACCTGTCGTGTTGCCGTTTAAGTCTACTTCGTAGAAGTATTGACCTTTGGCCAAGCCTTCAAGCGGCAAGAGTGCTGGGTTTTTAGCTGTGCCATTGTCTGACCATGGAGCCTTGTCAGAGGCCTTCAAGATAAGACGAGTCAACATACCGTCACCAGCGAAGAATTCGTATGGAATGACTTGGTTGACACCAGCTGTGAATGGACCTGGGAAGTTGGCTTTGTCCAAGTAAGTTGCTGGAACATCTACTGTGTCTTTGGTGTTGTCGGCTACGCCTTTTTGGACTTCAGCTGGCGTAGTCAAGCCATTCAAGTTGACATCCAAATCTTTTGTTGCGACAAGATTAGTCAAATCAGCCTTACCGTCTTTAGCACCGTACACCTTGATAGTAGCTTTATAGCTTTGAGTGCCATTTTGTTTCAACAAGTCTAACAAGTCTTTGTCAGATTTACCTTGGGTGCCTGCCAAGTCTACTTCATAGAAGTAGAGGCCCTTACCCAATTTTTCTACTGGTGGAAGAGCGGGGTTTTTAGCTGAACCATTGTCTGACCATGGAGCCTTGTCAGAGGCCTTCAAGATAAGACGAGTCAACATACCGTCACCAGCGAAGAATTCGTATGGAATGACTTGGTTGACACCAGCTGTGAATGGACCTGGGAAGTTGGCTTTGTCCAAGTAAGTTGCTGGAACATCTACTGTGTCTTTAGTATTCTCAGCAACGCCTTTTTTAACTTCCTCTGGAGTTGTTACTGATTGAGGAGTAGTCGCTTCACGGTCTTGTTTTGAGACTGCATCAGGAGTTGCCACTGGCTTAGCTTCTTCTTCTTTTGGTTTGTTAACTTCCGACAAAACCTTTTCTTCTTTTGGTTCGTTAACTTCCGGCATAACCTCTTCTTCTTTTGGTTTTACAACTTCTTCCTTAGGAGCTAGGCTAGACTTGTCTGAAGAATTAGTCTCATCGACTACTTCTTTTGTAGTTGGAGTCGTCTGATTTGCAGGAAGAGCTGAATCTACAGCTTCTTTCAGAACTGTCTCTGGCAACTCATTCTTTTCTACTGATGATGAATCTACTTGAAGAACTGGAGCAGGAGTTGAAGTGAGAACATCTGCATGCACAGTGTTTGGTTGTCCAACTAGCAAAAAGAAACCACTAGCAACCACGACGGAAGCCACACCCACGCTTAAACGACGGATTGACCAACGAGTATACTTTTGATTTGGATTGAATTTCATAGGATTCTCCTTTGGTTTGTTTTTTATTGACTCTAGTATAATCCCCTAAGATTAAAAGGAAATAAGAAAAAATTAAAATTTTTCTTAAATCCTTCTTATAAAATGCTTATATCGTCTTATCACTCATCAAAAGGCAGATTAAAGTACTTCATCAAATATTCCTAGGAATCATCATTGATCACCTACTACAATTGATAATGAATCAAAAAAATCCATCACTTTCGTGATGAATTTTAGTTCTTATGCTTCAAATTCAAATGCTTCACTTTTTTGCTTGTTTGGCAAAAGGAGCGAGAGCAAGATTCCAACCAGAGCCAGCAGCAACCAAGGCAGAGAAGCTTGAGCAAATGGCAGAGCATTTACTAGATTGAGAATTGCAGTTAGCTTGAATTGTCGTCCCAAAATGCTAGCAAAAGCAATTAGCGTCACCACTGCTATGGTCAACTGCATTCCTGGTTTAGAAAGTGGTAAAAAGCGATTAACCATAACAATCATGACAATTGTGATTGTAATTGGATAAAGAATTTCCAGAACTGGAACTGAATACTGGATAATAGCATTCAAACCAAGATTTGCAATAGCAAAACCAACTAGCGTAAAAATAGTCGCATAAACCTTATAAGATACTTTCGGGAAGGTATTGTGGAAAAATTCGCCAGTTGAGACGATAAGTCCTGCTGTAGTTGTAAAACAGGTCACCGTTACCATAATCGCTAGGAAAATTTGAGCCATTGGACCAAAGATAGCCTGAGTAGCAGAAGACAAAACAGAAGCCCCTACGTTTGCACCTTTCGGCAAATTCGCTAGATCAAGTGGGAAGTGATTTCCAAGGAAGGCCAAACCGATATAAAGAACGCTAAAGCCCAGCGCCACAAGGATACCCACGATCCAAATAGTAGAAATATATTCTTTTTTATTCTTGAAACCGAGCTGGTTGAGTGTCGTCACAGCGACCACACTAAAGGCAACTGAAGCCAAAGCATCCAGAGTATTGTAGCCCTGAAGAAAGCCTGCTCCGAAAGCTGAAGCAGCATATTCCGCTGTTGCTTCTTGAGGAGCCGCAGATCCATATTTGGCAGCACCTAGTACAACCAAGACTACAATCAAGAGGGCAAAAATTGGTGTTAGATAACGACCGATACTATCAAGAATTTTTGAGGGATTGAGGGCAATCAGATAAGCCAAAGCGAAATAAACCAGCGTGAAGGCAAAAAGCCAAATAGTATGAGAACCTGCAGGCAACATAGGCTCAATTCCGACAGAAAAGGCAGTGGTCGCCGTCCGAGGAATGGCGAAGAAGGGACCAATTGAAAGGTAGAGGGCTACCAAGTAAGCAACTGCAAACCAAGGGGCAATCTTTTTCGAAATTTCATCAATATAACCCTTGGGATTCAAAGTACCTATAATCAAGGTTAGAATAGCAATACCGACACCTGATAGGACAAAGCCTCCAATAGCTGGCCCAAAATTTTGACCAGATTCCAAGCCCAGCTGAGGTGGGAAAATCAGGTTACCGGCTCCGAAAAACATTCCAAACAAAAGCAGGCCGGTTAGGGATCCTTTTTTTAACATCATCATCTCCAGTCTTTTTAAGATTTATCCATTATACAGATAAATACCTTTCATTGCAAGATTTTTGAAATGAAAATTACATTTTCTTAGTATTGGAAGGATTCGGTAGATTTGATGCGATTTATTTCAAAACAACTCGAGACCTTCTTTTTGTAATTCGATTTATTTCATATTAAATAACTTTTTTATTGGATATATTTATGTTATACTGGTTAAAAGTTCATTTGCGAGGTTTTATTATGGTACTTCATCTAGTCTGGCTTATCCCTGCTGCTATATTTGCTCTATTATGTTATCGAGAACCCAGAAGTTTATTCAATGCTTATCTCCTGACCTTCACTCTTATGATGATGGGAATTGTTTTAGCAGGGCTTACGATTGTTAGTCTTGAGCGATTTATTGGCTATACACCAGCTATTATCTTGTTTTTGGCAATACCCATTAGTGTTTTCGCTTCTACTGTTTATTTGCTTTTTAATGGTCGCAAAATGGTGCAGCTAGAGGGGCTTAGATTGGCCAATCTACTATCGCTTCTCTACGGCCTAGCTATCGTGGGGGTGGGTCTGTTGCATTTTTTCGCTCCACGATCATTTCTTGCAAATTTGATTTCCTTCGCTGATCTGCTCCTATTTTACGGAACCTTTCTCTATCTTTCCTATATCATCTACGCCTTCTTTTTAAATATCTTTCCAATCAAGAAAGAGCCCCAGACTATCATTATCCTCGGCTCAGGATTGTTTGGGGACAAGGTACCTCCCCTACTGGCTCAACGATTGGATAAAGGGCTAGCAATCTATGAAAAATTTAATCGGAAGCCAGTCATTATTGTCTCTGGCGGTCAAGGAGATGACGAGTTAATTTCCGAAGCAGAGGCCATGGCAGGATATTTGATGGAAAAAGGAGTCCCAGCTGACAGTATTCTCCTTGAGAATAAATCTCGCACGACCTTTGAAAATCTCACATTCAGTAAGCAGCTTATGCTGGCACATGGACTAGGGCAAGATCGGGTTGTCCTTGTCACAAATTCTTTCCATGCGCTACGTGCTGGCATCTATATGAAACAGGTTGGTCTCAAAGGCCGCAGTATTGGTTCTCGCACGGCCTTCTATTTTCTTCCCTCAGCTTGGATCCGAGAAACTGCTGGCTTAATCCGTATCTACTGGAAATGGCATGCTTTTATCATCGGAAGTCTGCTGCTTCGCTACCTTTTCTTCCTATTTTAGACATTATTTTCATTGTAAAAATCCTTATAAAAAGGTATAATCAAGGTAAGAAAAAAATGGAGGTCCGTCTATGATGAAATTTACCATTGATAAAAGTTTAGCAGAACTTGGCATTAAGAGTGTGGTCCTTGGCATTGCTAGAAACGTTGATCCTCAAGCACCTTTATCAGAAGCTTTTCTCCAAAAACAGAAGGAAGCCGAAAACTGGGCTTTGAATTGCAATCTAGCGGAAATCACTGACCATCCGACTATCCAGGGCTACTGTGATTTACTGCAGAAAGTGGGGCGCAGTGTTAAAAAGAACCCACCAACTGTACCAGCTCTGATCCGCAATATCCAACACCGCGGCTCCATTCCAAGAATTAACAGTGTCATTGATATTTATAATGTGGAATCCTTGCATTCTCTTCTGGCTATCGGTGGGCATGACCTTGATAAAATCGGTGATGAGATTGAGTTTACTGTCAGTCAGAAGGACGATGTTTTCTTCCCTATCTTATCTAAGGAGAAGCATGTAGCTCCGACAGACTATGTCTACCGAGATGAAAAAGGCATCCTTGCTTGGCTTGATGTCCGTGACAGCGACCTTTATAAATTTGATGATAGCACCAAAAACGCCATTTTCATTATCCAAGGAAATGCCCATACATCTGTCCAAATGCGACTAGACGCCCTCGAACGCATTCACCAGGATTTAGCAGCAGCCATGCCAAATCTCGAATTTGAAACCCATGTCATTCAAGTAGACGATCTTTAAGCAACTTTTCACCCGACAAGCTTTTAAGGTAAAAACCCATCAATTATAAATCAAAAAGGAAACTCAGCTGAGTTTCCTTTTTTGTATGTCTAGGCTTCTTTCTTATCCGAAAATTGACTCATATACAAGTCATGATAGAATCCCTTGTCGGCCAGCAGCGACTCGTGATTGCCCTGCTCAATGATTTGTCCATCCTTGAGCACCAAAATCTTGTCTGCTTCTTGGATAGTAGACAAGCGGTGCGCAATGACAAAGCTCGTCCGCCCCTGCATGAGAGTTTTCATGGCTTTCTGAATCAAGAGCTCCAAACGAGTGTCAACTGACGAAGTCGCCTCGTCCAAAATCAAAATTTTAGGATCTGCCAAGAGAGCCCGTGCGATCGTCAGGAGCTGCTTTTGACCTAGCGAAATATTGCTAGATTCCTGATTCATTTCCATATTGTAGCCACCAGGTAAGGTGCGGATAAAGTGGTCGACATTGGCTGATTTGGCTGCTTCCACAATCTCCTCGTCGGTAGCATCAAGGTTACCAAAGCGAAGATTTTCCTTGATAGTTCCTTCATAAAGCCAAGCGTCCTGCAGAACCATACCAAATTGCTTGCGATAGTCTTGGCGGGACAGCTGACGAATATCGTGGCCGTCCACGCTGATAGAGCCCTTGGTCACATCGTAGAAACGCATGAGTAGGTTGATCAGAGTCGTCTTACCAGCTCCAGTCGGACCGACAATAGCCACCATTTCACCCGGCTGGACTTCCAGATTAAAGTTGCGAATCAGCGGCTTGTCTGCCACATATTGGAAATCTACATTTTTGAAGCTGACTTGACCAGTCGAGTCCTTATCTAGCTGAATAGTATTATCCATGACTTCATCTGGCTCATCCAAAATCTGGAAAATCCGATCCAGCGAAGACTTGGCACTCTGGAGCTGACCTGCCAGCTGGGTAAGGTTTTGGATAGGCTGATTGACCTGCCAGACGTACTGGACAAAAGCTTGCATATTACCGATGGTCAATTGACCAGCAATAACCTGCAAACCACCCACCAGAGCCACGATGAGATAGGTTAAATCCGAAATCGCATTAAGAACGGGCATCATGAGCCCTGAGATAAAGCTGGCTTTAAAGCCGACTTCCTGCAAGTTTTGAGTAATAGCTCGAAAATCCTCAGCCGAAGTCTCTTCCCGACCATAAAGCTTGAGAACATTGAAGCCTGACAGATTTTCCTGGACGAAGCCATTCATAGCGCCCAACACATCCGCCTGCTGCTTAAAGTAGGGCTGGGATTTTTTGAGGATAAATCTAGCTCCCAAATAGGTCAGAGGAATGCTGACGATAACGATCAAGGCCAGCTGGAGATTCAGATACAAAACCATCCCGATGACCAAAATCAGGGTCATGACGGCATTGACCACCTGCAAAAAGCTTTGTTGGAGAGCATTTGAGACGGTTTCCACATCGCTGGTGAAGCGCCCAATCAAATCACCAAACTGGTGCTTGTCAAAGTACGAAACAGGAATTTGATTGATTTTATGACTGAGCTCATTGCGCATGTCGCGAACGGTGCTCTGCACAGCATTGGTCATGAAATAGTTAGAAAAGTATGAACCAATCTCATAAAAAAGGGCACGAATAAAGTAGAGCAGCATGATCCAAGCAACATAGCTACTATTGATGGCTGCACCGGGTACTCCCTTGGCCATATCCAGCAGATTTTGCGTCAGTTCTGTAATGGCAAGCCCTAGGACAAAAGGCTCTAGGACACTCATGACCACGCTGACAATCTTGAGGAAGACTGCAAGAAGTACGGCTGCTTTATAGACTTTTAGATAGCCCCATAAGCGGACAAAACTATTTTCTTTCATCTCTTCCTCCTATTCTTCTGTTAGTGATTGGCTATTGAGCTGGGAATTAGCAATTTCGCGATAGATAGCATTATTTTCCATCAGCTCCTCATGTCGGCCTCGACCCACGATTTCACCCTTGTCTAAGACAATGATTTGATCCGCATCCATAATGGTGCCGACCCGCTGAGCCACGATGAGAACCGTTGCATCCTGAGTCACTTCCTTGAGTCGGCGGCGCAAAGTCGCATCCGTTTTGTAGTCCAGAGCCGAGAAGGAATCATCAAAGATATAAATATCCGGCTCCTTGACAACCGCACGCGCAATGGACAGACGTTGCTTTTGACCACCAGATAGATTGCTGCCGCCTTCGGCCAAATGGGTCTCGTAGCGCTCTTCTCTGCTTTCGATAAAGTCGCGAGCCTGAGCCACATCTGCTGCTTGATTGAGCTCCTCAGAGCTAGCATCTTCCTTACCATAGCGGATATTTTCAGCGATCGTCCCGGTAAATAGCAGAGCTTTCTGCGGGATAAAGCCAATCTTCTGACGGAGAGCTTTTAGATTATAAGCGCGGACATCCACACCATCCACCAAAATCTTGCCCAAGGTCACATCATAGAAACGCGGAATCAGCTGAACCAAGGAAGACTTACCAGAACCTGTTGAACCGATAAAGGCGATCGTTTCCCCTGGCTTGGCCTTGAAAGAAATATTATGCAGGACAGGATTTTCTGTCTCACCTGGATAGGCAAAGGTTACATTGTCAAATTCCAAATAGCCATGAGTCGCAGTTTCCGTGATCCCATTCTCATTTGGATCGATGGAAATCGGCATATCCATGACTTCCTTCAGCCGCTCGCTAGAGACCGCTGTCCGTGGATACATGGTAAAGAGACTGGATAGGAGCAGGAAGGACAGAAGGGCATGGAAACTGTACTCGATAAAGGCGACCAAATCCCCGATTTTCAACTCGCCGCTACCTAGTGGTTTCAAGGCAAACCAGACAATGGCCACAATCATGGCAATGATAATCTGCACAAAGAGAGGCTCCGTCAAACCTGTCAATTTAAAGAGACGGTTAGAATTCTCCGCATAAATTTCATTTTCATTGGCGAAGCGCTCTTCCTGAAAATCCTCACGGGCAAAGGCTCGAATGACCCGCAGACCGGTCAGATTTTCCCGAGCATACTGGTTGATCTTGTCCAACGTCTTCTGCTGCTTTTCAGACAGGGGACGCGTCTTGACCGCCACATACCAGACTACGATTGCCAAAAAAGGCACCGAAATCGCCACAATCCAAGCCATGGAGGGACTGGTCAGGAAAATCATGAGGATGGAAGACAGCATCATGATGGGCGTGATAGCT
The DNA here is from genome assembly GCF_938020365.1 of uncultured Streptococcus sp. GTDB lineage: Bacteria > Bacillota > Bacilli > Lactobacillales > Streptococcaceae > Streptococcus. The sequence continues at coordinate 42,262 of NZ_CALIIB010000150.1, read as the reverse complement.
CCCATCTTGAGCGTTTGCTCCGCAAACTGCATAAGGACAAAGGCATCACTGGTAATCCGCGTCACCAGCGAAGAAACGCCGATCTGCTCGTACTCATGATGGGAATACTCCTGTAGCTTGTCATAAAGATCATTCCGCATATCCCGCACCATGCTGGTCGTTAATTTTCCAGCAGCATAGGAAAGGACGATCCGCCCCAAAATCCCAAGGATAATAACCAGCAGCATGATAAAGCCCCAGAAATACAGACGTTCCTGATCGCCTTGGTTAATCCCTTCGTCAATCATGCGCGCCAAAACCGTTGGCAGCCCTAGATTGACCACTACAAAAAAGATGGCTGCCACAAAATCCAGCACCAACCACTTGGGGTAGCGTTTCAAATAAGACCAAATGTAAAGCATAATCCCTCCAATTTCTATAATAATAAAAAAGCACTGAAGAGCACTTTTAGACAGAAAAGAGCGCGCAAATGCACGCTTTATTAAGAATATTATAGCAGAAATATGAAAAATCGTAAAGACTGACACTGATATCTTTTCTTTCAATCTATATGATACTTTAAGAATATAGCACTTACAATGATTTCTTACACTCTAATAAAAAAACAATTACAAAAAAGAACCCGAGAACTATTTTGTCTCATTTTTTTTGTAGCCAAGAGACTATTGTCCCAGACTCTTGGTGGGAAATGAAATCATTTTCCACCCTATTTCGCTTTTTGACATTGTTCAAAACCTTGCTACAATGGGATTTCGCAATGTAATTGCGTACCCTTATTATTTAAGAATTACTTCAAATTGTTTCACCATTGTATTCATCATGAGTACCTCCTATATAATAGATATTTTTTGTCAGATTGTAACCCTGACAAGTTCAGTATAGCAGAACAAAAGAGATTTTTACTGCAAAGTCTTTAAATGTACGATTTTCATCACGAAACGTATTTTTTCATGATTTGTAACCATTCATTTTATTTTAATTATAAACCATGACATAAGAAAACGAGTATCTTCAACTATGGAATACTCGTTTTTTTGATAGTTAGAAGTGGAGTTTTGCCTAGCCTCTATGTAACATGCTCAAAACTTTTTAAAATACATTAATATTAAAAGAGCTAATAACCTAATGAAGTGTCAAATGTTGCTAACTCCACTTATCTTCAAATTTAAATAGACACATTATCGGAGTTATCAGTAAGAAAAAATCTAACCAATTTAGATAATTCATAACATAGGATATAATACCAGCCATAACGAAAAGGTACAAAGCTGTACGATATCCTCTCTTTGGATTTTTATCAGCCTTAGTGTTAAAAATAATGTACACACAACAAATTGCAATGAGTATAAGTTGAATCATAGTTTCATTTAACATATTAACATCCATTCTTTTTTAAACTATTTTGGGGGTTCAATCCATAAGCTACAAAGCCACCTACGATAGCTCCCCCTGTTGCGCAAATCAAGTAAGATTGAGGGCCTCCAGTAATACAGGATTGTCCTGCCTGAAATGCACCCCAAAAGTTAGACAAAAAATATTAGCTTCTAAAAATTATATAGTGGGCAAAATCACTGTAGGAATTATGAAGCCTATTTAATTGTTTACCTTTGACAAATCATGAGATTGTACCAAAGGTTCTCTTCTACTCTCAAGACCTCAGTGAGCATAATGATTCTATTGACTCTTACTCTTTCATTTTCAATGAAAAAAACCATCTATAGACTCATCAAAGCAAGGATAGATTTCCCTAACTCACTACAATTCACAAAAAATCAAAGAGCCCACCAAACTTTCGTTTAGTGGGCTCTTGGTGGGGAATGAAATCATTTACCACCCTATTTCGCTTTTTGACATTGCTCAAAACCTTGCTACGCTGGGATTTCGCAATGTAATTGCGTACCCTTATTATTTAAGAGTAACTGATTTGCATATTATAAATAGGCGCTAATAAACTAAAAACCCTATAAAATAAGTCTTTATGCGTTGCAAAACACATCTACTTCTTGCCATAAAAATACAAAAGTTTACTACTTATGCCCCTTTTTTGCCCCTCTTTCGCTTGAAAAATCACGCAAAAACAGACCAACATCGCTGCCAGCCTGCCAAGTCCGTCAGAGCAGAAAATTTTAAATTTTTCCATTATAACAGAAAAAAGCCCCAGCCTTTCGGCCGGGGTGATTAAAATTTAAGAAAATATTATTTTATCGCAGTTTCCGCTGCGGATTTTTATTTGAAGCTACCAAAGTCGGTAATGCGCTGACCATCTTTTGACTGACCGACTGCGACATAACGACGATTCCTAGAAGCTGCAATGTATGTGATCCAGATATAGCCATCGACATCACACCAGCCATCATAATTGATTTCTTGGCCAGCTGTGTAGACCGCCACAATTTCAGCATTTAACCCAGCAGCTGCTCGGACATTGAGAGCTGAAACCTCTACTGTAAATGTCCCAGTTTCTTCGTGGATTGACCCATCACCGCTAGGAATGGTTGGAGCGGGTTGATAGCTAGTGTCATCCGTTGGGAAGTAGAACCAACCAACAATGCCGTCAAAGTTACGGGTATTATATCGAGCAGGGCCTCCGATATACAGACTGTCTGCGTTGCCATCGATATTTTGTTCGATTGTTTTCATGGTGTAGCCGTCGCTATCTTCGATTACAAGACCTGTATGGCCGTAAGGATGACCATAAATATAGATTGTATCCATAACAAAGACCGCACTAGCACGAGGTTTACTGTCCATATTTCCTGCTTCATTATACTCAACTTCGTAACCTAAACTAGCTGCCGAGTTAAGCAGATCAATAGCGTTGCCCCAGAGAGCCTTGCCAAAAAGCTGACTAGAGATAGCATTTGGTAAGTCTACACATTGTGTTCCCCAGGCTCCGTCTTGGTCAACACCAACACCGTTATCAGCTAAATTCTTAGCAAACAAAATTACATCATTTGTCGTTGCCATTTTATTTTCCTTTCATTTTTCAAAGGCCGCAAACCAAAAATAGGTTGCAGCAAAAGCAAACAGAGCAAGCTTCAGTGCCTGCTCTTTTATGTTATTTATGAGGCTCATCATAGCCTAAAGCTCGCTGGCTATCGGATAGCCCAGCAGTTGTCGGGTCGTTAACAACACCGACAAGCACAAGCAAAGCAAAAAGTACATTGATAAAGACTAAAATCTTATCAATCGTTACCCCAAATTCTAACTTAAGACCGAAAATGTCACCCGCTGCCTGCAAAAGCAAGGCAATAGCTGGTACCAGAGCCAGCCAGAAATTCTTGTTTTTCAGACGTACCGTCCAATTAATCTTGTTCATTTTTCCTCCTCGATAGGCAATTCCGAAAATTTTTCGTACAAAAGCTTGATAGCACCATTACCACCAAGTTCAACGTAGCTTTCATAAAGACGGGACAGCTCTTCCAGCTCATGCTGGGTAGTCTGGCCACGCCTCAACGCTTTTTTTAAATTTTCCTGCAATCGAAAACGCTGCAGGCGCTGTAGGCCTTTTTGGATCAGGTTTAGATCCTGATTGTTTCTGTTCCCGATATTTTGGATATTGGTCACAGACTCTTTCAGATCTCCCAAATCTTCTACTAAGGCTTCGATTCGCTTGTCGGTTTCTTTGCTATTTTGATTACTTCTATAACTAAAATAGCTTGGGATAATCACGACCAATACAGGCGTGATCTTGTCCACAAAATCAATAAAATGGTTCACATGTCACCGCCTCCTATTTTTTCTCGGCTCCTTTTGCTTCCAACTCCGCAATGATGGCATCCTCAGCAGCATAGACTGCGTCCTGAAAAGCTTTTTCCTGCGTGCGAACCTCACGCCGATTCGCAGCATACGCCTCACTGTCGTTGATCCATTCGGTAAACGTGGTCACGCCCTTATCATCGATATCCGCAGTCATTGTCTTAATGACTGTGTCACCAACCTTTAGACTCCCAACAAGTTTTGTAGTTTTTACGATTTCTAAAGTCATAGTTATTCTCCTTTCTCTGTTTCAGGTGATGTACTTGTTTCAAGCTCCGCATTACGATCAAGAGCTTGTTGCAGTTGCGCTTGCAGCTCTTCGTTTTGAGCTTCAAGCGTTGCGATTCTTATTGATTTGCTAGCGATTTCGATCGCTAGCTTTGATTGGATATTTTCGTTCATTTTTTCTCCTTTTATCCTACATTCCGGACGATGTCCCAAGCGGCCTTCCTTGAGTTAATCAAGTTTTTCATCGCTTGCGTCATCGTGACTTGGCCGCTCGCAGCGTGATTTAAGATATTCCAAATCGCAGCTACGCTTTCTTCTAAGCGGATAAACTGCGTCGGGCTATCTGTGTCTCCTTTTGTATTACGAGGCACGACGAAATGTCGCGCCCAAATTTCTGAGTTTTTGTTCCAGACACCGGGCGTCATCGTTTGTGTTACGACGCTAAAATTCCAGCCATCATCACCCTGCGCGTGTCTCATGTGATTGTAGTCTCCAAATTGATAGATTTTATCAACGCTATTATTTGAGTTGTTGTCAATGACAAGGCCCGCAAAAGAGACCGATTTCCAAGCGTTCGTGCCATTTCGGTTACTACCGATGATGGTCCGCCCGTGATTCTGGCCGTTTTCCACTTTGTTTTCGTAGCGGATAAATTGCGTTGGATAGCCTGCCAAGACCCGCTTGATGGATGCATCGTCGTTGTAAAACAGGATATGCCCATCATTTAAGTTAATCTGCATCGCATCATTCTGAGCGCTGATAGTCTTACCTCTCATCCATTCAATAAACGCTAACTCGATTTTAGACTTGATAAAGTTGGCATCTAAACCAACAATCTTATTAGCGTTTAAGTTGACTATATTAACGTTCGCAGCGTTAAGTGTTCCCGCTGCGATTTTATCCGCAAGCATACTTTCAATCATGGCATTTTTGATGACGCCGTTTTTAATGTGAGTCTTATCGCCGATAGAGATCAGCCCCTCGTTGATTGAGACTGATCCGTCTGGATTTAAATTGAGCTGACCAAGGATATCGCTAGCTGAATTGAGGTTCTTGATCGACCAGCTTCCAGCTAGTTGACTCTGCACCGTCCTCAAACCTTGGTTTTTCGAGACCTCAACTTGAAACAACTCGTTGGTCAGAGCCATACGAGAGACCTTGTCTGCGACCTCTTTTTCAGTCGAGCCAATCAAGCGCTCATAGAGCTTACTTGTTTCCTGCACACGCTGGAAATCAGTTTGGTTGGCTTTGCCTGAAATCTGACTAGATATGATAGCAAACTGCCCCTCAACTGTCTGACGATACTCAGCGAGCTTGGTCTCAGAGCTGGTCTTCAACTCCTCGAACCTACGCGTCAGTCCTCGCACGTCTTCTGCATATGTAGCCTTGCCCACATAGCCAGCCTCAATGAGCTTGCGCTCGGCAGTCAGTTGACGCGCTGTCTCTTCACGAGAGTAGCTACGTAGAGCTTCCGCTCTTGTGCCGTCAGCGTTGATGTAGGCTTGGACAGCTGATAGATCTGTCCGCAAGCCCTGAGCTGTACGCTCGAAGGTCGCCTTGGCTTCGGTGATGAGGCCATCTGCATCTTCTGGAGCTGGGCTCCAATCTGTCTTAAATGAGCCTTGCTCAACTTTGACCTCCCAAACGCTTTTAAGCCTTTGGGGGGCTTTTTGGTAAGTGTTGACTCGCAGATGGTAAGTGCCCGTCGGACGATTCCAAACAAATTCTGTTCCTGTCGTGCCAGTCTTAGCATCTGACACGATTTGATACTGCGTGACAGCCTTATCCATCAACCACAAGACCACATTATCTGACTCTTTTGAGCCATTGTGCTGAGAATCAAAAACTCCATCAGTTTTAGCAGAGATTCTATATTTTTCATTTTGGACGAGGTATATAGATGTCTCATTATGATATAGCGCTTGGTTATCAAAATTCGCAGGATTTTTGTTTGGCTTAAACGGCCCTTTTGAGCCCTTTAACAGATTCCGCCCGCCGACAGATAAGCTAGCCAACTCCTCACGCAACTTCCCAGCCTCAGCCGTGACCAACGTCTTGTCGGCCTTGTCCTTGGTCGCGTTGAGGATTTCCTGATGGATTCCAGACGCTCGCACCTCAAACACAGCTGTGCTCAATTTTGAGTCCAGCTTGTTCTGCGTGTCAGTCTCGAGCGACTTGACTGACTGCTTGATACTATCTGAGAGCATAGTCAAAGCACTACTATCAGCCTTGGTTTTGAGTCCCTCAGTCAAGCGGTTCACACCAGCCTCAAGTGAGTCGGCCTTTTGTTTAAAGGTTGACTCTACGGCTGAGATTTGACTTTCAACATCTTCGGGGGCAGGACTCCAGTCGGTCGGTAAAGTCCCAGTCTCCAGTTTAAATTTAGCTTTAGTCTTTTCTAAAATCGAATTTTCAAATGAGACAGCTAAATATCTAGCGTTTTGAGGCGGTTTGAGGTCCTTTTTTAAGTAGCCATTAAACCAAAACGTTGAGTAGCCATTTGCAAGAGGATTTTGCTGCTCGTCAAAAAACTGCAAACCTGCCCAAGTTTTTTTAGCGTTGGCTTCCAGCTCCCAAACTTGCAAAATATAATCTGTGCTTTTAATCTCGATGAGATTTGAGTACGTATAATTATTATCTCGCTTGAGACTATTTTGGTAGTAGCCTCCAGCGTTAAAATTAATATATGATAATAAATTGGTACCCCCAACCGACACACTCGCAATCTTGCTACTCAGCTCCTGAGATGTCTGCACCAATTCTGACTTGCTGGCTTTACCATCAGCCAGATTCGTCAGCTCTGCCAGTCTGCGAGTAGTCGTCTGCTCGTAGGTTGCCTGAGCGGATTTCACGTCCGCAAGTTCGGTTTTGGCTACATTGAGTGCTGCGACTTGCTTAGTTATCTCAGACTCAGATTGGCTTTGCTTCGTGCGGATATTGGCCAAGTCGCTTCTCAGGAGCGCTGTTTGGTCGCTCGCTGCCTGCTGAGCACTAGCAAAGTCAGATTTCAGCCGGTCTATCGCAGACTGATTGGTCTGCTTAGCGCCAGCTAAGTCCTGATTGAGCTTGGTGATAGCACCCTTGGCCGCCTCTATAGCTGAGGCATTGGCTCCAGCCGTGCGGAGGGCTTGGGCGGTTTGTTGGGTCTGGGTGGCCATGGATTGGTTGATCTCTTTGGTTTTGGACTCGTATTCCTTGCGAAATTTAACGATATCCATTTCTAAAGGGTTGAGTTCCCATTCTGCCCCATTCCAAAAGTACAGATTAGTCTTTTCTCCCTCTTTTAGATAAAGCTGGTCGCCTTTTCTAAGAGTACCTACAGGCTCGTCTCTCGGTTTGCTTTCACCAAAGTAAATCGTGTTCTTGCCGTCAGCAGAAACAAGTGCTTTGGTTGCTGTAGCAATAGCCTTAGCATTCTCTGCGGCAACATCCTGAACCGAACGGGCAAGACCACTCATCTCGCTCGCTCTTCGTTGGACAGAGCCGATATCGTTACAGACAACCTTGCGACTGATTAGATTTCCACCCACGTCATATTCACTGGTAAACGACACAATGCGGACTTTTTGGCTAAATCCTAACGTTTCGTTAATGGCCATAATGTAGTCGCCCGGATTCGGACGGCTAAGTTGATAACCAGCACGCGACAGGTCTTCCATATCAATTTCAACAGAAACCTTATAAGACTTATCAACATTCTCTTTTAAGCGTTCTAAGAGCTTGCCAGTTTCTTTGTAGCGTTCATCTACGACAGGCTCTGCTTCAATTCGTCCATAGATTTTCGCTAGCGGGCTTTCGTACTCAGATTCATAGCGGCCTTTCGAGTGATCTTCATCATCTTTCCAAGCCCCAAGGCCTCGTTGATAGGTTACGAAGCTATTGATATTCTTTTCGATTTTCAACTCGTTCATATTAAAATCTTTACGAACGATAGCAGATAAGTCTGTCCCAATCCGCTTTAGGATGCGGACAACATGACCACGCACGGAAAATTCAAGACCAGCTGCCTTGATAATATCGTTGAAAAGCGAGAGTCGAGACTTATTCCCGAAATTTTCTTTTCGAATAGATCCGACTGTCGTTTCCAGATTATACGTATAGCCACTACCTGAAAAGATAGCTTGTAGATAAGTTTCAAATGACTTTGAACCATTTAAAGTGTCATAAACCATTGATTTCGACATATCGTAGAAGAATTGATGTACTGCATCAAATTCAACCTCAATTTGTCGTCCTGCGTCGTTAGGTTTTGCATAAGTAACACGATAATATTCATCGTCTAAGCGAAAACGCCAGCCACGATCTATGCCGTGCAAGACTTTATCGTTGGTGTAGATTGTGCCTTTTACAGACAATTCACCGTTGACCGCATTAGTCACAGAGTAAGCGACTAAAGCACTGTGCTCTGTACCTTTTTCATCAATAAATGTAATCAATCTATCACCTCCTTACTTATACAATTCTTTAAAACCTAAAATTTTGATAGTACCCCTAAAATCCGTAGAATAGCGTACTTGTTTCTGCGGATTTGGACGAATAACAAAATACTCGTAATTCGTCCGGACGTTGATATTCAGGTCTGGTAATGCCATGCCTTTGTAAATTACATTTTCGACACCAGACAAGCGCAATTTATCGCCTTCTTTAATCGGTGTCGAAGCATGATTGTAGATCCAGCGCCTTCCGTCGATTTCCAAAAAGAAGCTTGTTTGGCTAGCACTTGCAGTCAATTCAACTACATAAGGCACTTCTAGCTGACTAAGAGCTGCGGTGCCCTTGTACGGAATGACTCCGCCAGTCAAAACAACATCTCTAGGAGCAGTTTCGCCAAATGGCAACTCAGCAGTCACCAGTTCAAAAGAAATGTTGTATTTTAAGCCTGCTGCTGATTTGCCAATAAAACTATAATCAATTTCATTTCCGATATGCACCTTATATCGATACTTCCAAAGCGTATGCGGGATTTCCAAAAGGTTCAAATCGCCCTTTTTTGCTCCTGGCAATTCAAACCCGTATAAGTCATCTTGTACTGGGTGCATTTTCGTAACAAAATAAGGCTCATCACCGTACAACCAGCCTGCAAGTTCATCTTGCTTTTCCATAAATGCCAAAAGGCTAGCAACTGCCAGCCTTCCAGAAACTCTAATTGTTTTTTGACGCAGGGTAACCCCATCGTGGATATACCCGCTGCGTCCCTTGACTGTACGCCTGTCCACTTCAACAGAAGGCGTACTATCAGCAATTTTAATGTTATAAATGCCTAACTGAGACAATTTAGTCTCAGCGTTAGCATGTGTAATCAATAAATCCATTTCGTAGCCTTTCTATTCGTAGACAAAGTAGTCATCTTTGATACGATCACGCGCTTCCTTCTCTTTAACAGTCGTATAGATCTTGTCTCCTACGATTTCATTGTGAATTTCAAATTTCGTATCTGATAGCTGAGAATGTTTCACATCATCGCTCAGATTTTCGAGAGACGAACGAATACCGCTATTGTTTACGCTGGCTGATGTAGTAACTACGCTATCAACTCCGTATTTCTGGTCAGTAATAGCCATAGCATAGTCTTCTGCGACTCCGTCAATCGCTTTGACCCAACCAACCATACCGTTATACATCCCTTCGCCAGTGAAGCTACCAATCGCATCCGTGACACGAGAAGGAGAATGGATATCCAGAGCAGAACGCATCACACTTGCGATGTTAGAAGCGATTGAATATGCGAGCGCGTACAGACTGCCAGCCATGCTTGCCAATCCGTTGTAAAGTCCTGAACCTGCATGAACACCTACAGAATGCAAATGACTAGCCAGCGTATTGAAAACAGCCACAATCTGACTATTCGCAGAAGATGAAATGCTGACAGCTTGGTTCATTCCGCTATTAAAAGCAGATGAAACAGCAGACATTCCCTGTTGGACAGAACTCTTGACTTTATTCAAGGTACTATCAAATGTCTGAGCCATCTTGTTTCCACCTGAGGTTGCAGCTTGATCAACTTTATTCATGCCGTCCGTAACAGCCTTAGAAACACCGTTCATGGCATTTGTCGCAGCCGTTTCAGCATTCTTAAAGTTATTTGTCACTGCATTTGCGACCGCTTGAGAGCTGCTTTCAGCATTAGACTGCATAGTGGTAAACGCTGAAGTGGTAGATCCCTGCATGCTATTTGTTGAGCCTGTCGCATTTCCGCTCATGGTATTGTAATTACCCGAAACAGCGGCAGCCGTGCTACTAGAAATAGCACTAGCATTGGTTTGAACAGTCTGGAATGCAGCATTTGAGTCTGTTTGAAGCGCCTGCATGTAGGAACTAGCGCTTGTATTCAAACCGCTCAAATTACTTGAAACATTCGCATTCATAGTCGCTGACTCAGCCGTAGCGGTTGCCTGAGCCTGTTGCATATTGCTAGATACATTGCTGCTTAAAGCCTGCATGTTAATACCCGTAGTCGTAACGAGCGCTTGCATGTTAGCGTCTACGTTTGTATTCATGGTCGTTACTTTATTTAGTGTATCAAGCCCCATCAAATCCATAGAATTGCCAACGTTTTGTTGCATAGTCTGCGCCTGCAAGGTCGCATTGGTTTGAGCCTGAGTCATTCCGTTTGTGACGTTAGCTCCCATCGTATTGACCGCATTAGAAGCATTCAGCCCCATCGTGTCCATATTAAATTGGACACCTGTGGCCATATCTTGAGTATTAGTCTTCGCAGCCGTGGACATTTCAGCGGTTTTAGTCGACACAGACGATGTCAAATCATCCATAGTCGCTTTAGTTTTGCTAGCACCCTCTTCGTTCTTGCCAGTGATCCAGTCCCAAATCCCGCCGAAGAACTCACCAACCTTTTGACCGATTCCAACAAGGCCATCAATTAAAGCACCGCCTAGGGCTTTGATAAGCTCCCAACCAGCTTCCAAGACTTTCGGTATGCCAGTTATCAAACCGATAACTAATTGAGCAATCAGCTGCAGACCGCCCATAATCAATTGAGGTGCTGCTTGTATCAAGCCAGAAACAAGCGAAATGACGATTTGAACCGCTGAAGCGATGATCTGTGGCAAGTTTTGAATCAAACCCGTCACAAGAGACATGATTAACTGGATGCCGCCTTGGATAATCGCAGGTAAGTTAGATACCAAACCTTGTATAAAGGACGTGATGACCTGTACCGCAATTTGCAAAATAGTCGGTAAGGACTGGATAATGCCGGTTATCAGATTTTGCAGAATTTGGATCCCGTTTTGGATAATCTGTGGCATTTGTTGGCCAAGACCAGTCAAGAAGGTCGTTACGGTCTTTTGAGCGTTAGCCATCATTTGAGGAATGTTGTTTAGTATTCCTTGAGAAAGATTAGCCAACAATTCCATCCCAGCTGACAAGAGAGTCGGCAGTGCGTTTAACAACGAGCTGACAAAAGTGCTTAAAATAGTATTGGCTGAGCTAATCAAGGAAGTTGCATTCTGGCCAATCCCTTGAACCAAACTCACAATCAGGCTCACTCCAGCATTAACAATGACTGGAAACATAGTTGCAAAAGCGCTAGCGAATTTTGCTATTAAATCCGCCCCTGAAGCGATTAGAGCAGGAACGGCATTCGTGATCCCTTGAACCAGATTATGGATAATTTGAGGGCCTTTAGTGGTTACCGTGATTAGCAATTGGTCAATTTGAGTGCCAAATTGATTGTTGATGATCCCCAAACCAGCCACGACTAAACCAAGGATGGCAGCTGGGCCAATAGCCGCCAAGGCTACACTCATGACTGAGCTGATGCCATTAGTCATCATAGACATAGTAGAGAGACCTTGACCGGCCATTTTTTGAAAACCTGTCGCTGTTATTTTGCCAGCTTTGTCAATTTGCAACAATTTATTTGCGCCTGCCTCAAAGGCATTGCCTAACACAGAACCTGTAGTTAAAGCTTTTATGCCTAGATTTCCTAATAGGCCCGTCATTTGGGACAGCCCCTTAGTAGCAGGACCAAATGCGAGTAGACCACCTACTAAGCCAAGGATAGGCGCTGCAGAGGACATTGTTCCTTTGAATTTCTCCATGACACCATCTGCTAACTTAGTACCATTCAAGAAATGGTCTAAAACAGGATTGATAGTAGCCATGGCATCAGTAAAGTTTTGAATGCCTTGCGATTGACTAAATTTGTCTACCAGCTTATCTACATATCTTACGATTGTAGTAAATAGTGGCAGAACGGATTCTCCAAGCTTAATTTGTAGAGTCTCAAACGATCCGCTCAGACCTTCGATAGCGCCTTTTAAGTTATTTAACTTTTCAGCAGCAACCTGTGCAGCAGTAACCTTGCTGATTTCTGCTTGCATCTTGTTTGCTCCATCTGCACCCTCGTTCATTGCGATAGTTGCAGCACGAACCGCATCTGTACCAAACATGGTCTTGAGCGCTTGTTGTTGCTGTTGCTCTGTTAAGCCACTCAAGCTTTCTTTTAATACTTGAGATACCTCAGCAAATGATTTAATTTTACCTTCTGCAGTAAAGAATCTATTAGACCCATCTTCTGTGATGATCCCGAGTTCTCTCATCATATTGGCCTGCGCCTTAGTCTGAGGTTGCAAGTTCATCAGCATTGTTTTGAGTGATGTACCCGCATCAGACCCTTTAAGACCATTCTGAGCAAACACTGCAAGAGCATTTGTTGTGTCCTTAAACGATAGGCCGAGTCCACTTGCGACTGGCGCAACTGCAGAAAGACCGTATTTTAATTCATGGACATCAGTAGCCGACGCATTTGCAGCGCCCGCTAATTGGTTCGCTGCATCTACTACGCTCAGATTATCGCGTTTAAAGGCATTCAAAGCCGTAGACGCGATTTCTGCCGCTTCTTTCAGGTCAAGCTCGCCTGCAGTCGCTAAGTTCAAAGCACCCGTTAGACCACCGTTTAAGATATCCTTGGTAGAAACCCCGGCTTTTGCCAATTCCTCGATAGCATCTGCCGCTTCTGTAGCAGAAAACGCTGTGTCAGCACCCGCTTTAATGGCTGCATCATGGAATTGCTTCATCGTTTCGGCACTAGAGCCAGTAACAGCTTTGATGCTGCTCATGCGAGCTTCAAAGTCAGCCGATTTGGTAATCGCACCGCCTATCGCATTTTTGATGAAATTAAATCCTGCATAAGCTGCAGAAATACCTAGAGCTGTCTTGATAAGATTGCTTGTAGCGGAGGCTGCTTGATTCGTGTGATTCACAATCCCCATCAAAGCATTAGTAGCTTTACTACCTGCTTGTTGAAAGGCATTGCCAAGATCACTGGAGATTTTGCTAGACAAGGCGCTGACTTTACCAATCAACTTGCCGCCTAACGTATTGCTAGCCTGATTCGCAAAATTATTTACTTTTCCTAACGCTGAACTAAAAGCATTTCCGACAGAGCTACCGACCGAAGTCATTTTGGTCGCTATCGGAGACAAAGCGCTGGAAATCTTAGAATTAAGACTAATAAATGCTTGAGCTACCTTGTTTAGCCCGTTTTGTATGGGTTCAGGCAAACGCTGCCCAATATTAGATGCGATCCGATGGATTTCGCCGAGAGCGATATTCAGACCACCTTTGAAGCCTTGACCGATTTTCTGACCAAGTGTACTGCTATTGTTAGCCAGCTCATTCATCAGCTGCCCGATTTTTTGGATCATCTGATTGGAGCTATTCACCGCAGCTTTTTGAGCATTATCAAAAGCTTGTTTGGTCATGACAGCAATTTCATTCATAGCGCGCTCATACGCTCTGGTATCTGCGCCAATATCAGCAAAGATTGAGCCATCAAAACTCATGCATCCACCTCCTTCATTATTTATTTTCTGTTCGCAAACATCTGACTAGCTTTTTCAAGCTTGGCCACAAATTCGCTTTTATTTTTGATTTCTTGTTTTGTCGGCTTGTGGAAGCTTCTACGCACCCTTTCTTTTTCTTTGCGCTTGCTAAGTTTGTTGGTATCAACCTTCTTACTATTGAGCGTGTAGCGCAGTTCCAAAGCTAAAGCTGATAAGTTTTCACGCGCTTCAATCTGCCTATAGTGCAGACCTTCGAGAATGGCGTCAAGCTCCCACTTATTGCAATTCAAGATTGTTTCTTGGTCAGTCAAACCAAGCCTTGCGCATTCGGTTAAGAGAGCGCGCTTTCCATCTTGCCAATAATTTCTGAAATGGCCTTGGCTTGCATTTGAGCTGTTGCGTCGTTTTCTATGGCTTGGCTCTCTGCTAATTCCAGCCCAAGACGCATGTTCTCGATATATTTCAAAATCTTCTTCTTGAAAAAACCAGATTGAACCATTTCTTCCTGAATTTCTTCGAATAGGGCTTCTTGCGGATCTTCAGCGTCAGATTTTTCGAAATAATTTTCAATAGCTGACAACGCCTCATCCTCACTGACAGCTTTTCCTTTTTTGCTTCCGCAAAATTGGATCAAATCCACAATGCCTTGGTCGTCGCGGTCGACGATTTTATAAAACAGAGAACCGATTCCGTTGTTCGAAGACTGGCCATTTGCGTCTTTTGTAGCAAGCTCTTTGTCAATTTTAAACATCAAGCGAAAATCAAATTTGATTTCTACAAGTTTGTTGCCGATTTTAAATTCCATTAGTGTTTTTTCTCCTTTAATCCAAAAATAAAAGGGCGACCTATTAAAGCCACCCTCCTGAAAATTAGCGTTGAATATTGTCGTAATCGCCGGTTGTTTCACCTGGATTTTGATATGCGTAGATATCATTTAACAAAGCGAGTTCTTCAGCAGAAAGTGGGAATTTACCATCTTGCAAACGGCCAACAATTCCAGCTGTATATGAAAGCTCGACGAATTCTTCTACGCCATCGTTGAATTCAACGTCATCAGTGATTTTAGCATAGCCAAACTTGGCAGGGTAAGCATCTTTTTGATTACCAGACTCACCGATTTTTGTTTTGACACTTTCGTCAACAATAACACGCCAAATTTTGATTGACTCGCCTTTGGCTTGAGCATTCAAGATTACATTTACTGACGGATCCATCGGCGCAAAGTATTGAGTCAACTCAATTGAGTGCTCATCGCTTGATTTTTCAAGCAAGCGTCCTTGTTGAGTTTGCTCATCTTGATACTCGCCGCCAAGGGTTGTGCTTCCGTCTGTACGATAAGCTGGCAAAAGCGCCCCTTCACCTTTTTCTGCATGGATTGATTGGATAAAGTAGAATACCTTTTTACCAACAATCGGCTTAGCTGTAGTGATTTTCACTTGTCCTTTTTCAGCCATTTAGGACCTCCTTGTTTAAAGTATTGTTTCGGTCG
This sequence comes from uncultured Streptococcus sp., assembly GCF_938020365.1. Lineage (GTDB taxonomy): Bacteria > Bacillota > Bacilli > Lactobacillales > Streptococcaceae > Streptococcus. The sequence goes on along the minus strand of NZ_CALIIB010000150.1, from coordinate 26,980 downwards.
TTTTAATTACAATATGATAGACTTCGCGACCGATTGAGTTGTCCATCAATATAGTTGATGTCGTCCGTGTATTGCGACCTAACAACCGAATAGCTTGCGATTTGATGTTTTCTGCATAGACTCGACTTTTAGAGCCAGGCAGGAAAATATCAATTTGAATAGTGCTGTCTTCGATTATTAGCCCTGTCTGCGCCGTTTTAGACGTGTCAGATGTAATGCCACCGACTACCAGAAACGGCTCGACTACGGACGTTTCGGGTAACTTAAAATGGATTGGAATGTTTAACGCTCCCAATCGCTTTTTTAAGTCTCTTAGTAAATTGCTTGTTGGTGAATCCATAATCACCTCTTAAACATCTTATTTAGATTTCTCATCAATTTTGGATATTCCTCTTGTACAGCAGGGTGCATAAAAGGCTGTGGAGCCATCTTCCGTGTGCCTAGCTCAACATAAATTGAGTAGTAAACTGGAGAGATAACCTTATAGCCCATAAGCTTCGCTTGCATGCTATAGATGTTCTCGCTCATCCAGCCAGTATCCCAAGGGGCATACAGCTTAGCCAAACGCTCAACGCGTAGACTAGAGCGATTCAATTCTCTATCCACAGCGATCGGGGCTTGCCGCCCTTTTCTCTGCACCTCGCGCAGAAATTTATCTAGACCTTTAACCCGATAGGTCAAACTCATAGATAAATCACCGTACTATTTTTGTGATGTTTCTTGCCTTTGATAGCTCGACGCTTGCCTTTATAAATGACTTCTGAAAAATCTTGATGAATACCTTGTAAATGTAACTTAAAACTGTCTAGATTGTACTTTCCAAAGATTCCCATCTGCTCATTATTAGTTAGCGCACTGTGTTGGCATGGCAAGGGGCCGACTTGATCAGTCGCAACATCATCTTCAAGACCATCACTTGAAACGGTCTCTTTTATCAAGATGACTCTGTCGTTGTAAATCACAGTATCACCTCCTAGATAAAACGAGCAATTCCTCGAGTTTTTCGCTTGCTAGCTAAAGAAATAAGGGCTTGCTTATCATCTTCAGACAAATAGCTGTCTTCCCATGTAAACGCCCTTCCTTCTTCGCTATCGGCCTTAGTGCCTTCAGAATTCAGCTTGTTAAATCGTTTGATGGCCACATCGCGGACGATGTAGGTCGCATTGTTTGGAATTTCCGTAATTGATGTTTCAGAGTAGCGATTGATAAAGGCAAGGATGCGCTCAATGCTTTCTTTAATGGTCAAATTCAGCAAGTCATCCTGCGCAGTATCGCTTACCCCTTTTAATAATTTGATTTCTTTCAAAATCTCATCCGCATCAATCGCTGTCATTGATTAGCCTCCAGGTACTGCTGCAGGAGCCGCTTTTTCGATGGTCGTTTCTACAACGCCTTCAGGGATTTCAGCAAAGAGTACATTCGCACCAAAGAATACAGATTCGTAAGTAAGGTTTTTCAATGCACGGTCACGCGCAACAGCGATCAAACCAGTTTCATCTGTGAAATCCGCAAACAACCCGCCGAGGTCTCCAGAAGAGACGTTCAAGTTAGCAAACACAAGGTTTTCAATCGCTGTTGTGTAAACCTTGCCTTCTGGCACACCGTTCATTACGATGACGTTCTGCATTCCGAGGAAGTTCTTGAGAAGCGTCATACCGAATACATTAGACGCATCAGCCCCAACGCTCGCATCCCCAAGATATTTAGCTGCATCAAGCGGATTGATAAACGAAACAATCGGAGAACCCTCAAACTCGTTAAATGTTGCGATTTTAGCCCAAGCTTGAGCAAGAGCCCCCTGCAATCCAGTACCTTTGTTTTTGCTTGGATTTGCCTTCAAGAAAGTGAAAAATTGCTCTTTGATTCCGTTTTGAATTTCACGCATTAAACGTGTATCAGCTTCCGTGATAGCAACGGATGCCCCATGACGTGCAATTGCCTCAGCAGAGACAGAACGACGTTTCTTGAACCATGCCACTTCGTAAGCGTCGCCTTTAGCACGCACCATTTGAGAAAGCGGAATGTCTTCACCTTCGCCCGGATTTGTTGCGTCCACAGCAGCAGTCCATTTGTAAGTTTGGATTTTCAGGTCGCTTGTCAATTCTTGTCGACGGCTAACACCCAAGAGAGTCAGCAAGTCATTGATGTTTTTGGAAAACTTGTTGACAAAATCAATAGACTTGATTTCGCCCAAATTAGCCATAGTAGTTAGTTTTTGTTCAGCCATATTCTAGCCCTTTCTAAAAAGATTGATATTTTCAGCAATCATAGCCTGACGTTTGTCAGTGTCTTCAATTGCCATAATTTGTTCTTTCGTGATTCCTGTTGTAGTACCACGACGTGGCGCGCTTTGAACCAGTCGTTCGTTTACGCGTTTTTCAACTTCGCTATCAAATACATTGCGCAAAGCCGTAATTTTAGCCTTTACTTCTTCAGCAGTCGGAGCTAGCACATGATCTAAAAATTCTTGTGGCAACCCTTCCTCTGCCAAAAGCGATTGAGTCGCTAATTTCATCTCACGTTCAGCTATATCACGCTCGCGCTTTTCCAATTCAGCGATTCGTTTCGCTTCTTCTTCTCTAGCGCGTTCGTCTTTTGTCAGTTTGGCTAGGCGTTCCCCTTCGCTTTTTGCTTGCTCAAGCGCTGTAGCTTGCTCAGCTTCCCACTTTGTACGTTCTGCAGCTAACATTTTCCCGATTTCTGAACGAGTAAAAGTACGTTCGTGCTTTTCGCTACCTGCATTTGACTCCACATCTACTGTTTTATCGTCCTGAGTGTCGACGGTCTCAGTTGATTCAGTAGATACAGTTCCGTTGATTTCTTCTGACATAATTGTCCTCCAGCGATTACGTCGCCACTCGATAGTCTCGTTTTACGCCCGGCGGCGAAACAGTACAGCTTTTAAAGTCTTCAGCAAAGTTTGGACAAGCAAAAAACCGTATGGGATCCCGTACGGTTTATAGTAATTTATAGCGGTTTAATCCGTTTCTTTAGGTACGACATTCTTTTCAACCCAGCTTTTAAAATCATCAAAAGTATCCATTTTTTTCAAAGATAGATAGTTCTCAATTTTTTTAATAGCTTTCTGAACTGATTCATCATTAAAACAGTAACCATTTATTGATAAATCAAAGATTTTATTGCCATTTTCTTTATCGACAATCCATAACTCGTTGCCGGTCCAACCGCTTAGCGAATCGTGGCATTTTTCAGATCGTATTTCAAAGTGATTATCTTCAATCAATCCAATCAGTTTTTTATATTTGTTCATTAAAAACCTACTTTCTACCAAACCAATTTGATTTCTTTTGCTTGGTAAATGAAACGATAGCATTATCCAAGTCGACACGCATTTGTTTGTTGGCAGCTTCCAACTTATCAAAACGCTCATTTGTCGCTTGGACATTGTGAGAGCTGACATTTCGCATCTCTTCAATCATCTTGCTTTGCGTATTGACTGTAGCTTTTAGCGAGGCTACTTCAGCAGCTAATGCAGCGTTCTGTCTTTCAATTGCGCGTCTTTTAGATACTTTCTTTTTAATCCGTTTGTTCATGATTCACCTCATATTCTAATTTCGAAATATCTTCTACCAATTTTGGCAAGACATCGATCGAATCAATTATCTTACCACCAACTAGGCCTAATTCGAGTTTTACTGTGGGTCTCCTCTCTTTGGCCATAGCCGAAAAACCAATATCTTCAATCCTGACTTGTATTTTGCTCATGTCGTCCTCTCTTGCTACTAGCTAACGCATTTTTAGCGCCTTCAAGCAATCCAGCTAATACGATATAGCCAATAACTAATAAAATAAGCAGGACGATAGCGCCTGCTGTAACAAATACTAAATTCCAAATAATCATTTTATCTCCTTTCTGGACAACAAAAAGCACTTAGATTTTTCTAGGCGCTTTCTGTTTCCGTCATGTTAATGATTTCTTTTAAGCTTGGTTTAGTCTTCCTAATTCTGTCCCATGATCTCATTTTTAAAAAAGTCGGCAAATAAATCCCATTTATTTTAGGCATTTTTTTAGATAAGTTATAATCTTTTCTGATTTTATCTTTATTATCCTCAACAAACTTGCTGCGAGGTAAAAAGTAAAAAAGCCCCTCACCTAAAAAACTGATATCTTCATCAGATATTTCGATAAGTTCCTCAGGTTCTACAAAAATAGCTCTATTCACTCTATCTTCACCTCGAGAAAATACTCTGTCTATAAATGTTTTATCAAGACCCATTTTCTAACACCTCCAAACCATAAACTAATAGTCCGTCTTTGCTTTCCGTTTTAGAGATAACATTATACCTCAAATTCGGTTTCATCAGATATTCTTTTTCAGGACTAAAATCAGCCAACTCTGCTATATAAGCACCTGTTTTCTGACCTTTCTTGACAGTAACTTCAAATAATACGTTTGCTCCGTCGCCGTCAAAAGCAAATTCCTTAGCGTAATTTCTGTCTAGACTGAATGAAGTAAATGTTTTATCTAATCTTACTGTTTGGCCAACTTCGAGATCCATATAGCCTAAATCTTCACCTAAAGCGGATATTGACCCACTTCCGCGATAAGCTTTGAAGCTTTTTTCGGGCGCAAATTTTGAAATAGCCTTTTCCAAGATTGGAATATTCGACTTTGTGTCTTTCACAATATCTAAAGCAAAAGGCAGATCTTCTGCACTTCCGTCATTTTCAAACCAGAATTTTTCTCGAATTTTCAGTGCTTCGTCAAGTCCATATCGTTTTATGTTGTTGAAATTATGATAATTTTCTGTTGTATAAGAGTAGATAGCACTTCTTTCATCATCTGTAAGTTCATTATACCACTTTTGATATGATTTTTGCTCTTTGAAAAAGTCATCGATTTCGCTCGGTTTATCTGCTACAAAAACTTTATCCTCTTCAAAATTAGACGCTTTTTGTTCCTGCTCTTCGTTGTACCCTTCGTTCAATTCCTCTTCGTCTGGTATCACCCCAGACCGACAATTAAAATGAAAAGGCGGAGCATTTACCCCTGCCTGCATTTCATCAATCAGATATCGCTTATCTTCCGCATGAATTCTTTTACAAATTTCAGTTGTCCGATTGTCTAGATGAACCAGTATGCGATAATATTTCAGCCCTGCATCCTTGTATCGCTGGACAGCTGACCGATTAACAATCATCGTTCCATCTGTCCGAATGAGCGTTTCAGCTCGGCTGTTTGCTACTTTATACTTCTGCGCCAAATCACGCGCCATAGTACGGGGATGATCTCCTCGCACAAATCCAGCCTTCAGAATCTTTTTTAAATCTTTGACAAGATTATCTGTATTCCCCCACAATTGCTGACTGTAGTTATAACCGTTGAACGGAGTTTTCACCAACTCTTTTAGTGCTGGTTCGTTGATGGTACCAGTCCGACCGCTCATAGCTTTTTTATAGCCCATGAGTGCCATTTTTTGCAAATAGCTTTCAAACTTATCAGCAATAAGACCTCTTGCGACGCCTGCACGAAAAAGCATATCCAGCTGCAATGACTCTAATCTTGTCGCGCGCGCAGTTGTGTACTGCTCATTCAGCCTTTTAAGCAATTCTGGGTCTTTCTCGGCTTGCTCACGATACTTTCTAGCATTCTCCCGATAATCTGACAGGTCGGTGCCTTTCAAGCGTTGCAGCGCCTCCTGATAGCTAATTGCGCCGCTTTCGGAATACTTGCTAACGAAATCATAAAAGGCTTTTTGCATTTCGTTAGCTTGCTCTTGATAAACCTTGTTTAATTCTGCAAAAAAATCAATATCTTTTCGGTCTAGATAACGAAAAATCTCATCTGACCGTTCTGACCAGTAGTCAAGATGGTTTTGATTCGATTTCTTGTTCATCATCGACCACCTCATTTACGGGTTCTAGTCGCGGCTCTGGCTGTTCCAAGGCTTCTTGCTCTTTCAAACGTTCCAGCTCGTCTTCAGCATCTACACCCGTAACTTGATTCAGCAATTCGAAAATAGTCTGATCGCTGACGATTCCATATAATGACTTAATCATCTCAACGATTTCTTTTTCATTTTGTGGAACGTTCGGACTAAAGACCACAGAAGTTTCGTTGATGAGTTCGTAAGCTGTGTTTTCGTTACCTTGAATCTTCCAGATATTTACCGCTAAACGCAATCGACGCATAAGACCGGCTTCAAACAGGTCTTCTTGCTGCTCTCTGTAGTTGTCGCTAGCCATGAGCTTGTACTTCATCGACTCGCCTGACTGCGTGCCAGCGAAGCTGTTATCAAGAGTGTCCGGCGTGAAAGTGAAACGTAAAATATCATTGACTAAGCGTTGTTTATAAGCCTCTGCGCCTGCACTATCATACGATTTAATCAAATAGCTAGCATCAGGATTCGCTCCACCCGGATTTGGATTGTCATCCAAGATGAGGACTTGAGCTTTCTTGTAAGCCTGCGACACATACAGCCGACCATTGGGATTGATTCGTCCATCTTCCAAAAAGTCATTTTCTTCTGCCCCTGTGTATGGATTGCCTTTAATCATCAAGATGGCATCGTTGCTATTTTGCTGGAAATTAGCAAGCTCAGACTGTGATAAATCGTAAGCATCGATGTTATCCAAAACCGACTCATAAGAGCCTAAACGGTCCTCATTGTTGCTGTACTCGTTAACTGGCACAGCTTTAAAATAGTGCTTTTGATCATCCTTGAGAGCCATTTTATCGCTATCTGTGGACCTCCACTCATAACTATAGATATGATCCGCAGTATAGACTTTAATAATCGTCTTACGCTTGCTGTCACCATAGTCAACATCGTAGTAGTTCACGGCCATTAGTGAGTTCTGCTCATAAGTATCGTCATAAATAACAAAAGTCTGCTCTGGACTGAGTTTGTACAATTTAACCCACGCCTTGCTATCGCGCTCTGTGACTGTCAAAAGCTCGTAAGCACGGCCGTACACACACAAGTCTTTCTTGATTGAGGAATTGTGCTTCTTTTCGTTGTTTTTGGCTGAAAAATTCTTGATATGTTCAAGAATGGTTTTGTTTTCATTCTTGTACTCGACCGGATTTCCCAGCATGTAACCCTGTTCAAAGATGGTGATGTACTTAGCGAAGTCACTAGAAATGCGATTGTCTGCTGCAGTCTCATCTGTCTTGGCAGGTCGATACTTGATATTGTTATCACCCTTGTAGTAGCGCTTCAGTTCTTTCAACCGTGGTTGTTGCTCTGCTTTATGACGATTCACATAGCGTTTTAACTGCTCAATCCAATTGTCGGAGCCATATTCGATAGCTTCAAAATCCTCAAGCATCATCATAAAATGCTCGTTTGATCTACTGTCAAAGCGCGTGCCTTTTAAAAATTTAACTTCCAACTTTACCTCCTGAAGTAATAAGACGCATTCTTCATGCGATCTTGTGTCGATTTTCTTTCGATGTGATATTTTTCCAAAGCGTAGCGAATCGCATCGATTACGTGGTTATTCGCATCAATTGGCTCATTCAACCAATTGCCGTCTTTATCTTGCTTGTAGATATACGTATCAAATTCCTCTATCGTTTTTTCGCAAGATGGGTGGATATAGATTTTAAACTGCTTCATAAAGTCTATACCAGCATTGATTGAGCCCTTACCTTTTACGGACACTTGTATTCTTCTAACGCCCTTTGATCTCAATTCTGCTATCAATCGTTGTTCTGCACTGTCTGCCGTAATTTCAGCATTTAGCATGTCGTTCTTAGCAATCATCTGGTAAATATCTTCTGTGGTCATAGCATGTTCGTAATGCTCTGCATATATCCACAACTCTTTTTTATCCAAATCAACAGCTAAACGAGGAAAAGTAGTCGGGTCATGTGTAAAACCAAAGTCAAGACCTGCAGCTGTTTCACCTACTCGTTTAATCGTTTCTTGTATATCAAAATCACGGACGCTATAATTTTCGAATACCAGCCCCTCAGCCACGCCCCACTCACCATCACAAACAATTCTCGCACGTCTAGGGTTCGTTTGGTATAGATCCTCATATCGCTTGATATCGACTTCGTCAAGCCATTCATTGCATCTAAAAGTTGTTGTAAGCGACAGCGTATCCGCTCGCTGCGTCTCTTTATCAAAAAAGACACGTTTGAGCCAGTGTCTTTCATTCCACGGGTTAAATGTAACCGTGATTTGTTTAAAAAAGTCAGACTCGTCTAAGCTACCACGGATTGATTCAACTACTGTACTAAACTTGTCTTCACTTTCGATTTGATAAGCTTCTTCAAACCAAGCCCAGCAGAGAATCCCTACATCTACCGTGATAGATGTGATTTTAAGTTCATCATCCAAACCACGGAAAAGAATTTTCTGCCCTGTCTCTTTGACTGTTATTTCGGGTAACGACTCATTAAACTTAAACTTATGAGCGACTTTCAGTTGGTTAGCTGCCCACTTGAAATCCGTATAGGTTGATTGCTTATTCGTATTCGAATATCTACGAATGACAAGCAAGTTGGCCCAGGGATATTTCAAAATACGGATAACATAGTTCAAAGCAGTTGTCTTCGATTTCTTCGAACCACGGGAACCTTTCACAACGCGGTAGAAATTTCGTGAGCGCCAAAATTGACCATAGCCACTACCTACTGTCTTAGGCAAATCAACTACGATGTCATTCTGTTTAATCTGGTATGTCTGACTCATTCGCAAACACCACCGTTCCAGAAATATCAGCCTCTACCTTGTCCGTCCACATCTTGTATCGCTTACCTAACAATTCAAGAGCTTTATTTCTATCACTATTTTTCGTCGGGTACTCAACGAGTTGAGGGATTTCATTGTAGACTTTCACGGACTTGCCACTCGCAGGGTCGAGTTTTAATTCAGCGACCTTGGTCGTGACTACTGTCGTTTCCATGGCTTGACCCGAAGCGATTTCTGACAACATCAAAAGAATCTGTTTTTGAGTCAATATTTTTTCATCTTGCAACTCTTCCATTCGTTTTTGGATGTAATCAGAAATGTCATCTTTTGTCAACAGACGTTGCCCTTGGCTTCTAGCAGTCTTTTTACTATATCCAGCCTTTATAGCAGCTTCCGTCGCATTTGCGCTGATGATGTACTCATCAGCAAATCTCTGTTGTTTTAAAGTTAGTTTAGCGATTTTCCATCACCACCTTATTTTTTTGTAACAAAAAAAGACGCAACTGCGCGCCTTTTTCTAGGAGTCCTCATGAAAATCGTTTCGTTTTCACTTTTTCGACAATACCATAATATCACTTTAGGAATTCCAAAGAGTTCCATTAGTTCCATTTTTTTTAGAAAGTTTTTTCAAAGCACTATCTCTAGCTCTGTGTATCGTCCCGCGTCCGCATCGTAATCGGACTTGGATCTCATTCCACGAAAGCCCATCGATATATAGCAACCGCATGATGATATTTTCTACAGGGTCATCCAATGACTCAATCGCTTGTACCAGCTCATCCCGCTCCTGATAAAGTTCTTGAATTTCTCGATAAAGCTGTTCTGATTTATCAATAATCAGCACGTTCAATTCTTCAGAGCGATTAGACGGACTTTCGGCTTTCGGCATATTGTCAAATTGTTGACCTCGTAAAATTCCAGACTTCAAGCTGATGATTTCCTGATGTTTTGATTTTGCTTTGATGTCGATATACTGCAAGGCCTTTAGTCGTTGTTTGATGTTGATCGTCAATCGCTCACCTCCAAAAGTTTCTTGTTTTCGTAGATGTTACCGATGATTTCAAATGGATAAGCATTATCTTCAACAAACTCAGCTAAGAGTTCTTTCTCATTGTGTATTTCTGACTCGAACATAAATAAAGCGCGCTTATTATCCCAAAAAACATTTACGTTTAAAATTCCTTCATCAGTTTCAATACCAAGGATATCCCCCTCGAAAATCTCCACACCGTTCTTATCTTTCAGTCCTGTTGATTGCATGAGGTGAATGTCATTGTTCACAATCCATTCACCAGCAACAGAGTCCTCATCAATAATCCAGATATCGCCATTTCCAACCATCACTTCGTCCGGTTGATACATACGATTTAATGAGCCGCCATCATACGCTCTAAATTTTGGAATCATCTTGCACCTCCTCAAAATTTCATAAAAGCCATCCAATGAGTCGTCCCACGTTGCTGCCCAAAAAGTGGTCGTTGTGGAACTAATTCCAAGATTTCCTTAACATTTACTTGAGCATCCGACCACTTGAAAATAAGTGTTCCACCTGTTTTCAAGACTCTAAAACATTCTTCAAAACCTTGCTGTAAATCCAATCTCCAAGTCAACAAGTCTAGTTGACCATATTGCGCGCGCATGAATGATTTCTGGCCAGCCCAGAGAAGATGAGGCGGGTCGAACACAACAAGATTAAATGTTTCATCCTCAAATGGCATATCTCGAAAATCTGCAACGATATCTGGCTTAACATTGATTTTCTTCTTGTGAATTTCAAACTCCTCTTCACGTCTATCTATATATGTTGTATGCGGTTCTTGTTTATCAAACCAAAACATTCGAGAGCCACAACACGCATCTAGGATCCGTATGTCTTCCATCACTCCACCTCCTCAATTTCAATTCCTGGGCAATCGAACACCCAGCCGAAACCAACTTCTTCCAGCTCTTTTTTTGTAAAACAGCTTTTGTATGCTAGAGAAAAATATATTTTCCGATTTCCATCTTTAGCAAAGTAGTGTTTTGTCGCTCTAATCTTCACCAAATATTGCTTCTCTTTCTTGACCTCATACCCATCAACCCAAGCACGAGCGACTTTGTCGTAAGCATTCTGTTCATTCAGCAACCACTCACTGTATTGTTTATTAAAATTCTTCTCTCTGAGCGCATCATATAACGTAGCGTTCTGCCCTTTGTAATACTCGATAATCTCCGCTACCATCTGCGGGATTGTGACTTTTTTGGGTTCGTCTAGTTGTTCTAAATCTTGTAAAAAGATTTGGCGCGCTAGCTCTGCTCCTTCAGCATCCCATACACCCTCAAGTTTTTTATACTTCTCAATCAATCGCTGTACTTTCATCTTCCAATTCCTCCTGCCTGTTTCTCAAGCCAGTTAAAGAGCAGACCGAACTGCTCTGTCACCAGCTCATCATCATTGTATTGCTTACAAATCTCTCCGATAGACGACACTGCCCATAACCAATAAGCATCTGAACCGAAACCGACCTCTTGGCTCTTCTGATTGCTACGTGCCATCCATTCTGGAATGACTCTGCTAAAGAAATCAATATAATTGATTTTCATGGTAATTCCTCAATCTTGATATAGATCCCGACTGTGTCCGCCCAGAACTTTTCAGCTATCTCGCTGGCCACTTGTGCGTCGTCTTGCCAGTATCCAAGTTTTGTCATGCAATCTTTGAGCAACTTCTGCAGATTGTCTGTATCTGGCTTTGTTGTCTTGTACTGACCATCGTAGCTTTTTTTGACACGAGGGAAGCACCACTTGACTGTCAGTCGAACGGCTCCTTTAAATTCATCAGGAGGCACATGCTGGGCAAGCAAGCTTTCAAATTTCGCTCTGGCATTTTTCAAATCAGCCGGCTCATAAAAGATTGGCTTACCAAATTGGACATTTACCTTTTTTTGCTGGTGAGTCGTTGTCGGTATTTTTTTCATTGGTAAAAAGAATTCAATCATTTTTTTACCTCTTTGCTAATCTGATACAACTATAGCAATTACACGACCATCATCAAAGAATTTGAATTCTGTTTTGATAATTTCAACATCCTCTCTTTCTAAATCACGTAAATAGCCATTGATGGCATCTTCAAAATCTTCAATAGCTGTTACATCATTTTCTGGAGTAGGATCGAAATCCGTTTCATTAAACTTACTTTTAAAAATATCTACACGCATTTTATAGCTCTCCTTTTACTTTTTTATTTTACTGTTGTTTTTTTACATTTCATTTTGGCATTAGTCGAAAGGTGGCAGGGAGATGATTTGGGCGTAGCTTAGTCGCCCAATCTCTCCTTGCCTTCGACTTTCGCGCAGGTCAATCCAAAACACTCCCCATACTTGGGGTATACCCCGTGCTGTAGCTCGCTTTTTTATTAAAAAACTGTTTAAAAGTGATTTATTTACACAACATACATACATTGCAGAAAACTACTTTTTTTTACACAACATATATTAGGGTTATAACATGCTATAGCATATTAAAAAACTGTTTAAAAGTGATTTATTGTCACTTGTGCTTTTTAGCGAAATGTATAGAGCATTTCTTGAAGAAATACTAATTTATTTTTATAACATTGCCGTTTTTGAGGATAAAACCCTCGTGTTCTCTAACATATTTTTCGACGGTTCGCTCTTTTATTCCTGCCAATTCAGCAATATCTTGTTTAGTAACTGGTGCGTCAGGGTTAAAGTCCTTGTGTTTATTGTATGCATCTTCAAGGATTTGATTACGTTCTTCTAAATTTTGTTCGATTGATTTTCGACCTTCACGAGCCTTAGCAGCAGCTCTTTGCCAGTTTGGCTTATCATCGTCCAGCTTAATATCCGCCAGCACACCTGTTTCATCAAGCGCGTGTACTGGATAGCTGAACCACATATTGACTGACTTGAACTTGGCGAACTCTCGAAGTGTACCTTCAACACGCCACGCAGTCGCTATCTGGATCTTGTTGCGAACTTCTTCGAGCTTGTCTACATAAGGAGCTCGAGACATCACGTCAGAGATACCTTTCTCAAAGTGCGTCCGCATTTGTGCAGGACTCAATAGGTCATCTAGTCCTACATTCTGCTGATAATAGTCATTGTTTCGCTCTTGCAAAGCTTGTTTGTAAACCTCGCAAGCTGCTTGATTCAGCCTTTGAGTCAGTAATTCTTCTGAAACTTCCAGCTCTACTAAGTCAATGAGTGCGTCAGGATCTCGAGCAAATACGCCCGAACCACTAGCACGGTCCATAGACTTCTTACCACCTTGAGAACCCTTTGAGTGGTGGTGACAGTAGATAACACTAGACCCTAGCTCTGTCGCTACTTTGTCGAATTGATTGGTAAAGTGTGCCATCTGGTCTGCACTGTTCTCGTCACCCGTCAGAACCTTATAAATCGGGTCGATGATGACTGCGATGTAATTCTTCTTCAGCGCCCTGCGGATGAGCTTAGGTGCTAGCTTGTCCATTGGCACGGTTTTCCCACGAAGATTCCAAATATCGATATTCTGGATATTCTGTGGTGGTAATCCCATGGCTTGATAGACATCACGAAAGCGATGCAAGGCAGACGGACGGTCTAGTTCCAAATTGACATAGAGGACACGCCCCTGCGTACAATCCCAGCCTAGCCACTTCTTGCCCTCTGCAATCGCAATCGACATCTCAATCAAAGCAAATGACTTTCCAGCTTTAGAAGGACCAGCAATCAGCATCTTGTGGCCTTGACGCAGAACACCTTTTATCAACTCAGGAGCCAATTCTGGCAAGTTATCCCAGCTGTCTGCTAACCCTTCAGGATCAGGCAAATCATCGTTCAAATCTTCGATGTATTGATACCATTCGTCCCAGTCAGCCTTACCAATATTCGTATCTACTAAGAATTGCTTCTGGCCGTTTCGGATGAAACCCGGCATACGCGAAAGTCTGCTTGGATTTCGGTTTTGGGTATCAACTACGATGCCGTTTTTTTGGCAGACCTTGTAAAGATAATCAACCCGCTTGCGATATTCATCGTAATTGCCAGCGTCTACTTTGACGATGGCATGCAGTGATTTATTTCCACTGTGTACTAAGGCTGCAATAGGCAATTCAAGTTCTTTGTAGATGGCATTCTGCTTGTCAATCGGCATGCTGTCAGATTCGACCAAGGCATATCTGAAATCTGTCACGTTTTCATTTTTAGCGCCTTTTCCATCCATGGGATTGAATCGCACCCATGCGCCAGCTTCTTCGTGATAATCTCCCAGAACCGCACCAATGTCACCGTTACATTTGCTGAGAGCTTCAATCAATTGACCAGCAGTACGGTCATAAGCTCCCTTTGTTGGCAACCATTTGACAATCTCGCCCGTTTCGTCGTCAGTTTTTGGGTAGCACTTGGTCACATAACCGACATTTTCGCTAGCCTCAAAGAGTGTTTCAAGGTATTTGATGATTTCTTGTACTGGATTCCAAATTGTCGGCTCGTGGATTTCCTTACCTTCTATCCAATTCTTATCAATGACCCGATAGTCTCGGTCGATGGTATCGTTCCAGTCCAATTCATGAGCATTCTCACTATCATAGCCAGATTGCGACACCCAGCCGTTTTCTTTAGCAAGTTGGGTAATAGTCGCACCCGTCACGATAGTTCCTGCTTCCTCGTTGAAGGTATCCCATTTCTTGAAGCATTCGAATTTTTTGTATCGGCTATCATTTTGCGACCAGTTGTCCCAGTCAGACGCCGTGTATCCTTCGTGTTTTAAGGCCATGCCGATATTGACCCAAGTTTGGTAGTCTACCGTGGCAGGATTGATATAATCCAGCAACGGCAACAAATTAAAATCATTCTCTGCCACTGTTTTCTCCTTTAAAATAATAATAATTGCTTCTTTGACTGATAGTTCATCCAAAGAACTTCTGTTCTCGGTAGCCCTTTCTCTGCAGTCGCAGAGAACTCCACCCTTTCCCAATTTGACAAGCGTTTATTATACAAATCGCTATCATATCCGCTCAGAAGAACGTTAGCTTTGGACTGATTCAACATTTCTAATAACTCTTCGTGGTCACGGTCATTCATTTCTACCAAATATTGCTTTCTCGTCCTTGTGCTAAGGACGTAGGGAGGGTCTACATACATGCAGACATCTTTCCGACTATATTTCTCTATCAGTTCAACGGCTGGCCGACATTCAATCTGAACCTGTTTTAATCGCAATGTCATTTCTTGGACTAATTCCGGCAGATCATTCCAATGCTTGACTGCATAGGCTCGTTCCCTGCCACTCACATCCATTTTCCAACCAGATTTTTCGATATTTCGAAAGCCGTGGCTCATAACAGAGCGTATGACAAAATTTAGAGCTTTATCAATCTCATTCCCTGGTCGAACCTCCCAAGAATTATCATAAATCTTTCGACTGTAAGGAGTCAGAAAGATTTTTTCAGCCAACGCTTCAGGTTCCTGTTGTATCACCTGAAAAAGATTAACCACATCATCATTTAGGTCGTTAACTGTCTCAATCGCGCTAGGTTGCTTAGTAAACAATACCGCGCCGCTACCAAAGTAGGGTTCTAGGTAGGTTTTGTGTTCAGGTAATAGTTCTACTATCCTACCAGCAAGATTCCACTTGCTACCTGGATATCGTAAAAGAGATTTCATACATCACCCCGGTACATATTCAGCCGGTCGAACGCCTGCTGGCAATCGCCAGCCGTTTGCAGCAATGCGATCAATCATATTTCTAGCGTGGTCAAATTGCCACATGCCAACATCTTTGAAACCTCGACCTTCTAAGAATTGAATCTGCTTTGGTGTCGTCAAGCCTTCTGATTGTCGCTTGTGTAGTCTATCTAGCAAGAGATTAGCCTTGCCTGCGTTTCCGATTTCGTCAGTAAAGATACCATATTTCTCAAGTGCTTTGATTTGTTTGTCGCTAGCAGGTGCCATTTCCCATCCGAAATTGGGCACGTAGTTCGACAAGTCTTCAGCGTGGATAGACATTTCGAATTGCAATGGATCAACCAGTTTGCGTTTACGCTTACGCATTTCTTCCAATTGTTTGGCCAATGCTTCTTCACGCTGTGCGACGACGTCCTCGGTTGCCTTAACTTCCATATCTTCAAGGTCAAGCACGACACCAGTTTGCTCTTCCATGTTCTCAACCATTTTCTGAGCGACTTCTGGAGTCTCGCAAATCAAGTGAGCTGGCCGACATAACTCGTGGCGTTCAGTGTGCCATAGGAAGTCTAGCAAGAGCAACTCTTCTTTACCAGGATGCAAGCGTGTACCACGCCCGACCATCTGGCTATACAAAGCTCGCACCTTAGTAGGTCTTAGCACAACTACACAATCCACTGACGGGCAATCCCAGCCTTCTGTGAGAAGCATAGAATTACAAAGCACGTTGTAACGGTCTTTCTCAAAATCTTCTAAGATTTCTGCACGGTCCTTGGACTCTCCATTTACTTCAGCGGCACGAAAACCCTTTGCGTTTAGGATGTCGCGAAACTTTTGCGAGGTCTTTACCAAAGGCAAGAATACGACTGTCTTGCGGTCTGCACATTGCCTGACCATTTCGTCAGCTATCTGCTCCAGATAAGGATCTAGTGCAGTTCCGACATCGCTCGCCTTGAAATCGCCTGCCGACATGCTGACATTCGATAAATCCAAGCTGAGCGGAATTGTCAAGGCCTTGATTTTAGATAGGTAGCCTTCTTTGATGGCCTGCACTAACGAATACTCATAAGCTAAGCTGTCGAAGTAAGAGCCAAGGTTCTTCATATCTCCACGATCTGGTGTTGCTGTTACCCCGAGGACGTTGGATTGCTCGAAGTAGCCAAGTACACGTTGATAGCCATCTGAGATAGCATGATGGGCTTCGTCGACCACAATCGTATCGAACCAATCAGGAGGAAATTGACTAAGTCGTTTCTCTCTCTGCATGGTCTGAACTGATCCTACTACAACCCGATACCATGAACCGATAGAGGTATTCTCAGCTTTTTCCAAGGCTGTACCAAGACCTGTTGCAGTCTTAAGTTTATCGCTAGCCTGTTCCAAAAGCTCTGACCTATGAGCAAGGACAAGCACACGCTTGCCCTCTTTCACTTGGTCTTCAATGATTTTGGAGAAGACGATTGTCTTTCCGCATCCCGTTGGCAATACTAAGAGCGTGCGCTTGCGACCTTTAGCCCATTCAGCTTGTACAGCTTCCCGTGCTTCCTGTTGATAAGGTCTTAATTGCATGCCTTACCTCCTAAAATTGACCAGCTTGGTATCCAGCTTGCCCTTGTGGTTGTTGCGCAAAATTCGACTGCTGCGGTTGTTGATAGGATGGTTGCTGAACTTGTCCCGGTTGTTGATTCAATACTTTTGTATAATCTACATCTTCGGGATAGAGCATGGATTTGACTTCATTGTAATTATTTCCGTTATATTGTCGGGTTCCAACTTTACATACTCCAGTTGCACCAACGATGGTATTCCAGTTCATGCGAAGCGGTTCGCCTTTTTTCTTTTGACCGATAGCAGCAAAGAAAGCAGATAACATTCCTTCAGTCGAGCTGTGTAAGAATAGATTGTGACGCAGTTCGGTTTCGCCTTCGTTCGCTACAATCTTGATGCTGACGATAGCCTTGTTACAAGCTGGTAATTTCCCGGGATTTTGTGGATTTGGTGTGTGGCGTGTACGTTCCATGCCGACAACTGTAAAATAGTACAATCCGTCAGGCAACAAGACGAAATCTGAGTCTTTTTCAATCGTATCTTCCCAGCCGATTTCGTGATCAAAGTTGTTGTATTGTTGTGTCATATTGTTTTTCCTCTAGTTTCTAAAATTTTTGTTATATTTTGCTATGATTTCTAACTCCCAGAATTTACACCGTGAAGGGCAATTCTGGCTCAGCTCGTACTTGATTTTGAATAACTTCCATAGTCGCTTGCCAGTGTGCAACAATCATATCCCAATAATAAGGAGGGAAGTTTTCGATTGGGGTCCCTAGTGGGAAGTGACCGCGGATGTATGCCACTTTTTGAAGTTCTTCTTCCGTCACGTTTTCCTGCTTCATGAGGTCGGTCAGACCAGTTGGCAAGCTCGCATGATATTGTGCTGTCTGCGTTGGTTCAGCTTGAGCCTGTGGCTCCTCAGAGGCGCTATTTTGCGGTTTAGCTGCCACTTGTGACATGTCAATTGGCAATTCCGTTTGCGTTGGCTGTGGCGCTGGTGTAGCTTGCTGAGGCGCTGGAGCGACTGCCTGCGGTTGTGTCTGTTGCGCTTGCACTTGTTGTCCTGCAAAGATATGAGCAATTCCTGCATAATGGAACGGCATTTCATCAGTCAATCCATGACGGTTCTTAGCATCCCAAGCTGGTCGATGGTTAGTGTACATCACGCGCTCGCCGCCCTGCGCTTTTTTCTTGCCATTGTCGGTTGTCATGACTAAAGTCTTGTAATTGGCGAATAAGACCATGTCTGCCCATTCTTTTACCAGCGGAGCAGTTTTAGAACCTGTCTTTTGTCCAAGCTTCAGCTCGTACCGATCATAAGAACCCATCTCGTCCGGTTGTTCAAATTTCTTAATCTGAGCGTGTGCAGTCAATACCACGTTAATTCCCATATCAACCAAGTCAGAAAGACTATTCAAGAATCGTCCCATTTCTTCTTGGACATAAGTGTAGCCTTTACCCCAGCCGAAATCTTCGATTCCTTTCTTTCCGTGCTGAGCACAGACATCAGCTACTGCCAAGGCTTCTGCCCAGTCGATTGTATCAATGACGAGTGTCCCGCACTCGGTTGGATTTGCTTTGACGAAAGCAATCTCGTTGTTTAGCATGGTCCAGCTGGTCGGCTTGTCTAATCGAGCAACATCCATGTTATCTGTCGAACCTTCCGTGTCGATAAAAACCGCATTTGGAAATTCAGCAGCAAACGTAGATTTTCCAATTCCTTCAGGACCGTAGATAACTACCTTTTGAGCTCGCGCCCGTTTTCCTCTAGTGATTTGCATGTTTAGTCATCCTCCAGTCCATTCGCTAACATATCAAGAAACTTCTTGAATGACTCACGTTTTGAATTTTCGGTTCTATCTGCTAAATCTTCAGGTTCAGAACCATCCAGTTTTTTGATTGTGTACTCTACTTCTACAAGAAGCGGTTCTGCGCCAAAGAAATCAGCCAATTTATTGTTTCGCTCCTCATCAATGTAGAAAAATTCTACCGGCATATATGCAGCTTTTCGAATTTCATTTGTCCAGTTAGACGTGCAAGCCATTGAATCGTTATTGTTTTTGTAATTTTTTAGATAAGCTCCATCTTTCTTATCTCTCAATACGATAATCTTTTCTGTTTTCTTCATGATTGTTCTCCTTTATTTCTTAAAATCCACCTTGCCATGTAGCCGATGCTGCAGCGTTTGCTGCCCCACTTACTAAACCGTTTTGAGCAGCAGAAACAAATTTTTCCGGTTTCACGCTATACCCGTCTTCAATCAGGATGCTACATTCATTTCCTGTTGATACTCTAGTCGCAATTGCTTGCAATCCTTCTTGTTCGAGCCATGCGCCAAATTCTTGCAAAGTCTGCTGATCCATTTGCTCCAACTTGTCGATTAAGACAAACCCGCATTCCGGCTTAAGCTTGCGGACAATAGCTGTGGCCACTTGTAACTGCTGGCTGCCAGACATATTGTCCCAGCGTTGACCAAGGTAAAGCAATTCTCCATCATCCACGGATAAGCCTGGCAGCGGTAAATCTGCATTCGTGAGTAAATCTGTTTTCTGCTTGCGGATGTCTGCAATCACATTATCTAACTCTTTGTACTGTTCACGATAGCCCTTAGCATCTTCTTCTGCTTTGTCCTTGTCCAGATTAGCACGCACTTTACGATTGATTTCGTCAATCTCTGCGATGTTGTTTTCAATCTCTTCAGTTGATTCATCGAGAAGGTCCATAGCATCAGTATTCGCGATAGCCAAGTCTTGAGCTAACTGACTTTCTTTTTCTTTGGCATCAGCTAGCAATTGCTCCAATCGTTCAACCTCTGCAGTTGCTGAGTCGTGTTGATTTTGGATAACTACCAAATTCTGGCGCTTACGGGCATTCTCACCGTTTTTGGCAAGAATAGCCTGCTGTTGTTGAATTAGCTCAGCGATAGAAACTAATTCTTTCGGCGCATCTAGATAGTACGGCTGCTCTTTCGCAAACTTTTCTTTTTGATCAGCAATCACACCAATTGCGTGGCGCTCATCATATTTGGCCTTTTCCTGCATTTCCAGTTCAGCTAACTGCGGACCGACTCCGATGATTTGTAGTAAGGTTTTCGCCTTTTCTTTGTTGGTCTGCTCCATAAACTTCGGCAAGTTGATGGCCAGCTCTTCCACAAAGCTATCCAGCAAGTTTTGACCTGCTTTATTCCCGCTTGGGTCAATGACTTTGAGCGTGCTATTCTTACCGCTACGTTCTACAATCAGTCCGTTTGATAGCGTGATTTTAAGGCTAGGCGGGATTGTACTTCCTTCGCGTTGCGCTTGGCTAGGTTTGTACTTGTTACCACCCAACGCCCAAGCAATCGCGTCTAGTACGCTCGTTTTGCCTTGGTTGTTATTTCCACCGACGATTGTCAAACCAGTTGCAGAAGGCTCTAGTTTGACTGCTTTAACGCGCTTAACGTTTTCGATTTCCAGTTTATTGATTGTGACCATCACTATTCTCCAGTCTTCATTTTTCTATTTCGCAAGGCTAATTCTTGCTCAAACATTTCTAAGCGATATCTTGTGCTACGGTAGTAATTGTTTTTTTCTTTTAGACGATTGATAATTGCTGCGCTAATTGTCATGTTTGTTACTAGCAGACCAACGCTGATCAGCAAACCAATCCCTAACATCATTTCAATTTTCATTTCTCATCCTCCCGGAAAATCCGTTTCTCCTGTAGTTTTCCAATGCTGGTACTCATAATACATCTGATTAAACTTGTTAATCATGATATCTTGACGTTTATTTGTGTCAGCCTGCACTCGGATACTGTCACGATTGTCGGCAATCTGCTCCTGCAGCTCACGTATTTGCTGGTTTTGCTTGTCGATCGTCTGAGCGCCAGCAATGGCTAACAGCACGATTGCAGCGGCTTGTAACAGGACTAGTCTTTTAAGATCTTTTAGACTCATCTGCTACCTCCTTTAAACGTCACAATCTTATCCCCACCGATCAACTTGCCGCCTCGTGGCACGACTTCAAAAGACACGTCCTCTGCTGACTTTCTAAGGTTTTCCAACTCACTTTTGACGACTTCGATAGGCTTCTTAGCCAGTCTGTTCTTGTAGACATTTCCGAGGCGCCAATTGTCACGCTCCCAGTCCAAAATTATGCGTATTTGTTCGCGATTTTGCATTACATTCCTCCTTATCCAACTAACGCCCGCTCTTCAAATTTGATGTTTTTCAACATCTCGTCGAGCGTTTCTTTCTTGCTTCTGTACCTATTGCGGGATTTCCATTTCACGAAAAGGCGAAATCCTTCATAATTGATAAAGACAATCTTGTGTGTTGGGTTATCTATGTATTTACTAAAGTCTGGGTGTTCTCTCATTTCTTTTGCCCAAACTTTTGCCGTGCTGGGTGTTAAACCCTCCCAAATTTGGCAAAGATGCTCATAGTCACCAGCCTCCGCTTTTTCGGATTGATTAGCAGGCCTGTAAACCAATTCAGCTTTAGGCATAGCTTTTCCTCTCTTTCTGTGCTATAATTTGATTAGTATTTTTGATTAGCGCTTGACTTTGTTAGGTGCTTTTTTGTTTTATCTTAGTTCATCTATGCTGATTTCTAACGCATCAGCAATTTTCTTAACAGTATCAAAATATAAATCTTTCACCTCTCCATCTCTTAAACGATAGATTCCAGCTGGTCCGATACCTGCTTTTAAACAAAGCTTATAAACTGTCCAATTCTTCTCTGAAAGTATTTCGGATATTTTTTTCCAAAGCATAGCCGCTTTCTCCTTATCTAGCTTTATTTTTATACTTTTTGTGCTTATATATGCTATTGAACTATATATTGTGTTCATTGTGGATTTTTCACCCTTGTTCACACAATATATTGACAAACATTGTTTTTTATCATATAATATATTTTGACTAGGACCTCTCACCGTTTTAGTCAAAATTTCAACAGAAAGGAGGTTAATATGCAGAGAAAATATGTTGCATCTACTAATGTTCGTAGTGTTGGTTGGCAGGACGGAATCTTAGAAGTTGAATTTAATAACGGTAGTATTTATCACTACCATAATGTTAGTGAATCAGAATACATCACTGTCTTGATTGGATCTGTCGGTTCTAATATTCATAGATTGTCTAAATATCATCCTTACACACGAGTAAGCTAATCCAGCAGAGTTTCATCAAGTGGGTAGAACTCTTTTGTTTGATCTAGATAAACTCCATCCGCTGAAATAATAATCTTTGCATGAAAATCACTATTTTTAAGAACTTTAGAATAAATCAACAAGTTTTCTAAAATATCCTTCTGCTGCTTATTGCCTTGATAAATTGATGTTTCTTCAGGTTTTGCACTTCTAACACAATCATCAGTTACCTCGATTTTAATCTCATTAAGCCGTTTAATTGCTTCTTGCAATTCTTCGGCTTTTTTAGCTACTTCTTGACTAGCTTCTACTAATTCCTCGACATTAGAAATTTTGATACCGATACTTAAATTCTCCATTTTCACTTCTCCTATTCCTCAAATATTTCTTACTCAATTCAATTTTTACCGAATCTTAAAGTCTTCAATTACACGAGCGATGAACTGATTCGCTTGCGGATTTTTCAGTTTCCCATTCAGGATATTCGTTACATCCTGACGAGTCATGCTATACTGTACTGCTAGCGTCGCCATCGTCAAATTGTGCTCTTTCAGGTAATCTCTGATTTTTTGACGTCCACCGTCCATATTTGGCATATTTCTCTCCTTTCTTTTTTTCTCTCCTCGCTTTCTGATATAATAAAACTAGAAAGGAGGATCATATGCATAGAATAAAAGTTACTTTCTCAGATGGTACCGAAGCTATTTTCCATGAAGAACAAACTTTTCAAACTTGGAAAACTTCAAACAACTCAGTTTCATTAGGTGAGCTTAGTGGACTTTGGTATCATCATCACGATGGTTTGGTTCCAAGTTTTATAGAAATAGTAGCAAACGCTCCATTTTTCTTCGATGTTGAAAAACCATCAACCATCTTCGCTTCTGCTTCAATTGTTAAAGTCGAAGCTATATAATTTTTACACATGGCTATTCAAGGCGCGCTTTGTGATTTCGTCTTGGATAGCTCTTATCATTGCTAAGCCATGTTCTGAAAAAATAGTGTTTTTCGAAACTAGCAAAATTGCTTGCGAGTATGTCTCAGATTGTTGAATAGCTTCATCAGCGACCTTCTCAACAAAACTTTGAATATCGATTTTTAGATTCTCTAAAGATATTGGAGACGCTTCTTTTTTTGACATTTATCTTCCTCCTTTTACTATTTATTTTTTTCTGCTATAATAAAGCAGAAAAGGGGAGATGATTATGATTGATTATTTCACTATCTATCGTTGCGTTTTAGAGGTGATCCACGATGAACGAGTACAAGACGGCTTTCAGCTTTTTGAATTGCTATCTGAAAAAGATGAACTATTCAAAATGCGAGAAACATTTCCAAACCAAGTTTTAGTTGAAGCCACCCTTGAGGTTATCGATAATCTCATAGATGACGGACTCGTAATCTCTAAACGTTATGCAACCGTTGACGGCACTCTTTATCAGATTAAAGGACTATCCACCTCTGGGCATTCTTATTTACTAGCTTTGAAAGAACCTAGCTTAAAGGATAAAGTGATTGACTTTCTAAAATCTGACGGACTACCAATCACCCCGCAATCAGTAATTAAAGCAATAGCAAGATTAACTTTGTAAATTATCTTTGAACTCGTAAGTTTTTACGGGTTCTTTTTTCTCTCGTATTCGTTCATACTCAGAAACAGCAATCGAGAGAGTAACGATTTTATCGTTATGATTCACCACTACTGAATTATCGATTACAAACGGCACTCGATAGTCGTTAATAAACAAAGCATTATCATACTCTGTGACTGTAGGTAAAGCGTTCATATCCACATCTCCTCCTTTCGTAAAATGTAAGAAAATAAGTTAGTAAAATATTTTATAAAATACTTGACAGTTTTTAGCGTATCTGCTAAAATGAAAGCATAATTAAAAACCTTGATAAAACGTTATATCTATCAATTTTCTTGCTCGCCAAAGCTATTTATTTTTAGATAAGTTTTACTACGGTTTTACTAACTCATTAACTTACAAAAACTATTTTAGCGCAAACACTAAAATATGTCAACTATTTTTTGCGTATTTTGTAAAATATTTTTTGTCATGTCTTAGAAAGGCTGATAAATCAATGCTTTCTACTTTTGAAATCGTAAAATATTTATGTGAGAAACAAGGGATTTCGCTAAATACTTTAGAAGATAAGCTAAAACTAGGCAAAAATTCTTTGTATGGGTTGAAAAGGAATCAACCTTCTGCTGAACGCCTGCAACAAATCGCCGACTACTTCAACGTGTCCACTGACTACCTGCTTGGACGCACAGATAACCCTACTATCGCCGATACAAAAGAACAATTCTTTTTTGAAGGCAGAGAGGTAGATGTTGAAGAACTCGCCTCTACTGCTATGCGCTTTAATGGGAAACCACTAACTGAAGAAGATAAAAAAGCGATTCAAAGCATAATAGAGATTTATCTCAGAAAACAATAATAAGGTCGGATTTTTATGACTGAAAAGGAATTTTCTCAAAATCTAGGTATAGATATAGAGATTTTTGAAGATGGTCTATTTCCAGATGAAGCTTTTTACATTCCAGCTCTCAAAACTATGTTTTTGAGCGATTCTATATCTGATGAAAAAAGGGTACAAGTCGCTTTACATGAGATAGGCCATAGAGGCCACACTCCAGAAACTTATCATCTCTTTAGGGAGAAATGTGAGCTGGAAGCTAATAGAAATATGATTCATCATCTTATGAAAGCTGAGTTGGATATAGCCGAAGATGCCAATGCATTTAATTACCTAGTTTTTATGGAAAAGTACAATTTAAAAACCATTGCTGATGAAACAATGGTTAAAGAAGAATATTTGGCGTTGGTAAATTAAAGGAGTAAAAATAATGAAAAAAATAACGTTATTAGCGACAACTTTATTAGTAACAACATTCTTGGTCGCTTGTAGTGAGTCATCTACAACAACAAATGAAGCGTCAAAAGCATCATCACCTACCCATCAACTCGAAAAATCAGAAGGAACTGCTAAAATTCAGCCTGCGAAAAATTTCAGCAATACTCCAATTGGTGAGTACAAGTTAGCTGACAGTAATTTATATGGTGCATGGCCTGATGATACTAAATTAGTAATCGATGATAGCGTTGTTCAAGTTGTTGACCCAAGCACAGTATTCACTAAATATTTAATTTATTTAAACGGAAAAGAAAGCAATCCAGTCATTTTAAAAATTTTTGTTGAAGATAGAGAAGAATTTGATGTGACTAAAGTATCTAAATTTTATGTAAGAACAAATGGAACTCACTCATATAAAGGGAAGGAAATTCCTTTGTTCCTAGTAGATGGATTTGAGTATTAAAAAATCCCCACACTCTCCATCGCCAAATTTTGAGTGTGAGGAAATCCTGTATAAGAAACAACCATTCAAAAGGTCGTTTTCTTGTACCCATTTTATCAAAAAGTGAGGTAAAAATCAATGTGGATGGAAGAACTTGTAAACGGAAAGTATAAATTTTTTGAGCGTTACAAAGACCCTTATACTGAAAAGTGGAAAAGAGTATCTGTGACTCTCGACTCAGGATCAGCAAGAGCAAAGAAAGAAGCTCAAAAGCAATTGGATGAAAAAATTTCTCAAAAATTACAGAGCCTATCCACTACTGATATGCTTTTTGAGGCTGTTCTTGACGATTGGTGGGAATTGCATAAAAAGTCAATCAAAGCCTCTACTGAGAAAACTATGATCTATGCAGTCAATGAAGTAAAAGAAAGTTTTGCTCCAGGGGTCAAAATTAAAAATATCACTGCTAAGTACGCACAACAGTATTTCACAGATTCCGAAGAAAATCACATCAAATTAAAAAAGCATAAATCTGTGCTAAGCATGGTTTTCAAATACGCTCAAGATTTAGAATTGATTGATAGCAACCCTATCCAACGTGTCAGGCTGCCAAAAAAAGTCGTCACATACGAAACTATGGAACGAATAGAAAACAAGTTTCTTGAGCAGAATGAGTTAAAAAGACTTTTAAAAGCCATGAGAGAATACAATAGAGGATATCACGTTGCTCGCATGGCTGAATTTATGGCCCTCAATGGGTGTAGGGTCGGTGAAGCTGGTGCTTTAAAATTCGAAAACTATGATAAAAAAAATCGCACCATCACTATCAATGGCACTTTAGACCCAACACGAAAGGGTTCAGAGGGCGTCAAGACTACACCAAAAACCTTGTCATCTATCAGGGTAGTTGATTTAACCAATAAAGAAATTGAGATTATAGAAGAATTTATTGAGCTACACGAGTTAAGAAAGAATACCAACCCAAACTATAAAGATATGGGCTTTATCTTTGTTTCCTCTAATGGTATTCCAATCCATAAATCGAGCATTGGCAAGCTGATGAAGAATGCTAATGCCACTTTAAAAAATCCAATAAATAAACCATTGCACCCTCACATCCTACGACATACTCTTATCAGCACACTTGCAGAAAATAATATTCCGTTAAAAGCCATCACTCAGAGGGTAGGCCATAAAGATAACGGGAAAACCACAATGGAAATCTATACTCACGTAACCAAAAACATTAAGTCAAAAGTTGTTGATGTCCTAGATAAACTTTACAAATAGCTTGCCCCTTTTTTGCCCCTTCTCTAACAAAAAGAAAAACCGCGAGTCCTAAGAATAGCGGTTTAATCATGTTTTTAAGCTACTAATGTAGTTACTCTATTATTTAAGAGTAACTGAAGCTCCAGCTTCTTCCAATTTAGCTTTGATTTCTTCAGCTTCTGCAGTTGGAACGCCTTCTTTGATGACACCTGGTGCACCATCAACAAGTTCTTTAGCTTCTTTAAGACCAAGACCAGTGATTTCACGTACAACTTTGATAACGCCAACTTTTTTGTCACCAGCAGCTGTCAATTCAACGTCAAATGAATCTTTAGCAGCGCCAGCGTCAGCAGCACCAGCTGCAGCAACAGCTACAGGAGCAGCTGCAGTTACAC
>NZ_CALIIB010000149.1 GCF_938020365.1 uncultured Streptococcus sp. | reverse complement strand
GACAATCACAACTACTCAAGGTGTTGGTATCAAGGTTGACGTGAACTCACTTTAAGAATTGAACTTGAGCTACCTATGGGTAGCTCTTTTTTTGGACAAAATATGCTGAAGACGGTTACAAAAATGTAAAAACATGGTATAATTTTATGGAGCAATTTATTTTATATTCAAAGGAGATGAATGATGAAAAAAGATCAGAACCAGCTGACTTGGCTGATGGTGTCCCTGATTGCCTTTAATATGGTTTGGGGTCTGGGAAATGTGGTCAACAACTATTCCCAACAAGGGATTTCGGTCGTTGTTTCTTGGATTCTTATCCTGGCCATTTACTTTATTCCCTATGCCCTCATCGTGGGGCAGCTAGGCTCGACCTTCAAGGAGAGCGGAGGTGGTGTCAGCGACTGGGTGGAGAAGACCTCTACCAAGCGCTTGGCTTATTTTGCGGCTTGGACTTACTGGGTGGTGCATATTCCCTACTTGGCTCAAAAGCCACAGGGAGTTCTGATTCCTTTAGGATGGGCTATCCAAGGGAATGGCGATTTTTTGAGCAGTCTTGATATTCACTGGATTGTTATTCTTAGCTTGCTGATTTTCGGTGCCTTTCTCTACTTATCCACCAAGGGACTGTCCACGCTCAAGGTCATTGGTGGACTAGCTGGAAGTGCCATGCTGATTATGTCCTTCCTCTTTGTTCTCTTAGCGGTCGGTGCGCCTTTTATCAAGCCGGATATGCAGTTTGCAACGGCTAATATGGACAAGCTTAGTACTTACATTCCTAATTTTGATTTTTCATATTTTACGACTATCTCGCTTTTGGTCTTTGCGGTAGGTGGGGCTGAGAAGATTTCGCCTTACGTTAACCAAACACGCAATCCCGCCAAGGAATTTCCAAAAGGGATGATCATCATGGCCATCATGGTTGGAGCCTCTGCGATTTTAGGTTCTCTGGCCATGGGTATGCTTTTTGATGGCAGCAATATTCCTGAAGATTTGATGCGTAATGGTGCCTACCAAGCCTTCCAAATGCTGGGTAACTACTGGGGTGTAGGTAATATACTGGTAGTCATCTATGCCCTGACTAATATGGTCGGACAGATTGCGGCCTTGGCCTTCTCAATTGACGCTCCTCTACAAATCTTGCTCAATAATGCAGACGAAGAATTTGTCCCAAGCTGGCTACGCAAGCGGACATCAAAAGGTGTACTGATTAACGGTTATATCCTGACAGGGATTTTGGTAAGCTTCTTGATTGTCCTACCAATCTTTGGAATCAAGGAAATTGACGGTCTGGTTAAATGGATGACTAATCTTAACTCTATTGTTATGCCAATGCGTTATCTTTGGGTATTCGTGGCTTATATGTTGCTCAATAAAGCTTGGAAGAAATACAAGGATGCGGAATACAAACTTACTAAAAATCCAAAATTTGGCTTTATCATCGGAGCTTGGTGCTTCCTTTTCACAGCTTTTGCTTGTATTTTAGGTATGGTTCCCAAAGTAGATTATGCAGTTGATCCAGCTGGTTGGCGCTTCTCTCTGATGACAAATATCTTGACACCGATTGTCTTGATTAGTTTAGGTGTCATCTTGCCTCTCTTGGCTAAACGGGAGAAGAGACAGTCACTTAAATAGTAGTGACGATCGCCTCTATCGCTAACTTGATAAATTTTCCAGTCCTATCTTATGATAGGGCTGTTTTTTAGGAAAAAATCCTTTCACAGGAAATAAAAATGATAAAGCAAGCGTTTCTTCTGGGGGACTTTCATAAGAGATGGTACTTGAATCTACGGTTAAGATTGGATGATTATTTTGAAGGTTCAGCTAAGCCCTCTATTGCAAAGCTACAATTTTTCTCAAGAAAATATCCTTCTCCTTTTGTGAAATACCCATAATTGTGGTAAAATAAGTGGAATAAATATTATTAAAAACAAAGAGGTATTATCATGTCTAAGATTCTAGTATTTGGTCACCAAAATCCAGACTCAGATGCCATCGGGTCATCTGTAGCTTTTGCTTATCTTGCAAAAACAGCTTACGGTTTGGATACAGAAGCAGTAGCTCTTGGGACTCCAAATGAAGAAACAGCCTTTGTATTGAACTATTTTGGTGTAGAAGCACCACGCGTGATCACATCCGCTAAAGCAGAAGGTGCAGAGCAAGTCATCTTGACTGACCACAATGAATTCCAACAATCTGTTTCAGATATCGCTGAAGTGGAAGTTTATGGCGTTGTGGATCACCACCGTGTAGCTAACTTTGAAACTGCAAGCCCACTTTACATGCGTTTGGAACCTGTTGGTTCAGCGTCATCTATCGTTTATCGTATGTTTAAAGAACACGGTGTGGCAGTTCCTAAAGAGCTTGCTGGTTTGATGTTATCTGGTTTGATTTCAGATACACTTCTCTTGAAATCTCCAACGACACACCCAAGTGATAAGGATATTGCTCTTGAGTTGGCTGAGTTAGCAGGTGTGAACTTGGAAGAATACGGTCTCGCTATGCTGAAGGCTGGTACAAACTTGGCCAGCAAGTCTGCAGAAGAATTGATTGACATTGATGCTAAGACTTTTGAATTGAACGGAAACAATGTCCGTGTAGCACAAGTCAACACTGTAGATATTGCTGAAGTTTTGGAACGCCAAGCAGAGATAGAGGCAGCAATGCAAGCGGCTATTGCAGCAAATGGCTATTCTGACTTTGTTTTGATGATTACAGACATCGTTAACTCAAACTCAGAAATCCTTGCAATTGGCGCAAACATGGATAAGGTCGAAGCAGCCTTTAACTTCAAACTTGAAAATAACCATGCCTTCTTGGCTGGTGCTGTTTCGCGTAAGAAACAAGTGGTGCCTCAGTTGACTGAAAGCTTTAATGCTTAATTTCCTGAGTGGCAGCTCAAAATAGGAAATACTAGTTTTCCACACATGTAAAGGAGTTTCGGCTCCTTTTTTGATAGACGAGAGAAATGAAGATTCAAGATTTACAAAATGGTGATCTATTGTTCACAGTCGGTCAATCCGAGATGGCAGCAGCGATTCGGACAGCGACAGGCTCTTATAGCCATGTGGGCATCTTTTTTGACGGTGAAATTTACCATGCGACGGAGGATAGGGGAGTGAACCATCAGTCCTTGAGCCAGTTTTTGGAAGAAGAGGATATCTATCATGTCTTTGCTTATCCAGAGATAGATGCCTCTGCCGCCTTTAAAGAAGCCAAGTCCCATCTGGGCAAGCCCTATAATGCTAGTTTCTATCCTGAGGGCGAGGGATTTTACTGCTCGGAATATATTGCTAGGATTTTGCCGATTTTTGAGACCATTCCCATGCAGTTTGCTGATGGTGAAAATGTGGTTTCTGAGTTTTGGCAGGCTTACTATGAGGACCTGGGCGTGGCTGTACCATTAGGGCAGCCCGGAACCAATCCCAGTCAGTTGGCTCAGTCAGCCAAGCTCATTTTTAAAGGAGAGCTCCATGATTAAAATTATCAATCCGACTCGGCTGACGCGACAGCCTTTATTTGAGAAACTAATCACTTTTCTGGATCAGCATAATGATGTGATTTTAAGAGAAATCAAACGTGAATTTGCGGACTTTCCCAATCTAGATCGCTTTATAGAGGAATGTATCAAGGCGGGCTATATTCGGCGGAAAAATAAGCGCTATTATCAGCAAGTCCCGCTTTTGGAGAATCTAGAAAGTCTAACTTTGGATCAGGAAGTTTTTATCCGAGATGATAGTCCGTTTTATCAGGAATTGTTGAATTTGCGCTTTGAGACTCAGCTTGCTAATCAGACTAATGCGGCTATTCTGCTGGAAAAGACCGATTTTCAGAGAGATAAACTGACCTTGTCCAATTATTTCTATAAAATGCAGCGACAGTATCCGCTGTCTGAGGAGCAGAGGCCCCTTTATGCTATTTTGGGAGATGTGAATCCAGAGTATGCCCTCAAGTATATGACGACTTTCCTCCTCAAGTATGTCCGAAAGGATGAGCTCCTGCAGAAACGTCGAGATATTTTTGTCGATAGTCTAGTGACTCTAGGTTACATTCGTCAGAATGAAGCTGGTAAGTATGAATTACAGGCCAGCTTTGACAAAGAGCGCCTAGTCTTCCAATTGGACTGATAATTATTCGAATAAAGAAAAATTAGACAGACCCACCTGTCATTTTGCCATATTCTGTGCTATAGTAGTATATAGAATTTGGGAAAGGAATATGAATAACAATGTTGAAAAAAATCTATCCCGAGCAACCACTGGAGAACCTTAGATGGTTCGATATGCTGATTTTAGCCGCTATTATGTTTGGTCAATTTATTTATTCCTCAACAGTAAATTGGCTTACGATGTCCAGCTCTGTAGGACAAGCAATCGTGCCCAGACCAGAGGATGAAAATTTTGCCTTGCTGAGCAATTTGAAATTGCAAGTTTTTCTGCTAGTGTTGGCACTTATCTATCTAGGCATCCGCCATTATGATTTTAAACAACTGAAACTACGCTTGTCTTGGTCTATTCTGTGGGCACCCTTGATTTTTGTGGTTGTCGGTCTGACTTCTGATGTGATAGCAGCTTTAGTCGGTTCCTATAATTATTTTGACTTAGAAATCTTGCAGCATATTGACTGGACCTTTGTCGAAGTTTTTCGCAAACTAGCTGCACTGGGACCTGTCGTCATTCTTTATTCCCTCTTCAATGGTGTTTATGAGGAATTCTTTTTCTTAGG
The DNA here is from genome assembly GCF_938020365.1 of uncultured Streptococcus sp. Lineage (GTDB taxonomy): Bacteria > Bacillota > Bacilli > Lactobacillales > Streptococcaceae > Streptococcus. The sequence continues at coordinate 13,772 of NZ_CALIIB010000149.1, read as the reverse complement.
ATTGCTCACATCAGTGAAAGAAGAGAGCAAATGGTGGGTTTTAGCCTTTTCAACGCTGGTTCGCTTTTCTGTCCATACCTATCAGGGACTAGTCTCTGCTTTTCTGATTGGCGTGGTCTTCGGTCTGTTCTATTATTTCTTTTATAAATACAAGGTTAAAAACTTGCTGCCTTTCTTTTTGGCACACGCCTTTGCGGATATGGTGGGTAGCAGCCTGCTCTACGTCTTAGTGATGTGGAATGGATAATAAAAAGGACTCGAAAGTCCTTTTTATATGTATTTTTCTGCCAGTGCATAGTCACCGGGATAAGGAACCTTTTGGTCATTGATGATTTGGTAGGCATCTGCTCCCTTTCCAGCAAGGATGACTGCATCACCTTCAGCACTAGTCAGGCTGAGGGCTTTTTTGATAGCTTCCTCTCGGTCAGCAATCATATCCACTTCAAAGGAGATGTAGCTAGCAATTTCTTTTGCGATAGCAATCGGATCTTCACGATTTGGATCATCTGCGGTTAAAATGACTTTGATTTCAGGGTGTTGGTTGAGTAGGAGACCAAAGTCCTTGCGTCGACTTTCTCCCTTATTTCCAGTAGCTCCTAGTACAAGAACGGTCTGCCCTTTTTGATGTTCTTGTACGACGGACAGCAACTTAGCCAAACTGTCGCCATTGTGGGCATAGTCCACGAAGACCTTGGCACCGTTTGACTGGGTCAAGACCTCCATGCGCCCCGGCACTCGTGTCTGGGCAATACCAGCTTGAATATCTTTCAAAGAAGCTCCAAGTCTTAGGCAGGCTAGGCCAGTAGCGATGGCATTTTCTTGATTGAAGCGACCAATCAGCTGGATATCGTAGGAACCCGCCAACTTTCCTTGTACTTCAAAGGAGAAGGCTTGCGATTGCTGAATATTGTTGACGGAGTCTGCTCCATAGAAATCGTGTCCCATAGAAGCGACTTGCTCTTTTACGATTTGGAAATGGTCCATGCCGCTATTGACGACAACAGCTCGGCTATTGTCCATCAAGAGTCGTTTGTGGTAGAAGTAGTCTTCAAAAGTAGGATGCTCAATCGGTCCGATGTGGTCAGGGCTGATATTGAGGAAGACACCTACATCAAAGGTCAGGCCGTAGACCCGCTTTTTAAGATAGGCCTGGCTGGAGACTTCCATGATGAGATGGGTACGACCATTGGCTACAGCTTGAGCCATCATCTCAAAGAGGTCTAAGCTTTCAGGTGTTGTCAGGGTTGATTTAAAGAAAGTTTCGCCGTCCAGAGTGGTATTCATAGTAGAAAGCAGGGCTGGTTTGTGGCTTTGTTTTAAAATATTATAAGCGAAATAAGCCGATGTGGTCTTGCCCTTGGTACCAGTGAAGGCCAAAAGTTTGAGTTTTTGCTCTGGATGACCGTAAAATTTCATAGCAATGAGACTCATAGCTCGTTTAATATCATTGACCAAGAGCACTGGAATTCCGACCTCAAAGTCAGTTTCACTTAGGTAAAAACCTAGTCCAGCTGCTACAGCTTTTTCTAAAAATTCCCGCTTGAAATGCTCGCCCTTGACAAAGAAGAGAGTTCTGCTATCTGCCTTGCGACTATCATAGCTAATCTTGTCAAAGGTCAAGCCCTGATAGTTGAAGTGGTAGTGTCCATCAGCGATGATTTCACGAAAATTCTGGTCTTTTTTTAAAATATCTAGTATAGTTTCAATTTTTATCATATCTCTATTGTAAACCTAAAGGCTATGTTTTACAAGAGGCAAGGAAAAGTTTATAATAAAAGAAGAACAAATAGAAGAGGTTTTCTATGAGCCAAGAAACAACGAGTCAGCAGCAACAGATGCTAAGGGGTACTGCCTGGCTGACTGCTAGTAATTTTATCAGCCGCCTTCTCGGGGCTGTCTATATCATTCCTTGGTACATCTGGATGGGACAGCATGGGGCGGAGGCCAATGGTCTCTTTACCATGGGTTACAATATCTATGCTTGGTTCCTGCTGGTTTCCACAGCAGGAGTGCCAGTGGCTGTGGCCAAGCAGGTTGCTAAGTACAATACCATTGACAAGAAAGAGCATAGCTTTGCTCTCATTCGAGAGTTTCTCAAGTTCATGTTGGCATTGGGACTGATCTTTGCAGGCATCATGTACTTGATGGCACCGACTTTCGCCTCCATATCTGGTGGCGGATCAGATCTAATTCCAGTCATGCAGAGCTTGTCTTGGGCCGTGCTCATTTTTCCGTCCATGAGTGTCATCCGAGGCTTTTTCCAAGGGTTTAACAATTTGAAACCGTATGCCATCAGCCAGATTTCGGAGCAGGTGATTCGGGTTATCTGGATGCTACTGACAGCTTATTTCATTATGAAAATTGGTTCAGGCGACTATGTTGAAGCTGTGACCCAGTCTACCTTTGCCGCCTTTGTCGGGATGCTGGCAAGTATGCTCGTTTTACTTTTCTATCTAGCAAAAACGGGTATGCTCCGCTCTATCCTGAGAAAGCCCAAAAAATCTGCGGGAATTAGTGGCCGTTCTCTCCTCTGGGATACGATACGAGAAGCCATTCCCTTCATCATTACAGGCTCTGCCATCCAGCTTTTCCAGATCATTGACCAAGCGACCTTTATCAATATCATGACCCAGATTAGCGACTACACGAAATCAGAGCTCCTAGTACAATTCGCCTACTTCTCAGCTAATCCGAATAAAATCACCATGATTTTAATTGCGGTGGCAACTTCTATCGGTGGTGTCGGGATTCCTCTCTTGACCGAGAATTATGTCAAGGGTGACTTTCGCTCGGCTGCTCGCCTAGTGCAAGATAATCTTAGTATGTTGCTCTTCTTTATCTTTCCGTCAACAGTGGGAGCAGTTCTGGTGGCTAGTCCGCTCTATACCGTTTTCTATGGTAAGCCAGATAGTCTAGCACTGGGGCTCTTCATCTGCGCCATGCTGCAGACGATCATTCTCAGCACCTATACAGTTCTGGCTCCGATGATTCAGGCTCTGTTCCAAAATAAGAAGGCCATTCTTTACTTCTTTTATGGAGTCCTTGTCAAGCTCAGTCTGCAGGTGCCGATGATCAATCTCTTCCATGCTTATGGTCCCTTGATTTCAACAACCGTCGGTCTTTTACTGCCAATCTTCTTCATGTTTAGAGAAATTCGCAAGGTTGTTGGCTTGAATCCTAAGAACCTTTTGAAGCGTCTGCTGTTGAGTATGATTCTCACAATTGCCATGGTGATCTTGGTTCTGCTTGTCGAGTATCTACTAAGCTTTATCTTCCAGCCAACTAATCGGATGTACAGCTTTATCTATGTCGCTGCTGTTGGAGGAGTCGGAATGCTCGTCTATATCGTACTGTCTCTCAAAGTTCGGCTCATAGACCGTTTTATCGGACAGAAAGCAGATAGTTTGCGCCAACGCTTGAGAATGAAATAAGAAACGAAGAGTCGTTCAGCGACTCTTTTTTTATGAATTATTACTCTATAGTTTCAGACTATAGCTAGCTCTTGAAAAGAAAAAAGCTCAAGACTTTCTTAAGATGTTACAATAGAAATGTAGAATATTTTAAAAAAGAGGAACGGTTAAATGGAGAGAGAACGGAAATTAAATACCTTGTTGGCCCAAGCGGGAGTAAAAACAGACACAACAACAGGTGCCTTAACAACCCCCTTGCATTTTTCAACGACTTACCAGCATCCAGAGTTTGGCCAGTCCACAGGATATGACTATACTCGAACCAAAAACCCTACACGGGCTAGCTTGGAAGAGACTCTAGCTGCTATCGAAAGTGCAGACTACGCCTTAGCGACTAGCTCAGGTATGTCGGCTATTGTCCTAGCCTTTAGTGCCTTTCCAGTCGGCAGCAAGGTTTTGGCTGTTCGGGACCTTTATGGTGGCTCTTTCCGCTGGTTTGCTCAGGCCGAAGCAGAAGGGCGCTTTGCCTTTATCTATGCTAATACGGAAGAAGAGCTTCTGAACAATCTGACAGAGGATATAGATATTGTCTATGTCGAGACACCGACCAATCCTCTTATGGTAGAGTTTGATATTGCCCGCATTTCCCAAGTGGCTCATGAGCGAGGAGCAGCTGTCATTGTGGACAATACCTTCTACAGTCCTATTTACCAAAGACCGCTGGAGGATGGAGCTGATCTTGTCCTACACTCTGCAACTAAGTATCTGGGCGGGCACAATGATGTCTTAGCTGGAGCTATCATGACCAATGATGCTGCCATCTATGATAAGCTTTTCTATAATCTCAATACAACTGGAGCAGTCCTATCTCCATTTGATAGCTACATGCTTTTGCGCGGGCTCAAGACCTTGGCTCTCCGCATGGAGCGCTCTACTCAGAATGCGCAAGAAGTCGTTGCATTCCTGAAGTCATCTCCTGCGGTAAGAGAAGTTCTTTATCCAGGTAAGGGCGGCATGATTTCCTTTAAAGTTGTCGATGAAAGCAAGATTCCTCATCTCTTAAATAGCCTGAAAGTCTTTACCTTTGCGGAAAGTTTGGGTGGAGTAGAGAGTTTGATTACCTATCCGACGACCCAGACTCATGCAGATATTCCTGTTGAAGTGCGCCATTCCTATGGCTTGACTGATGATTTGCTGCGCCTGTCGATTGGCATTGAGGACAGTCGAGATTTGGTAGACGATTTACGCGCAGCCTTGGAGGACTAATATGGGAAGTTATAACTTTGAAACAGCACCCAATCGGATTGGTCAGCATACTTATAAATGGAAAGAGGCGGAGAAAGACAGTCAAGTCCTGCCAGCCTGGATTGCGGACATGGATTTTGAAGTCCTGCCTGAAATCCAGCAAGCTGTTCATGATTACGCTGATCAGTTAGTCTATGGCTATACCTATGCTAGTGAGGAGTTGATCAATGCCGTTCTAGCTTGGGAGCAGGATGAGCACGGCTATACTTTTGATCGGGAAGCCTTGGTATTTATAGAAGGGGTTGTTCCTGCGATTTCGACGGCTATCCAAGCCTTTACCAAGGAAGGCGATGCCGTTCTGATCAATACCCCTGTTTACCCTCCTTTTGCTCGCAGTGTCAAGCTCAATAATCGTCAGCTTATTACTAATTCTCTGATAGAGCAGGACGAACTTTTTCAGATTGATTTCGAGCAGCTAGAGCGGGACATTGCAAACAATGAAGTCAAGATTTATGTTCTTTGCAATCCGCACAATCCCGGAGGCCGAGTTTGGGAACGGGAAGTTTTAGAGAAAATCGGCCGCCTCTGTCAAAAGTACGGCGTCCTCCTGGTCTCAGACGAAATTCACCAAGATTTGACGCTGTTTGGACATAAACACCAGTCTTTCAATACTGTCTCGCCTGACTTTAAGGACTTCAGCTTGATTTTAGCTAGTGCGACTAAGACATTTAATATTGCTGGGACTAAAAATTCCTATGCAGTGATTGAGAATCCTAGTCTGCGGCAGCAGTTTCAAAAGCGCCAGCTGGCCAATAACCAGCATGAAATTTCGGGTCTTGGTTTTCTAGCGACAGAAGCTGCCTATCGTTATGGCAAGCCTTGGTTAACGGAGCTCAAGGCTGTCTTGGAGGAAAATATTGATTTTGTAGTCAATTATTTTGCTAAGGAAGCACCACGTCTGCGGGTCATGAAGCCTCAAGGGACTTATCTGGTTTGGTTGGATTTTTCAGCTTATGGGCTGACAGATGACCAGCTCTTCCAGCTGCTGCGAGAAGAGGCTAAGGTCGTCCTGAATCGGGGAAGTGATTTTGGTCAAGAAGGCAAAGGACATGCTCGTCTCAACACAGCTGCGCCGAAGGCCATGATTAAAGAGATTTGTCGACGGATTGTGGAAGTTTTACCAAAATAAAATAAAAATAGCTCTCTTTATTGACAATCTTTCTAAAGAGGAGTATAGTAATAGTGTCAATCGGTAGGTGAGGCTACCATAGGGATACGGATGACTACCGCAAAGCAGTGGAGACACTACTCGTTGGTCAACAGTCCTGATCGCAAAGGTCAAGACTAAGCTCATTTCATCGCCTTATGGAGTTAAAGCTTGAACGGTGAATGCTTGTTTTATCTGTGTTTAAAACAATGAAGCGAATAACCTGACATGCAAACAACCCTGCCTAGAATTGGCAGGGTCTTCTTTTTGACTGAATGCATTTTAAGAATGCAAATAGTTAATAGCTCATCTCTTAAAAAAGAAGGAGTAATAGTAATGAAATTATGGTATTCTAGTACCAGTCCTTTTGCGCGTAAAGTCTATGCTACAATTTTACACCATCATTTAGAGGAGCATGTGGATATTCAGAAGGTTCAGGTGGCTTTCGACAAAAATTCACCGCATAATCAAGATAATCCTTTGGGTAGAATTCCTGCTTTTCAGGCTTCCAATGGAGAATGGCTATATGGTAGCGATTTAATTTCTCAATATTTAGACGAGCTAGGTCAGGAAACTCCTCTTTTTCCTAATGGGATAGAGAAGTGGCACGTTTTAAACATACTGTCCGTTGCTGAAGGAATCTTGGAAAATACAATGCCGATGGTTGCGGAAAAAATTTTTCATGAAAAAGAACATTGGTGGAAAGACAGACATCAGCAAATTGAAGAGAGAAATGTCCGGAGTTTGGCCTTATTAGAGAAACTGGCTACTGAGCAAGGACTTTCTTTGAATATTGCAACAATCCAAGTAGTTGCTCTTGTAGATTGGTGGAATTTACGTGAAGAAGTCATTGGATTTTCTTTGAAAGAAAATTTTCCCGACTTGCAAGAATGGACCCAGAAGATGAATGCTACTTTTGATGTCTTGCAGGCATCTTGGGATTATTAACTACATTTATAAACTAAGAAAGGAGAAGTACGATGCAAATTGACGATCATCCGGAACCGCACATACACAGCCAATCGCTGATTTGTGTCGTTCTGTCCGTATAAAGTGATTGGTCTCTGTGTATGAAAATTATCAATCATACATAAAGGAGAAACCAATGAAAACAGTAAAAGAAAGATTAGTTGCTGCATTGCAACTTCCTGTACAAGAAACTCTGGCATTTTACAAGAGTTCCTTTCGTGGCCTGACAGAAGAGCAGGTCGAAGAAAATCGTGACCTCTATGGTGAAAATATCATCACAAAGGGTCAGGAAGACTCTATTTTCAAGAAAATTTACGAGTCTATCATTAACCCCTTTACAGTCATCCTATTGGTGATTGCCCTAGTGTCCTTAGTGACCAATGTCTGGCTGGCCAAGCCTGGTGAGGAAGATCCGACGACTTCCATTATTATTGTCGTTCTGGTGCTGATTTCTGGAGGCATTCGTTTTATTCAGGAATTGCGGAGCGACCGCGCTGCTAGCAATCTGTCTCGACTGATTGTCAATACGGCTACGGTTATCCGTGAAGGAGCAGAGCAGGAACTGCCCATTGATGAGCTTGTTGTAGGGGATATCATCAAACTTAGTGCTGGAGACATGATTCCCGCAGATGTCTTGCTGCTGGATTCGCGTGATTTCTTTGTTCAGCAGTCCGGGTTGACAGGGGAAAGTGATGCAGTAGAAAAGATCTGTTTGACCAAGTCAGATGGTCAAAATCTCGATAGCCTTTTAGAAACAGAGTCGCTGGCCTTTATGGGAACCAACGTTATTTCCGGCAGAGCTACAGCTCTGGTGCTGGTGGTTGGTGATGAGACCATGATGGGAGCCATTGAGCAGACGCTTAACACCTATGATGAGCCGACCTCTTTTGAGCGCGAGATGAATAGTATCTCCTGGCTCTTGATTCGTCTGATGCTGGTCATGGTGCCAGTCGTCTTCTTTATCAACGGTCTGACAGACGGCGACTGGCTGGAAGCAGGTGTCTTTGCCCTCAGTGTTGGGGTCGGCCTGACGCCAGAAATGCTGCCTATGATTATCACGGCGAGCTTGGCTAAAGGTTCCATTATTATGGCTCAGGAAAAGGTCGTGATTAAGAAGCTGAACGCTATCCAAGACCTAGGAGCTATTGATATCCTCTGTACGGATAAGACGGGGACACTGACTCAAGACGAGATTGTATTGGAATACCCGCTGGACATTCATGGTGATTTGGACTTGGCAGTACTCCGTCGTGCCTTTCTCAATTCCTATTATCAAACAGGCCTTAAAAATCTCATGGATCGGGCTATTATCAATCGGACGGAGAAAGAAGCAGAAAAGCATGAGATTGTTCGTAACTTAGACCAAACCTTTAAGAAAATTGATGAACTGCCCTTTGACTTTGAGCGTCGTCGCATGAGCGTCATCGTCAAGGATGATGAGGATGTTATCAGCATGGTGACCAAGGGGGCCTTGGAGGAAATGCTGGCCATCTCTAGCTATGTAGAATACAAAAATCATATTACAGAACTGACTGAGGAGATCCGTCAGGAAATCCTTGCGGAAGTGGCTCAACTTAATGAGCAAGGGCTGCGCGTACTTGGTGTTAGCTACAAGTCAGACTTAGAAGAAGATTATGAGTATGAAGTGAAGGATGAGTCCGATATGATTTTGACGGGCTATCTGGCCTTTCTAGATCCACCTAAGTCATCTGCGGCTCCAGCTATTGAAACCTTGGCCGAATATGGTGTTTCCACTAAGATTTTGACGGGCGATAATGATAAGGTAACCCAAGCAGTCTGTGAAAAGGTTGGGTTAGATGTAGACAATATCTTGCTAGGTGTAGAGATAGATGCTTTATCTAATGAGGAATTGAGCCAGGCGGTGGAGAACACAACAGTCTTTGCCAAGCTTTCCCCTGACCAAAAAGCTCGGATTATCCTACAACTCAAGGCCAATGGTCACAAGGTTGGCTACATGGGCGATGGCATCAATGATGCGCCTTCTATGAAAGTAGCAGATGTGGGTATTTCAGTTGATACAGCTGTCGATATTGCCAAGGAAACAGCAGATGTCATTTTGCTGGACAAGGACCTCATGGTTCTGGAGAAAGGGCTGGTAGAAGGTCGCAAGGTCTATGCCAACATGACCAAGTATATCAAGATGACGGTCAGTTCCAATTTTGGGAATATCTTTTCTCTTCTCTTTGCCAGCATTTTTCTGCCTTTTCTGCCTATGGCACCAGTTCATTTGATTGTCCTCAATCTAGTTTATGATTTGTCTTGTATCGCTCTGCCATTTGATAATGTAGATAGTGAATTTCTCAAGAAACCTCATATTTGGTCAGCTAGCTCCATTACCCGTTTTATGGCTTGGATAGGGCCTATCTCATCCGTTTTTGATGTTTTGACCTATCTGGTACTTTACTTTATCATCGTGCCTATGATCACAGGAGGCAGCTATCAAGCTAGTACTGAACAGGCAGCGACCTTTATCACTCTTTTCCAAACAGGATGGTTTATTGAGTCTATGTGGACCCAAACCATGGTCATCTACATGCTACGCTCGCCTAAGCTGCCTTTTGTGCAAAGCCGTCCTGCTCTTTCCGTCATTGTGACGACCATGGCGGCTGCGCTCTTTGTTACTTCCTTGCCATATAGCCTCTTTGCGTCAGTTCTGAAGACAGCTCCGCTCAATGGCACCTATTTCCTTTGCCTTTTCTTGATTATCGTGCTTTATATGGTTAGCGTAACCCTTGTGAAAGGCCTTTATATCAAGCGTTACAAGGAATGGCTGTAATAGAAGGGCTAGCAGATGTTTAAGAATTATAAAAAAGATTGGAAAATTCTCCAATCTTTTTTTGCATGTATTATTCTTTATCAGGTTGCCATTGCCAGCTTGCTCCAAATTGGGCGAGTAGCTCGAAGGAGGCTTCTGGTCCCATAGATCCGACAGGATATTCATGGAGTGGTACTTGATTTTGGCTCCAGAGTTCTTCAATGCGATCGATAAGCTCCCAGCTGGCTTTTACTTCATCCCAATGGCTGAAATTAGTTGAGTCGTTATTGAGGACATCAAAAATTAATTTTTCATAAGGGTCTGGAGAGGCTCCTGACGCTGTGGCATCTGTCCGATAATCCAATGAGATAGGAGCTAGATTAAAGAGTTCCCCAACTTTCTTGCCATTGAGGCTGAGTGAAATCCCCTCGGTTGGCTGGATATAGATGGTTAGGACATTTGGTTTGAGAGGTTCACCAAAGATGGAGTCCATTTGCTTGAAGACGATATTGACATGGGTGCCTTTTTTGGTGAGGCGCTTCCCTGTTCGGAAGAAGAAAGGAACATCACGGAAGCGGTCGCTATCAATGAAGAAAGCACCAGAGGCAAAGGTCTCAGTAGTAGACTCAGGATTGACATTTGGTTCGCTACGGTAAGAAATATATTTTCGACCGTTGATTTTGCCAGACTTGTACTGGCCGCGAATGAAGAAACGTTTCAAATCTTCCTCGCTTGGCTGAACGAGGCGCTCAAATACCTTGGCCTTTTCTGCTCGGATATCGTCTTTGGTAAAGCTTTTTGGCTTGTCCATGGCCAGTAGAGAGAGGAGTTGCAAGGTGTGGTTTTGCACCATATCACGGAGGGCACCGGATTGATCATAGTATCCACCGCGTTCTTCAACTCCCAACTTTTCAGCAAAGGTAATCTGCACATTATCAATGTATTGGCGGTTCCAGACATTTTCAAACAGCAGATTAGCAAAGCGGATAGCAAAAATCTTTTGAATCATTTCCTTGCCCAGATAGTGGTCGATACGGAAAATCTGTTCTTCGTCAAAGGTAGCCAGTAGATCTTCGTTAAGCTTGCTGGCAGTTGCCAAATCTGTCCCAAAGGGTTTTTCGACAATCAGGCGTTCAAATCCTTTTCCATCAACGATTTGCTCAGATTTGAGATGCTTAGCAATGGTTCCGAAAAATTGTGGCGCCATAGAAAGGAAGAAGAGTTTGTTATTTTCTGCCTGATATTGCTCGTTGAGCTTATTTTGCAACTTGCGCAATTCGATATAATGCTCGGTATCTTGCACATCATGGCTTTGATAATAAAAGTGGCTGGCGAACTCTTGAGCCTGCTCGGCACTGTCGGCTAAGTCTGAGATTGACTCGACAACGACCGACTCGAAATATTCCTTGCTCCAAGGTCTGCGGGCAGTTCCGATAACGGCAAAATGTTTCGAAAGATTGCCAGATTTATAAAGTCGAAAGAGGGAAGGATAAAGTTTTCTTTGAGCCAAGTCTCCGCTGGCACCGAAAATTGTAATAATAACTTTTGAAGACATGATATTTATTACCTATCTAAATGTGATTGTCTCTATTTTATCACAATTTTCAGAAAAATTGTATTTGAAAAATCTGGATTTGACCAAAGAAAATATCCCGAGGGAAAGTCGGGATAGAAATTTATGCTTCTTTCTTCTGATGAATCGCTCGAAACAGGAAATAGTAGAAAATAAAGTTGCCTATTGCGAGAAGGAGAAGTAGGCTAAAGACATTGTGGGCGCCGCTTGTCGTATCGGGTGCTTGATTGAGCAGGACAGCTGCAATTGCCGTTCCCAAGGCACCAGCAAAGGTTTGCGCTAGTTGAAAGAGGGCAGTCACATCCGCCGTTTTATCTCTGCTGACTTGAGAAGCGGATAAAGCCATAGTATTGTTGAAGGCCATGTTGCGCCCTAGAGTAAAGAGGATATAAAATCCTAAGATTAAAGGCAGATTGAGCCAGCTTGTAAAAAAGCTAAAGACAATCATGACCAGAAAGACTAGGCTATTGCCGCCTAGCAGAGACAGTTTTGGGCCTTTGCTATCGTACAATTTTCCCAGAAAAGGCGACATGAAAGCTCCGATCATGGTTCCGGGAAGCAGTGAAAATCCAGCCTGGGCAGTAGAGACATTCTTGACCAGTACGAGAAAGTTGGGAATGAGAAAATTGCTGGAAAGGTTGGAGAATTGGAAGATTAAAAAGGGCAGAATTCCAAAGAAAATCGTTGGTTCTTTTAAGATACGGATGTCCAGAAATGGGTGTTGAACAGTCAGACTCCGCCAGATGAAAACGGCAAAGGAAAGGAGGAAAATAACTAGATAGAGCCAATTGACACTATCGCCACCTTCCAAACTGGAGATGGTCATCAGAGAAAAGGAAAGAGCTGTAGCGAGCGAGAGAAAGCCCAGCACATCAAAGGGCCGCTTGCTTTTGCCAGCCGAATTTTCCAAGTTAACATAAGCCAGTAAAAAAGAGAGAATGGGAACGGGCATGATAAAGCTGTAAATCATATGCCAGTCGAAGGAGCCAATCATGAATCCTCCGTAGGTCGGGCCGATGGCTGGTGCTATGCTGATGACTAGGCCGCTCAGCCCCATATAAAATCCGATTTTCTGTCGAGGGACCCGCTCCACGATGAGATTAAACATAAGTGGAATGGCAATCCCAGTCGCTCCCCCCTGAAGGATCCGTCCCAGCATAAGGAAAGTAAAGTCTGGGGCAATCATGGCAATCAGATTACCAAGAGTAAAGATGGAAAGTGAGGTAAAGAGGATGCGGCGCTCCGTCCAATTGTGGGCTAGAGTTGCACCTAAAGTTATGGTGATGGCGACGGCCAGCAGATAGCCAGTCGTAATCCATTGTAGCACTCCTAAGCTCAGACCAAATACTTTGCTCAGGTGGGGAAAGGTCACATTCATACTAGTCTCTGAAAGAATTCCAGCAAAGGCGACTAAAGCCACAGCTAGAATAGAAAGCAAATCTCGTTTCCTTACTTTTTCTTGCTTCATAAAAAGAACTCCTTTTCAAATGAGATAGTATTATTGTAGCATGATTTTCCAAGATAAGAGAGAAAAAATTAGAGAGCAAGCTTCATCAAGTCTCTTCTAATTTAGAAAAGTCGGTCAGAGCAACTGATTAAAGGGTAGAGAATGGCATATAAAAGAAACACCCATGAAAATTGCCTTTCATAGGTGTTTGGCTCTAAAAGACTCGATAAACGTAAGGATTTTCCGGTTTTTCTACCTTATCAAAGCTTTCAACTTCTAGAGTTGGCAGGCTTTGTCCCAGACTTTTATGGTAATGCATGGTAATTTTTCCTTTGGCATGAATCCAGGTATTATTCTCGAAATGCTGGGGATTTCCAGTCGTCAAGAGGCCATAGACACCTGAGTCGGCGATACAATGGATAATACCGAATCGAAAGAGAAATTGGCTCTTCTGGTCGCTAGGGTCATTGTAGACAAAGCCGGTGAACTCCAGCGTCTTGCCCACAAACTCGTCGGGATAATCATAGATGACCTCCATGACCTCCATGTAATTTTCGGTTGTGACCTGAATGGTATCTTGCTTGACATATTTCTTGGCGGCTGCCCGCATTTCTTTTTCGTAAGCCCCTTTGGTAAAGTAGGTGCTGGTGTCCGGCTTCAAGTATTGGCTGGTAGTGCCTTCGTCCTGCTGGACGGCTGCAGAAGTTCCTTCAGCCAGTGGGAAATGAAATCCTTTAGCCGAAACTGTTGTCGAATCCAAGGTAACAGTTGGAAAGAAAATTCCTACAAAAAGCGGAATGACAAGGAGCAGCACGCTGCCTAACTTGGCCCAGCGAGAGGTCAAATGACTATGAACCTCCATCTTCTTCATCCAGATGATCAGCTGCACAACTGCCAAGATAAAAGATAGAATCATAGACAAGTAGGCCAGATAGGAGTAGTGGAGATTGATATATTGGTTGAGCTTGCCTGTCAGCTGTAGGTACATGGTGATCTCAAAGTAGCCGACTAAGATTAAAAATCGAATCATAGCACTACCCCCACAAGCCAAGAGTAAAGAAAGACGACGACAGTAACCAGGCTGATAAATTGCCAGATAAAGCGTGTCTTAAAGTAGTTTTTCATCATCAGCAGATTCTTGACAT
>NZ_CALIIB010000148.1 GCF_938020365.1 uncultured Streptococcus sp. | reverse complement strand
TCACCACTTTTTTACCAGCAAAGCTGTTACCGTTAGCTTTGAGCATTTCTTCAGTATAGTAAACCAAACCGTAACCAGTTGCTTCTGGGCGAATCAAGCTTCCACCAAATCCAAGAGGTTTACCAGTCAAGACACCCGCATCAAATTGGTTCAGGCGTTTGTATTGACCGTAGAGGTAGCCGATTTCACGTCCACCAACACCGATATCACCGGCTGGAACGTCAAGAGATGGTCCGATGTATTTTTGTAATTCAGTCATGAAGCTTTGGCAGAAGCGCATAACTTCAGCATCAGTCTTTCCTTTAGGATCGAAGTCTGATCCCCCTTTACCTCCACCAATTGGAAGTCCAGTCAAGACGTTTTTAAAGATTTGTTCGAAACCGAGGAATTTCAAGATCCCTTGGTTTACAGTTGGGTGGAAACGAAGTCCGCCTTTATATGGTCCAACAGCTGAGTTGAATTGAACACGGTAACCACGGTTGACTTGCACCTTTCCATCACGGTCAACCCAAGGAACACGGAAAGAAATTACGCGCTCAGGCTCAGTGATACGTGCCAAGATGTTTTCTTCGATATACTCAGGGTGTTTTTCAAATACAGGTTCCAAAGTGCTGAAGAATTCTTCAACCGCCTGGAGGAACTCAGCCTCGTGCCCATTACGAGCTTTTACAGTTGCAAACACGCTTTGGATATATTCTTTAGCAGATGTCATATCGTTCTCCTTTTTGTTGTTATATTTTATTACACGAGCCATTATAGCAGAATTTTTTTAGGGTGTAAAGAAAAAAGTTGAATTTTCTGAAAATTTCCATAATATTTTTTGAAGATTCTAGGTGTAAATACCGAACCTTTTATTGGAAAAATGGGATAACTTTTTTATAGGAAGAGCTTTAATGCTATAATAGAAGAAAATAAGGAATATGAGGTCAAGATAATGACGACAACCAAGACAAAAATTGCGGGTTTTGAATTTGACAACTGCCTGATGAATGCAGCGGGAGTGGCTTGTATGACAGTCGAAGAGCTAGAAGAAGTTAAAAACTCTGCTGCAGGAACATTTGTGACTAAGACGGCAACGCTGGACTTTCGTCAAGGTAATCCAGAACCTCGCTATCAGGATGTGCCACTGGGCTCTATCAACTCCATGGGCCTGCCCAATAATGGTTTAGATTATTATCTTGACTACTTGCTAGAACTGCAAGAAAGCGAACCAAATCGCACTTTCTTCCTCTCTTTGGTCGGTATGTCGCCAGAAGAAACCCACACCATTCTCAAGAAAGTGCAGGCAAGCGACTTTAAAGGGATTACTGAGCTCAATCTCTCCTGCCCAAACGTTCCAGGTAAGCCGCAGATTGCCTATGATTTTGAAACAACTGATCGTATCTTATCAGAGGTTTTTGCTTATTTCACCAAACCACTGGGCATCAAGCTACCTCCTTATTTTGATATTGTGCATTTTGATCAGGCCGCTGCGATTTTCAACAACTATCCGCTCAAGTTTGTCAATTGTGTCAATTCCATCGGAAACGGTCTTTATATAGAAGATGAGTCAGTGGTTATTCGTCCTAAAAATGGTTTCGGCGGTATTGGCGGTCAGTATATTAAGCCTACGGCTCTGGCCAATGTCCATGCCTTTTACCAGCGCCTGAAACCGGAAATCCAAATCATTGGTACTGGTGGTGTCCTGACAGGGCGCGATGCCTTTGAGCATATCCTCTGTGGAGCCAGTATGGTGCAGGTAGGAACAACCCTTCATAAAGAAGGAGTGGCAGCCTTCAAGCGCATTACTGCAGAACTCAAGGCCATTATGAAAGAAAAAGGCTATGAAAGCTTGGAAGATTTCCGTGGAAAGTTGAAGTATATTGATTAAAAGTTTAAGAAAGAGAGAGTGGGACAGAAATCGGTCATTCGTTAGAATTCGATTTCGTCGTCCCACCTCCGCACAGTTGAGTAGGGCTGTAAAAGCTGATGAAATCAGCGTAGTAGAGCCCACTCAACCACTGCGTCTTGCTCGACAATCCAAAGACAATTGAGAGGCTAGGACTTTTGTCCCAGCCTCTCTTTTAGTATTGTTAGGGGAATGGAAAAAAGCCCTCCAAGATTAGATAGGAAATCTTGGAGGGACATGGATAGTTTATTTATCTAGAACGTTGTTTACCAGCGTTGCGATTCTTTTTCTTTTTATTGTTTTGAGTGATTGCTTGGCTCGCCTTTGGCGTCACATCTTTGATGCGACCTGCATTGCTCATGGCTTTCGGAGGATTCTTTTTGTATTCTTCTGCTACTTGCTTTCTGATCCGAGGACGCATTAAGTAGTTAATGATGAATTGTTGGATAATTTGAACGAAACCACCGACTACCCAGTAGAGCGTCACAGCTGCTGGTGACATGAAAGAGAAAACTACGATCATAATCGGGCTCATATAAGTAGCGCGCTTCATCTGCTCTTTTTGAGTCTCATCTTCGATACCATGTAGGGAAAGAAGTGACTGGATGTAGTAGAGTACTCCGACAATGAGTGTCAAGGCTAGACTAGGTTTCCCTAGATTGATGCCAAGGAATGTACTGCTGGCTACGCCGTTTGTGTATTGGGCAGCAAAGAAGAGGGCTGAGAAGAAAGGCATCTGAATGATCAGAGGCAGGCAGCCGATGCCGCCAAACATACTCAAGCCATTTTCTCTTTGGGCAGCGAATAATTCTTGCTGGGCTGCTAGCTTTTCTTCTTGCGTTTCGGCATTGTTGATGCGTTCTTGGATAGGGGCAAAGATGGGCTTGAAGTAGTTCATCTTTTCTGACTGAAGAGTAGCCTTCCAAGACTGATAGATTCCCAATGGGAAAATAATCAGCCGCACGATGAGTGTAACGATAACAATCGCTAGACCATAACCAAGGCCTGAATCCTTGGCAAAGAACTGGATGCTATCTGCCATAGGCCGACCAAGCACGTCCCAAATTGGTCCAGCAGGATTACCGGCCTTGTCTCGTCCGACACACCCTGTCAATAATAGAAGGAGGGACAAGCTCATTCCAGAGAATAAAATACGTTTAAATGTTTTCACGAGTTCATTTCCTTTGTTTCTAAAAAAATAATACCTATCTATTCTACTGTTTTTTAAGGAAATATACAATAGTTCTCCAGACCTAATTTGCAATTTTAAAGTCAGTATAGGACTCAAAATTGGCCATGGTGACATCTAAATAGCTGACCTTTGAAAAAGGAGTTGGTCCCTTGCGGATTTCTTGAATGAACTTGGCCATGAGGGCAGAGCTTTCTGCTTGAGCCAAAATTTCGACTGTACCGTCGTCATTATTCCAGACGCGACCTGTAATCCCGCCGATTTGCAGAGCGAGGGAGTAAACGCCCCAACGAAAGCCGACGCCTTGGACTCGTCCTTGCGCAATCATTCTTACTTTTTGCATCGTTACCTCCTTTTGTAGCGGTTTGAAACTCGCTTTTCAGCCTATAGCGCAGCGAGCAGCTGGCTGCTTGGGATAAGATTTTCTCTGAAGCTAAGTCTAGAGGATGAGTTCAAAACTGCTAGATTGTGTTATAATGTATTTATGAATATTATAACCTCAAAAGCCAATAATGTGGTAAAAAAAGCTAAAAAGCTGCATCAAAAAAAATATCGTAGCGAGTCGTATTTGATTGAGGGCTGGCATCTTTTTGAGGAGGCTCTGGCCAGTCAGGCACGGATTTTGCAAATTTTTGCTTTGGCAGAGTACGAAGAGCGCTTGGCAGCATTTTCTCAGACGATTTTTGTCAGTCCTGAGATTCTCAGTGATTTAGCAGATAGCAAGACCCCTCAGGGAATTGTTGCAGAATTAGCCTTTGAGGAGCAGAATATTCCAGAAAAGCTGGAAGGTGCCTATCTCTTTTTAGAAGATGTGCAGGATCCTGGCAATGTCGGAACCATCATCCGAACAGCGGATGCAGCGGGTTATCAAGGAGTTTTCATCTCTAGCCACTCCGCTGACATTTACAATCTCAAAACCTTGCGTTCTATGCAGGGCAGCCATTTTCATTTGCCCATTTATCGCGTGAGCAGAGAGGATATGCTGGCCCTAGCTCGTCAAAGTGACTTGCAAATTTTGGCTTCGACTTTATCAGAAGATTCTGTGGATTATCAAAAGGTCGAAAAACATGAAGATTTCCTCCTAGTCATGGGCAATGAAGGTCAGGGGATCAGCCAAGAAATGACGGATGCGGCTGATGTTTTAGTTCATATTTCCATGAAGGGTCAGGCTGAAAGTCTTAACGTAGCTGTGGCAGCCGGCATCCTGATGTTTGCTTTAAGCTAGCTTTTAGAAATCTTTCTATAATAAAACTAAATGGAGGTGATGATATGCCTTACAGAGAAGATGATGAATTTATGGCCTATGTGGGGCATTTGATTGAGAAGCCAAGTGTTCAGCGTTTAAAAGGGATTACCCATCATATTTATTCCAATCGGCTTGAACATTCAATCAATGTTAGTTATACTAGTTATAAAATTGCTAAAAAATTTGGCTGGAATGCCCGCAGTACAGCACGAGGTGCTCTTCTGCATGATTTATTCTATTATGACTGGCGCGAAACCAAGTTTAAAAAGAGTCATGCCTGGGTACATCCCCGCCTAGCAGTCCGAAATGCCCGCAAGATTACCAAGCTCAATCGAGTTGAGGAAGATATTATCATCAAGCACATGTGGGGAGCTACCTTAGCACCACCTCGCTACAAGGAGTCCTTCGTTGTGACCATGGTGGACAAGTATTGGGCGATCAAAGAGGCGACGGCACCTTGGCGACAAAGGCTGAGTGGGCGTAAAAAGTATCATCGAAAGATGATGAAAAGTTAAAATGTAAAAAGGAGACATTATGAACAATACAATTATTCAAGAAAACAGTGGACTTTCTAGTTTTTATTCTAAGGTCTACGGATTTGTTGGGATGGGAATTGCCATCTCTGCTCTGGTTTCGGGTCTAATGCTGACGACCTTCCAGACAGCTCTAGTTGAGATTCTACTCCATTATAGCTGGATTTACTATGGAGCTATCTTCATTGAGCTGGCCTTGGTTTGGTCAGCTTCCAGCAGAGGCCTCCGCAATAGTCCAGCTGCTCTTCCTCTCTTTTTGAGCTACTCAGCCCTAAACGGATTTACCATGAGTTTCATTGTGGCCATGTACACAGGAGGCGTGGTTTTCAAAGCATTTGCAGTTAGTGCGGCTGTTTTCCTTGTTATGGCAGCCATGGGCGTCATCATTAAAAAAGATTTATCTGGCATGGGTCGAGCTATGATTGCAGGCCTGATTGGGATTGTGATTGCGAGTTTTGTCAATATTTTCCTCGGTAGCGACATGATAGACTACATTGTCAGCTATGTCAGCGTCGTCATTTTCGCAGGGTTGATTGCTTGGGACAATCAAAAAATTCGCTACGTTTATGAGCAAACGGGTGGACAGGCAGGTCTTGGCTGGGCTATTTCTCTAGCTTTGAGCCTCTACCTTGACTTTATCAACCTCTTCCTCAGCATCCTTCGTATCTTTGGAAGAAATGACTAATAAAAGATGGATAGTTTCCTCAATGAATGAGGAGCTATCTTTTTTTGTTTGAGGGGGATTTCAGAAGTTGGATAGGAGTAGCAGTAAAAGTTTTGCAAACTGTTAATTTTTTGATATACTAACTAAAAATATATTTGGGCAATGCATTCGTCTATTGCTCTGGAAAAGAAAGGAAGTTTCTATGGATATGTTATTTATCCCAGGCTGGTTGATTTTTGCAATCGTTGCAGCCATTGTGCTTATTATTCTTTTGGCTAAGGGCTATGTCAATGCTAAGCCAAATGAAGTAGTCGTTATTACTGGTCTGCGTAAGCAGCGTCATTTAAGAGGTAAGGCTGGCTTCATGATTCCTTTTGTAGAGCAGCGCTCTTATTTGGATATTGAGCAGTTTTCTACCGACGTCCGTACTTCTGAGTCTGTGCCAACACTTGATTTTATCAACGTTCGTGCCGATGCGGCTGTTAAGCTGAAGATTGGTACTACGGATGAAATGATTGAGCGTGCGGCAGAAAACTTCCTTAATTGGAATACCACTGATATTTCCAACTCTGTCCAAGATGTCCTCGAAGGGAACCTTCGTGAAGTAATCGGCCAGATGGAATTGCGCAAGATGGTCAATGACCGTCAGGAATTTGCCTCTAAAGTGCAAGATAACGTAGCACCAGATTTGGCTAAGATGGGTCTGGAAGTCATTGCCTTTACCGTTCAATCCTTCTCTGACGAAGGTGGCGTTATTGACAACCTCGGTATTGAAAATGTCGAAACGATCAAGAAAGACGCCCTGATTGCCAAGGCTAAGGCTGAACGTGAGCGTAAGGAAGTTGAAGCTGAGCAGGACAAGCTGGCTAACGACAAGCGCGTGGCTGCTGACTTGGAAATTGCTCAAAAGCAAAATGAACTCAAACTGAAACAAGCTGCCCTCAAGCAGGAAGCAGATATTGCGCAAGCTAAAGCGGACGCAGCCAAAGGGATTGAGGCTGAGATCCAGCGTCGTGAACAAGAACGTGTGGCTGCAGAAGCCAACATCATGAAGCAGGAAAAAGAAGCTGAAGTCAAAGAACGGGAAGTTAAGGTTCGTGAGCAGGAATTGGATGCCAATATCCGCAAGCAAGCCGAAGCTGAAAAATATGCCCGTCAACAGGCTGCAGAAGCACAATTGATTGAACGTCAGCGTCAGGCCGAAGCGGAACTCTTTGAAACACAAAAAGAAGCCGAAGCCCGCAAGGCTCAAGCCGAGGCTGAGAAATTTGCGCAACTGCAAGAAGCAGAAGCTATTGAAGCCAAAGGACGTGCAGAAGCGGAAGCCATTCGTCTTAAACTAGAAGCGGAAGCACAAGGTTTGGACAAGAAAGCCGAAGCCATGAAGAAGATGCAGGAAGCTGCGATTACGGAGATGATTGTCGATAAATTGCCAGAAATCGCTCGTGCGGTGGCAGAGCCATTGACCAAGGTAGATAAGATTACCATGTATGGTGAAGGCAACGCTTCTAAAATGGTCGGCGACATCATGCAGAGTATTGATCAAGTTTCTCAAGGGGCAGGCTTTGACATTCGTCAACTGTTAGCTGGAGCACTTGGCGTCAATATGACTGTCAACAAGCTTAAACAAGATGAACAAGCTGTCATCGAAGTTGATGAGAAATAAATCCAAATGTATCTATGATATCCAAACAGCTAGGAGTTGAAACTTCTGGCTGTTTGCGTATCCTCCCATAGAAAAGCATTTCTATCAGCTAAATACTTTTCATTACCATGTAAAAATGTTAAAATATAACAGATTAAACAACTAAGATTATAGGAGTAGAAAATGACAAAAGCTAACTTTGGTGTCGTAGGTATGGCCGTAATGGGTCGTAATCTTGCCCTAAATATCGAATCTCGTGGTTATACAGTTGCTATTTACAACCGTAGTAAAGAAAAAACAGAAGACGTAATCGCTTGCCATCCTGAAAAGAAATTTGTTCCAAGCTACGATGTAGAGTCTTTCGTTCAATCTATCGAAAAACCTCGCCGTATCATGCTCATGGTTCAAGCTGGACCTGGTACAGATGCAACTATCCAAGCTCTTCTTCCCCACCTTGACAAGGGCGATATCTTGATCGACGGCGGAAACACTTTCTACAAAGATACGATTCGTCGTAATGAAGAATTGGCAAACTCAGGTATCAACTTTATCGGTACTGGAGTTTCTGGTGGTGAAAAAGGTGCCCTTGAAGGTCCTTCTATCATGCCTGGTGGACAAAAAGAAGCCTACGAATTGGTTGCTGATGTTCTCGAAGAAATCTCAGCCAAAGCACCTGAAGATGGCAAACCATGTGTGACTTACATCGGTCCTGATGGAGCTGGTCACTATGTGAAAATGGTCCACAACGGTATCGAGTATGGTGACATGCAATTGATCGCAGAAAGCTACGACCTCATGCAACACTTGCTTGGTCTTTCTGCAGAAGACATGGCCGAAATCTTTACTGAGTGGAACAAGGGTGAATTGGACAGCTACTTGATCGAAATCACAGCTGATATCTTGAGCCGTAAAGACGATGAAGGGCAAGATGGACCAATCGTAGACTACATCCTCGATGCTGCAGGAAACAAAGGAACTGGCAAATGGACTAGCCAATCAGCGCTTGACCTTGGTGTGCCATTGTCACTCATCACTGAGTCCGTATTTGCTCGCTACATCTCTACTTACAAAGAAGAGCGTGTACACGCTAGCAAGGTGCTTCCAAAACCAGCTGTCTTCAAATTTGAAGGTGACAAGGCTGAGTTGATCGAAAAGATCCGTCAAGCCCTCTACTTCTCAAAAATTATTTCATACGCACAAGGTTTTGCTCAATTGCGTGTGGCATCTAAAGAAAACAACTGGAACTTGCCATTTGCGGACATCGCATCTATCTGGCGTGATGGCTGTATCA
>NZ_CALIIB010000147.1 GCF_938020365.1 uncultured Streptococcus sp. | reverse complement strand
CCGTGTGAACCAAGGTGTCCAGCTCTAGACCAGTCACTTCATAGTCATGCTCCAACGAAACGTGGGAAGCATTCATAAGACGGCCGAACTTGTCAAGATCACCTGCCTGCAAAGCTGCCTGCGCTTGCAAAGTGCGTTGATTTTCTAAAACTGCATGGCGAGCCCGTTTGAGACGATTTTCGTCTTCAATCAGATAGCTATACTCGTCAAAGGACCACTCGTCCAACTCGCCCAAGGTAGCGATAGACAGCTTACGGTTCAGCTCTTCAACAGCTTTTTCACACTCAGCACGGCGTTCATTGTACTTAGAATCCGCCAACTCACGACGCTTGTTGGTATTCATAATCACCACGACATTGTCCTTGAGATCAAGTGGCACCAAGTCATATTCAAGAGTATTGGTGTCTAGGTAAATAGCCCTCTGGTCAGCACCTATTCCGATAGCAAACTGGTCCATGATGCCAGAATTAACTCCGATAAACTCATTCTCAGTTAATTTACCGATTTTCACTAGGTCCAGTCGTTCCAACTGCAAATCAAAAAGTTTCTCAGCCATGATACCAGTTAAAAGCTCTAGTGACGCGGAAGAAGACAAGCCAGCACCATTTGGAATATTTCCATAAACATAGACATCCATGCCTCGGTCAATTTTATGACCCGCCTCCTGCAGAAAATGCAGAACTCCTTTCGGATAGTTGGTCCAGTTATGCTCAGGCTCAAAGTGCAGGTTTTCCAGCGGCACTTCAATAATCCCTTTTTCTTCAAAATTCCCTGAGAAGAATCGCAAGAGCTGGTCGTCCCGCTTGCGAGCCGCTCCATAAGTTCCTAGAGAAATGGCTGCAGGAAAGACATGGCCGCCGTTATAGTCCGTATGCTCGCCGATCAGATTGATCCGACCGGGTGAAAAGAAAGTGTGGTCCGCTTCTACTCCAAAAACTTTGGCAAAATCTGCGCGGACTTGCTCTACTGAAATGACATTTGACATAAACTAAACTCCTTTAAAATAAATGATTGATATTGTAATCGTTTTCTTATCCTTATTATAACTATTTTCGAGTAAAACTTCAATAATTTTAGTAAATTTTTACTTAATAAAATAATTGGGTAATATTTACTAAATTCCTCTTTGTTATTTATTTGTTTTTGAGGTATAATAGCCCATATAAGACAATAGGAGAAAAAAATGGCTACGATTAAGGATATTGCCCAGGCTGCTGGGGTCTCTCCCGCTACGGTCTCTCGCGTACTCAACTACGACCCAGCCATGTCAGTCAGTGATAGCACTCGTAAAAAGATTTTTGATATCGCTGAGCAGCTGAACTATAAAAAATCAAGAAAAAAGAAGCCAAGCAAGACTCAGGTCTACCGTATCGGGCTCATTGAATGGTACACTGAGCAGGAAGAGCTCGATGACCTTTACTACTACTCCATTCGTTTGGGCATTGAAAAAAAGGCCCAAGAATTGGGTTATGAGATTCTCAGAGTGTTTCAAAACGATTCTCTTGAGCTATTGAAAGACATTGATGGCTTGATTGCCATCGGCAAATTCAGTCCAGCTCAAATCCAACAGCTGGAGAAATACAGCAACCATTTAGTTTTTGTCGACAGTGATACGCTTAATGCAGGCCACAGCTGTGTGACGGTGGATTTTGAGAATGCTGTACAGAAGGTTCTTGAGCACTTCATGAACGCTGGTTTTGACCAGATTGGCATGATTGCCGGGCAAGAAAGAACCTCTGATCAGACTAGCCTCATCAGCGACCCTCGTTTGGCAAGCTTTCAGCAGTATCTGTCTGAAAAAGAAATTTATCAACCTGACTTGGTTAAGGTAGGCAGCTTTTCTTCGGAATCAGGCTATCAGATGATGACAGAGATTATCACTGAACACAAGGATCAGCTGCCACCCGCCTTCTTCATCTCCAGCGATGCTTTAGCAATTGGTGCCTTGCGGGCTCTGCAAGAACACGGAATCCAGGTTCCCCAAGATGTCAGCATTATTTCCTTTAATGATACCTCTATTGCTAAGTACATCTATCCCAGTCTCAGTACGGTCACCGTTTTTACAGAAGAAATGGGCAAGCAGGCTCTGCACATTCTGAATCAAATTTTAACATCCGAAGAGGATTCCATTCCCTATATGGTCAAACTTTCTACCAAACTGACCATTCGAGAAAGCAGTATTTAACAGAGAAAGAACGAATGAAAACCTACGAACAATTATTTACCATTCTCAGCCAAGCTGACGATTATGTAAACGGAGAAAGTCTGGCTCAGACACTGGGCATTTCCAGGACCTCCATTTGGAAAGCTATTCAACGCTTGGAAAAAGAAGGAATCCAGATCGATTCCGTAAAAAATCGGGGCTATAAGCTCAAAGCGGGGGATTTACTAATCCCAGAAATCATTGAAAAAGAGGCGCCCATCAAAGTTTCCTTCAACCCCAACTGTCAATCTACTCAGATAGATGCCAAAGCAGGTCTAGAAGCAGGTGGCGAAGCAAATACCCTCTATCTAGCTGCTGCTCAATCCGCTGGGCGCGGTCGCTTCGGACGAGACTTTTTCTCTCCAAAACAAGGCGGCTTTTACATGTCCCTTCATCTCAAACCCAACCTGTCTTTTGATCAAATCCCCGCCTATACTCTCCTGACGGCTGGAGCCATCTATCAAGCTGTAAAAAATCTAACCCTCATAGACATAGATATCAAGTGGGTCAACGATATTTACTACAAGGATAAAAAAATTGCAGGCATTTTAACCGAGGCCATTACTTCAGTCGAGACAGGCTTAGTCACAGATATTATTATCGGGGTCGGGTTTAATTTTTGCATTAATGATTTTCCAGAAGAATTGCAATCTAAGGCTGGATCACTCTTTACAGAGCGAGCTCCTATCAGCAGAAATGAGCTGATTGCTGAAATATGGAAGTGTTTCTACGAAAGCGATCCCCAAGACTTACTCTATCTTTACAAAAAGCATTCCCTAGTCTTAGGTCGACAAGTAAGTTTCCAGCAAAATAATCAAACCTATAAGGGAATTGCTAGCGATATCTCGGACAGTGGCCAACTTCTAGTCCAGTTGGAGAACGGCCAAAATATCTGGCTCAACAGTGGGGAAATTTCACTAACTAGCTGGTAGTTTGTACAAAATTACATTCAAAAAGCACTTGATGTTCCATTCAAGCGCTTTTCTGTATAGTCTTTCTTCCAGTGTGATGTCGCTATTTAATCCCCAATGCAATCCGAGCATAACGACTCATCTTTTCCACTGTCCAAGCGGGATACCAAACCAATTTGACTTCTGTCTTAGTAACCTCTGGAACATCTGACATGGCATCATAGATCTGGTCAGTCAGAAGATCCGCCAGAGGGCATCCCATGGTTGTCAGGGTCATATCGATTTCCGTTTCCCCATTGGTCTCGTCAAAACGGATTTCATAAATCAAACCGAGATTGACAATATCAATCCCCAGCTCTGGGTCAATGACCTGCTCCAAGCTCTCCAAAATACGCGTTTTAATCTTTTCAACTTCTTCAGGGCTATATTTTTTTTCTGACATGCATATCCTCCTTATAGATATAGCAGAAATTTCAAGTTAGCTAGAGGAGGCCTTTGTTTTCAGCTAGGATTGCCGACTTGACACTTCCTGCTCTGCCCCACGCTACTTTTCATTTCTTAATCTTCGATAAAGTCTCTGAGTGGTTTGCTGCGGCTTGGATGGCGGAGTTTACGCAGTGCCTTGGCTTCAATCTGGCGAATCCGCTCACGGGTGACATTAAAGACCTTGCCGACATCTTCCAGCGTCCGCATTTTTCCATCGTCCAGACCAAAGCGCAGACGCAAGACATTTTCCTCACGGTCTGTCAGCGTATCCAAGACCTCATCCAGCTGCTCACGAAGAACGACACGAGTTGTATAGTCTACTGGATTTTCAATTACTTCATCTTCGATAAAGTCTCCCAGATGACTGTCATCTTCCTCACCGATAGGTGTCTCCAAGGAAACTGGCTCCTGAGCAATCTTGAGAATCTCACGAACCTTGTCAGGTGTCATATCCATCCGCTCAGCGATTTGCTCTGGTGTTGGGTCTTGACCCAATTCCTGCAAGAGATTGCGTTGCTCGCGGACTAACTTGTTAATGGTTTCCACCATGTGGACTGGAATCCGAATAGTCCGAGCTTGGTCAGCAATCGCACGAGTAATGGCCTGACGAATCCACCAAGTCGCATAAGTTGAGAACTTAAATCCTTTGGTATAGTCAAACTTATCAACGGCCTTCATCAGTCCCATATTTCCTTCTTGAATCAAGTCAAGGAACTGCATACCACGGCCGACATAGCGCTTGGCAATGGAAACAACCAGACGAAGATTGGCCTCAGCCAGACGCTGCTTGGCTTCCAAGTCTCCCTGCTCTACCAAAATCGCCAGCTCTTGTTCTTCTTCATTGCTAAGAAGCGGCACAACCCCGATTTCTTTCAGATACATGCGGACTGGGTCATTGACCTTGGCTGAATTGCTACCCAAGAGCTCTTCATCGGTCAGTTCTACTTCTTTCTCTTCAGTATTCAAGACACGCGCGCTAGGATTTCCTTCCTTATCCGTGATAGAAATGCCCGCATCCTGAATGCGCTGCAGCAAATCCTCAATCCCATCAGCGTCCAAAGTGAAAGGAATGACCAGTTGGTCATTGATTTCATCGTCTGTCGCTACACCTATCTGCTTATGATTGCGGATGAATTCTGCAATTTGAACGTCTAATGTTGTTACTTCTTTTTGTTTTGTAGCCATACCTACTCCATTCTTCTTTTTTGTGCGATTAAGCGCTCCACCTCTAATATAGCGGCATTCTCATCTCCAGTATGCAAAGCTTCTCGAACCTTTTTGCTAATCAGCTGATTATTCTTACGAAGCAATTCACGTTCCCTGGTCAGTTCTACTTCTGCTAACTCTCCGTCTTCCATCTCCTCTGGCAAATCTTCCTCCAACATCCGATACCAAAGTTGCTGGACTCTTTCTGGTAAGCTAGATAAATCCTGCGAAGTCACTTCACCATTGGCTAGTAAAAGCTCGTATAACTCCTGCAGTTCCGCCGTATCAAAGGCAAAATCTGTGCGAAGCCGATAGTTATTTAAAACCAGCGGATTGTGTACCATACGATAGAGGATATGGATTTCTGCCTTTATCAACCGTGATAGCTGTTTAGACAGTGGAAGATCTACCAGTACAGGTCTTCTTAGAGATTCTGACTGCTGTCCGCTTCGACTACTTCGTTCAGCCAAACGGCTATTATTAACCGTGTTCTCTACCTGCTGGTAATCAAAATCCGGCAGCAACTCGGCCAACATATAAATATAGGAATTCTGAGCTGTAATAGACTGCGTCTGAGCAATAATTGGCGCCATTCGCTCCACGAATTCAATCTGAGCCTGCAAATTTTCAATATTATCCGGTTTGAGATAGCGTAAAAGGAACTCTACATCACTAATTCGCGTTTTAGTCAGAAATTGTTTCAATTCCTCGGCAGAATTTTTAGCAATAAATTCGTCCGGATCCATATTGTCAGGAAAGGACACAATCTCTACCGACATATCCCGCAGCTCTTCTAAAGCCTTGGCTGTCGCAGCCTGACCAGCCTTGTCTCCATCATAAGTCAGAATAATTTTTTTGCAATACTCACGCAAATGCTGGACATGCTCAGGCGTCAGAGCTGTTCCCATAGATGCGACTGCATTTTCAACTCCAGCCCGATAAGCCGCGATCACGTCCATAAAGCCTTCCATCAGATAAACTTCATGGCTCTTCTTGATAACCGGCTTGGCCTTATCCAGATGATAAAGCTCATAGCTTTTATTAAAAATAGGGGTGCTGCGACTATTCTTATACTTGGCAGTCTGTAAACCAGCCTCCGAATCTTGCCAGATTCGACCAGAAAAGGCGACAACCTGACCCTTGTCATTGGTCAAGGGAAACATAATCCGGTTCTGAAAAGCATCATAGACCAGATTATTCTCTGCCAGATTAAAAAGACCCGAGTTCATGATAGTGAACTCATCAAACTTACCAGCCATACTCTTATGAAGATAGTTGCCTTCATTAGGAGCCAAGCCGATTTGAAAATGCTTAATGACCTCATCTGTCAGCCCACGATTGTAGAGATAAGCGCGTGCTTCTTCTCCTATTTTGGTCGTCATCAGAACCGCATGGTAAAACTTCGCTGCCTCTGTATGAATATCGTAGAGTGCCTGATGCGGATGAGCCTGTCTCGGTCGATCAGCGCTAGCTCTCTCCATCCCTAAGGAAATGCCCGCTCTGTCTGCGACAATCTGCACAGCATCCATAAAGGATACGCCTCGATAATCCTCAATAAACTTGAAAACATCTCCCGACTTGCCACAGCCAAAACAGTGATAAAACTGCTTGTCCTCTACAACGTTGAAGGAAGGCGTCTTTTCACCATGAAAGGGACAAAGTCCCAGAAAGTTTCTGCCAGCCTTGGTTAAGGCTACCGTTTCTCCTATGACATCGACGATATTGACACTATTTTTTATTTCAGAAATCATTTCTTTATCCAATAGACAATACCTCCAATTCATCACAGAATATCACTCTATATTTTATAATAATTTGACGCAAATGTAAAACATTTGATAGGCAAGTAACTTGAAATAATTGCTTCTTTAAGCTATAATATAATCTCAAATATTAAATTATTTTTTGAAAGGAAAAGAAAATGTTAAAGGATCTTAAAGAATTTTTGCTACGCGGTAACGTGATTGACTTGGCAGTCGGGGTTATCATTGCGAATGCTTTCGGAGCAATCGTCAATTCATTGATTACTGACGTTATCACTCCCCTCTTCCTCAATCCAATTTTGAAAGCTGCAAACTTGAAGCAAATCGCTGAATTGAAATGGAACGGAATTGCTTATGGTAACTTCTTGAGCGCCGTGATCAACTTCTTAGTAATCGGTACTGTTCTCTTCTTCATCGTTAAGTCTGCTGAAAAAGCACAAAGCCTTGCTAAAAAGAACGAAGAAGCTACTGAAGAAGCACCAGCTGGACCAACAGAACTTGAAGTTCTGCAAGAAATCAAGAGCTTGCTTGAAAAACAAAACTAATATCCAAACAGAGGCTGGGACAAAAGTCCTAGCCTTTCAATTGTCTTTGGATTGGTCGAGCAAGACGCAGTGGTTGAGTGGACTCTATTACGCTAATTTCATCAGCTTTTACAGCCCTACTCAACTGTGCGGAGGTGGGACGACGAAATCGAATTCTAACGAATTACCGATTTCTGTCCCACTCTCTGTTCTATTATACGCTTTTCAACCAAAAGAAAAAACAGCCAAATAGGCTGTTTTCTCATTCTAGTTATTAGAATTTTTTACGTTTACGAGCTGCTTCTGATTTGCGTTTGCGTTTTACAGAAGGTTTTTCATAGAATTCACGTTTGCGTGTTTCTTGAAGAGTACCAGCTTTAGTAACCGCACGTTTGAAACGACGAAGAGCATCGTCAAGAGATTCATTCTTACGTACTACTGTTTTTGACATTTTTTTCACTCCCTTCAAGTCCAAGATCTATTCTATTCTACACGCAAAATGGATAAATGTCAAGAAAAAAACTGCCATAAACTTATATTATCTTCACTTTCTTTTTTAAAAGCAACAAATTATTAAAATGAACATCATAATAGCAAAAAGAAATATATTTTAAGTCTGTTCAGAAACAACTTTTATTTCTTTATCATTTACAATAACGGCTTGTGAATTGTTCATTCGCATTAATTCGAGCTGCTTTTTATACATTTCAAAGGTCTTCTGACTACTATCAGTAAAAGGTTCTTCACCATAATGTGGAAGGACATAAAAATCCACTTCATCCAATCCCGCTGTATCAG
>NZ_CALIIB010000146.1 GCF_938020365.1 uncultured Streptococcus sp. | reverse complement strand
CCACGGCGAAGAGTATCGTCTTTTGTTCGCTTCGCTCACTATTGCAAAGCTGAACTACTTTTTTATCTTTCTTCATAGTTTATTGTCATTTCGGACAAGATTATTTAAGTTTTCTAGCCTAGTTATAGACTACCACCATGGCTGGGCGTAGGATGCGGTCATGGAGTTTGTAGCCTTTTTGGAAGACTTGTGCAATGGTATCAGCTGGATGTTCATCGTCTGCTGGGAGAGTTTGGATAGCCATATGGTAGTTATGGTCAAATGCTCCGTCCGCTGCGATTTCTTCGATGCCTTCTTCTTTAAGAGCATGAATTAGGCTTTCTTGCACCATCTCCAATCCTTTTTTGACGTCGTCTGTCAATCCTTCAACGGCAAGGGCACGCTCTAGGTTGTCCAAAGAAGGGAGAATCGCTTTTGCCAAATCTTGGCTACGATAGCGTTGCAAGAGTTGACGTTCTTCATTGGCACGACGTTGGATATTTTGCATTTCTGCATGAGCGCGAAGGTATTTATTTTCAAAGTCTTCTGCCCGCTCATTTGCAAGTTCTAGTTCTGATTTTTCAGGAGTGGTTTCATCAGCTTCTTCAGCGGTTTCTACCTTTTCTTCAGTAGCTTCTACCACTTCCTCTTCTTTTACTTCTTCGTTTTTTATTTCCTCAGACATTTTTCGCCTCCTTTTTAGGAATTTATGTAATTTCATGTTCAACTCACCTCATAATGATTGCTACTCAGATATCGGTAGAAATCTGTGAGTTTCATCGTCAAGACTCGATTGACAACATTGAGTTGGCTGACTACCTTCTGGTAATCCAGATTGACTGGACCGACCACCGCCAGCATACCAAAGCCCCGATAGGGAATCAGGAATTTGCTGGAAATCAGGGTTAGATTGGCCAGACAGTCCTCTTGACTAGCTGCGACTCGGACATTTTGCATCTGATCTTCAGCTAGACTATCACGGATTTCAAAAGCCACCTTCTGACGATCATCAAAGAACTGATAAGCCTCAAGATCCGCAAAACGTAGCAACTGGACTTTGCCAGCTACAGCTACTTTCTCCGAAAACATCTGAGCAAAAATATGCTCGAAGAGATCGAGAACATTGTCCGTCGTCGTAAAGTAACGCTGGATAATCTGCGGAATCTCCGTCCGAATCTTGTAGTGAATATCTAAGACCGTCTGTCCCAGAAAGCGCTCCTGAATCATATCCCTCAAGCGCAGTAGGTCATCCTGGAGAAAATTCCTAGGAATCATGAACTGACTGGTCAGGGTATTGGACTCATCCAGAGTAAAGACAGCTAAGGCTGCGTGCTGGCTAATAACAACGATATCAAAAGCCGTCAGCCGTTGCCGACTAGGCTCGACGTCAAGAGCTACAACCGTGCAATCACTCAACTCTGCCAAGACGTCCGCTGCCCGCTGCAGGATATCCTCCAGCTTGAAGAACTCTTGGTCGAAAGCTTTGACAACCTCGTAGAGCTCATTTTCCGCCAGCTGATCAAAGGTCAAGGAATGGCGGACAAAATACTGGAAACCAGCGACACTGGGCTTGCGGCCACTCGATGTATGAGCCTTTTCTAGTAGCCCTTCCTTTTCTAAGGCTGCCATATCATTTCGAATGGTGGCACTCGAAGACTGGATAGACTCTTGCAAGGCTTTAGAACCGACAGGCTCATGCGTCTTGGTAAAGATATCAATAATTAGATTTAAAATCTCATTTTGGCGTTCTGTTACCAAGGACCTCACCTCTCTTTAGAAAATTTCCAGCCACTGGCGAGATTTTATTTTTTATATTTAGCACTCTAACACATCGAGTGCTAAATTATGATTCTATTATACACTCTTAAAAATGAATGTCAAGACAAAAACTCAAAAAATTAGCACTCTTTTTGCAAGAGTGCTAAAAATCAGTCTCAAGTCCTAGAAAACTTTATTGGACAGGATTCACTTTACAATTCTTTTGATGAGCTTTAAGCTTTTTCATAGCCCAATCATAGTGACTGGATGTGGCGCTGACAAAATAAGAACCCAAGGTCGTTCCGCCCGTCCATTTATAAACTCCCTTGGAAAACAATTCTTCATTGGTCAAGGTTGCGGCTAGGTCCAGGACAGCTTTATGTGAACTAGCCAGTAAAGAACTTGCCTCCTCAAGAGAGGTCTGCTGGTGCTTTTCCCAAAATGCGACATTCATCTCACCATACGTTCTCCAATTGTAGGGAGCTGGCAGGAAAGACTTCTCTTCTCCCCTTTGATTGGCCTGCACCCAGTTGAGCAGCAGTTGATGCCATTCATAAAGATGGATTAAGATATCCCTCAGGTTCCGATCGCGCTTCCAGTGGGCTTCTTTCTTTTTCTCATCCTTTGAAAAATCAAAGGGCCTCGCCAACTCTTCTGCTGTCATGTTCGAAATGAGCAGATTGAGTTTTTCAAAATTTTCTGTAGCCGTAGCCAATAAATCGTTTTTTGTTGCAGGTCTTGGCATGACAAATTCCTCCTATCTGACGGAATACCTTAAGATGGTTTTCAACTTTTCTTCTGGTGTCCTATTTTTGTTGCTTAAGTAAATCTCTCTGTGAACTTGGTCGCATCTCTCCAGTCCCAAGCTGCTTGCCAACTCGGCCATTTTTTCAAAAGAGGCTGGCTCACTATCATAACTTCCTATGTGTAAGACCTGAATGGCCCGCTCCTCTGGCAAGCTCTGCAAACGGATGTCGTCGTAGAGAAGATTAGGCTTTTTCTTGCGGGCATTCTCAAGCGCTGCCGCAAAAATGTCCTGAGTGATGACATTAGGCTGCTGAATCATGAGCTGATAGCGAAGCTGACTTTTATCGAAGCCTTCCCCAGCAGCTTTTTTCCAAATCCCCTCCAAAGGATAAACCGTAAAATCCGTTACCTTGTCCTCCGCCTCGTTTTTCATCACGGATTTAAAGAGCATTTTTATGGAATAGGCCAGTGAATAAAGGGCAGATACCCACTCGGAGAAATCCGCTTCATTGGGATTGCCCTCGCCTTCAATCACAATGAACTGTTGACTCGGTACCTCTACTAGCTCTGGCTTTTGCTTGGCCCCATAAAGGCCTTTCTCGCTTTTTCTCCATTCATATTTCATCTTGCTGCCTCCTTTTCCCTTCTTATCTATTAGTATACAAGAAGATACCTGACACCCTATGTCAAGTTTTATATTTTTCTGCCAGCTGATGAATCATTTCTTTCATTTTCACTCGGATTTCAGACGGTTCTAAGACCTCCACAGCGTCTCCAAAGGATAGAATATAACTATATAGACGATGGTCGTTGGGAATTTCGATTTCTGTATATAAATTTCCTTCGGCATCTGTCCGAATATCTCCGCTTAGTTCATCATAAACCCTGAAGGCCACTTTGCGATCAAACTTGACTGTCAGTTTAATGGTATTTTCATAGGTCAGTTCTTTTTCCAAGACGACATCTTCAAAGCTGTCCTCAAATCTCTCCTCCAGCCGCTCCAAATTTTTCATCCTGGATAGTTTAAAATACCTGAATTCCTGTCGCAAGAGGCAGAAAGCATAGAGGTACCAATTCTGATTTTTAAAGAATAAGCGCACAGGCTTGACACGGCGATTTGTCTCCCGCTCGTCACTAGCAAAGTAAGAAAAAGAAACAAGGTGCTTGCCTAGAATCGCAGTTTTTAATTGGCGAAAGCTTTCTTCATATGCTTTATCGTTTTGCCAGTAATTAAAATCAATTTCGATCCAGTTGGGATTTTTGACTTGAAAAAGTGCCGAAAGCTTTGTAAGCAGGTCACTCTGATAAAGCTGACTGGTGCTGTCCAGACCTTGCAGGGCAGCCATGATCTGCTCTTTCTCCTCCGCTGTCAGCAGGGACTTCCGCAAGACAAAATCCTCTGCGATTTCTATACCACCACCCTTTCCTTGCGTGGTATAAATCGGAATCCCAGCGCTGCTAAGAGAATCCACATCCCGATAAATGGTCCGGACCGAGACCTCAAATTTTTCGGCCAGCTCCGTTGCAGTTACTTTCCCTCTCTCTAAAATGTAGTACAATATCCGAAATAGTCGATTATTCTGCATACTTGCTCCTTCTCCTATTCCTATTATACAATACTTATCATATCGTGTCATATTTAGGTAGGTTAGACCTAGGATAAGCTGAAAGGAAAAAGAGAGTGGGACAGAAATCGGTAATTCGTTAGAATTCGATTTCGTCGTCCCACCTCCGCACAGTTGAGTAGGGCTGTAAAAGCTGATGGAATCAGCGTAGTAGAGCCCACTCAACCACTGCGTCTTGCTCGACAATCCAAAGACAATTGAGAGGCTAGGACTTTCGCCCCAGCCTCTTTTAGTGATTAGAAACGTTATTTCCGATAGATGTTATTTGCCTTTGTTTCCCCGACTACTACTAAGCTTTACCATTATTTCCCGTGACAGGAGCAAATGTTGGCAAAGCCACCCCCTCTTTTAGCAGGGCTTCATGGTAGAGCTTGTAGAAAACATGGTACAGACTCGCCTGCATACCGCTTGCAACGATTAAACTAATCCGAAAGTAAAACTGCCCGCTCGCAGTCATTTGCGGTCCCAGAATATCAGGTTCCTTCAAAACTTCTGGATGTTCAGGCACAGCTTCCTGATTGACAGCAGCGATAATCCGATAGATCTCATCCAAATCCGTCTCGGCATAGATAGGAATATCAATCAAAACCCGCATATCGCCACGAGAAAGATTGCTGACAACGGTGATATTTCGATTGGGCACAAAGTGAAGAGTTCCGTCCGCATCGCGTACCTGCGTAGTCCGAATCCCGACACTGACAACTATCCCTGCAATCTTGATAGCACCATTGGTCAAACGGACATTGTCCCCTACATCCAACTGCCGCTCTAAGAGAATAAAGAAACCATTTACCAAGTCGGACAGAAAGCCCTGCGCCCCCATCCCAATGGCTACACCGGCAATCCCTGCCCCAGCTAAAAGACTTGAGACTGGCAAGCCCAAAATGGATAAAACCCAATAGAACAAGAGAAAATAAAGTACATAATTGAGCAAATTCTCAATTAAGCGCATAATGGTCTTTTGCCGAGCCGCATCCTGCCGTGATAATTTCAAAGATGGCGCAATCAGTCTAGTCACAAACAGATGGAGAATTTTCTTAGCCACCCAAAATAGTAAGCACAAAAAGACCAAGGAGACGAATTTTGAAAATACATCATCCAGAATAGCTGACCAGTTGAATTGCTGGAAATAGCGCGTAAAAACATTCCCATTAGCTGTCATTCTTTCCTCCTATGAGATACAAAAATCTTATTCATTATACCACAAAGGGCGACGGATAATCATCAAAGCAGCCTTATTCTGCATAGCGAATACTAAAAAACATTGATTTTATACGACCTCTAGCGTATAATGGAAAGCAGTTTATTTTAGAAAGGGAGCTACTATGTTTCATCGAATTCTTTCTGCTTGGAATCGCGCCAATCTTATCAAACGGATTTCTATTGGGATTGTCACAGGCGCCCTGCTGGCTCTTATTTTCCCATAAGCCAGCGCCATTAGCCTCCTCGGCCAAATCTTTGTCGGCGGTCTAAAAGCTATCGCACCACTGCTCGTTTTCACTCTCGTTGCCAACGCCCTCTCTCAGCACCAAAAGGGGCAGAAAAGCAATATGAAAACCGTCATTATCCTCTATCTAATCGGGACTTTTGCGGCTGCTCTTGTCGCTGTCCTCGCCAACTATATTTTCCCTGTAACCATCGAGCTGACCGCAGCTAGCTCGGAAGTCAGTCCACCAGAAGGCATCGGCCAAGTTCTGGGCAATCTCCTCCTCAATCTTGTCGACAATCCAATCAACGCCCTGACCAAGGCCAATTATATCGGCATTCTGTCTTGGGCAGTTATCTTTGGAGTGGCCATGCGAGAAGCAAGTCAGCAAAGTAAAGAACTTTTGAAAACACTGGCAGATATTACTTCGAAGATTGTCGAATGGATTATCAATCTGGCTCCCTTTGGTATTTTAGGGCTGGTGTACACGACCATTTCTGGCAAAGGATTTGAAGCACTCAAAAGCTACGGCATGCTCCTTCTCCTATTACTGGGTTCCATGGCCCTTGTTGCGCTGGTCGTTAACCCCTTGATTGTCTTCATTATGCTTCGGAAAAATCCTTATCCACTGGTTTGGCGTTGCTTAAAAGTCAGTGGCGTCACCGCCTTTTTCACTCGTAGTTCTGCTGCCAATATCCCCGTTAATATGAAACTGTGTCGAGATTTAGGCCTTAATCCTGAAACCTACTCGGTCTCTATCCCACTCGGTTCAACTATCAACATGGCAGGGGCTGCAGTGACAATTAATACGCTTACCCTTGCAGCAGCCAACACCCTGGGCATTCAGGTGGACTTTGGAACAGCCTTGGTGCTCAGTATCGTTGCGGCCATTTCCGCCTGCGGGGCTTCTGGAGTGGCTGGAGGCTCGCTTCTCCTGATTCCTGTAGCTTGTAGCCTCTTTGCTATCCCAAATGATCTGGCTATGCAAGTCGTCAGCGTTGGCTTTGTCATCGGCGTCATCCAAGACTCTTGCGAAACTGCCCTCAACTCATCCACAGACGTGCTTTTTACAGCTGTTGCTGAAATGAGCACCTGGCCCAAAGAAAAACGTTATTAAACAAAGCTCTGAGGCTGGGACAAAAGTCCTAGCCTCTCAATTGTCTTTGGATTGTCGAGCAAGACGCAGTGGTTGAGTGGGCTCTACTACGCTGATTTCATCAGCTTTTACAACCCTACTCAACTGTGCGGAGGTGGGACGACGAAGTCGAATTCTAACGAATTACCGATTTCTGTCCCACTCTCAGTTTTTTATTTTGTCCTACGAGATACTTTCCTCACTCTTTCCTTAAAGAAGATTTAACTTTTTCTTAAAGATAACTGATATCAGCTAGCTTTAAGCCGCGGTCTGTATACTTTCTACACATCATCTAAGAAAGAGGTATGGATATGGACTATCTAGTGATTCCGGCTTACGAGCCCGATTATAATTTGATTAAACTGATTCAAAAAATTCAGAGCAAGAGCGATTTTCATATCATTGTTATCGATGACGGTAGCTCAGCCAAGCGCCAGACAGTCTTTGAAAAGGCTGAACAATATGCAACTGTCCTCCATCACGAAAATAATCAAGGCAAGGGGCAAGCACTAAAAACCGCCTTCACCCACATCCAGTCTCTAGGTCAATACGGAACGGTCATCACAGCGGATGCGGATGGCCAGCACAAGGTCTGGGATATTTTCCGCGTGGCAACCAAGGCTGCCAAAAATCCCAATCGGCTGATTCTGGGAGCACGCGCTTTTACTGGCAAGGTGCCTCTGCGCAGCCGATTCGGTAACAGTCTGACTCGGGCTCTCTTCAAGCTTCAGACTGGGGTGAGGGTCTCCGATACGCAGACCGGTTTACGGGCTTTTACGACCAATATGATTCCCTTTATGCTGAAGGTTGAAGGCCAGCGCTATGAGTACGAAATGAACATGCTCCTAAAAGCCAGCAAGGAATATCCCATTTTGGAAGTGCCCATTGAGACGGTCTATATCAATGATAATGAAGGTTCGCACTTCCGACCTGTTAGAGACGGACTCATGATTTATAAAAATATCTTTAAATTTGCCCTAACCTCTCTCAGCAGCTTCGTCGTGGACTACATGGTCTATGCACTGGCTCTCTTATTTTTAGCTGCTGCCCCGACCAGCCTGAGAATTCTCCTAGCCAACGGGATTGCCCGCGTGACCAGCTCGGTCTTTAACTACTCGACCAATAAAAAACTGGTCTTTAAGAACGACGACAGCATTCTCAAGACAGGAACTGGCTATTTCAGCCTAGCCGTGGTGCTCTTTATCTTAGACACACTACTGATTCGCCTCTTCTACGCTGTCTTTGGGCTCAATCTTCTGCTTGTCAAGATCATCGTCGGACTACTGCTCTTCACCGTCTCTTGGATGGTACAAAAGAGATTCATTTTTAAGGAAAGGACACACACCGCATCATGAAATTTTTAAAGAAAGGCTATGCCTACGCCTCGATTTTCGGGCTACTTCTGACAGCTTCTTTCAGCTACTCTATGTTGAAAACCTTTGTCATCGCAGAGACTATTTCCACAGTCTCAAGCACCGCTTCTTCGTCCAATACTGAGGCTGCCAGCAAGGCTGCTGAAACAGCCACAGTGACAGATACCAGCTATTCAGATGACAATATCTCGGTTACGCTGACTGAAAAGACCGTCAACAATACCCAAGTCTACATCGCTGATGTGACCGTCAGCTCTGCTGAATATTTGAAAACAGCCCTTGCCAACAACACCTACGGAACCAATGTCACGGCCAAGACTTCAGAAACGACCGCTAATAACAAGGCTATTCTAGCGGTTAACGGAGACTACTACGGTGCCAATTCTACCGGCTATGTCATCCGCAACGGCGTCGTCTACCGCGATACCGTCCGAGAGGACGCCAGCAATGGAGACTTGGCCATTTACAAAGACGGCTCCTTTAAAATCATTTATGAAAATGAAATCTCTGCCGACCAGCTGGTCAAAGACGGTGTGGTCAATCTCCTAGCCTTCGGCCCAGCCCTTGTAGAAAATGGCGAAATTGTCGTGAATACCAAGTCCGAAGTTGGCCAGTCTATGGCTTCCAATCCACGGACAGCTATCGGTATCATTGATGAAAACCACTATATCATCATCGTTTCAGACGGACGCACTTCAGAAAGTCAGGGTCTTTCCCTCTATGAACTGGCGGAAGTCATGAAATCTTATGGCGTCAAGACTGCCTACAACCTTGACGGTGGCGGCTCGTCCACTATGTACTTCAACGGTCAGGTCATCAACAAACCTACCACCAACGGAAATATCTCAGAAAGGGCGGTGAGCGACATTGTCTACATCGGTTACTAATCCCAGCAAAAAACGTTTCAAAAAAACAGCTGTTTCCTACATGCTGCTAACGATTTTCTTCTTTGCTTTCAGCAGAATCTACGAATCCTTCAGCTTCGGGGAAACATCTATCCATATGCACTATCTCTTTGCCCTTCCTCTCGTTGGAGGCAGCCTCCTCCTGCTCTTCATGAAAATAATTCCCAATCTCTCTCGGCTCAGCCTCAACCTCTGGAACTCAGCTGTAGCCACCATGACAGCCGGCATGCTCTTTCGTGGCATCGTCAATCTCTCTGGACGCTCCACGACACTGGATATGCCCTACTGGTATGTAGGAGCAGGCTTTGCGGCTCTGGCTCTATTCTCCATGGTCTTTACGCGCAGTGTGTGGGTAGATAAAGAGACCAGCTCAATATCCTAATCTCATAAAAAAACAGAAAGGTCGTGGTGTTTAAGCCACGACCTTTTCTTGAACACAAATCTGCTTTTTTTATAATCAACAATAGAACTTCTAAGAAAATCTTTGCTATCACATGGAAATGAAACTGACTTGTAAAATTAGACGATTCTACCCTGATCAACAACCAACTTGCCTGCCTTATAAACCTGATGGGTCAGGTTAGTCGCAAAGAAATAAAGTGGATAATCAATATTCTTAGCGTCTAGGATGGTAATATCAGCCTGCTTGCCAGTGTCAAAGTTGCCAATCTTATCTTGACGGTTAACTGAGTAGGCCGCATTGATGGTTACAGCGTTGAGAACTTCCACTGGCGTCAGACGCATCATAAAGCAGCCCAGCTGCATAACGAACTGCAGGTTAGCTGTCGGACAAGAGCCTGGATTGCTGTCGGTGGTCAGGGTAATGGCCATACCAGCTTCCAGCATCTTGCGAGCTGGTGCATAGGTATCTTCCATCAGACTGAAGGTAGTTGCTGGCAGGAGATTGCCGATAACCTTGGCTTCTGCCATCTTGCGAATACCTTCGTCTGTCGCTACCATCAAGTGCTCTGCACTCGTTGCTCCTAGCTCAGCTGCTACATCTACTCCACCGATAGATTCGATTTCATCAGCATGGATACGAAGCTTGAAGCCCATTTCCTTAGCCTTA
This sequence comes from uncultured Streptococcus sp., assembly GCF_938020365.1. Lineage (GTDB taxonomy): Bacteria > Bacillota > Bacilli > Lactobacillales > Streptococcaceae > Streptococcus. Next base: position 2,166 of record NZ_CALIIB010000146.1, on the reverse strand, counting down.
GAAAGCAGGTAGCGTGACTCATCAGCTGTAAAGACGCCTTTTTCACAGAAAATATCACAGAATTCAGCTAGATTTTCTGCTTTTACCCGAGGCAGCATTTCCTCGACGATAAGCTCCAGATATTCCTGAGAGCGTCCCTTGTATTCTGGTGGAACGGCGTGGGCAGCCATGAAGGTCGAAACGAGATCAATATCATGGTCACGGTCCAGAGCCCCAACGACATCTAGCTGGCGCTTCTCTGTTTCCCAGTCCAGACCATAGCCACTCTTGGCCTCGACAGTCGTCACCCCATGCAGTAGCATATAGTCCAGCAGTCTCTTGGACTTATCGTAGAGAGTATCAAAAGAAGCTTCTCGCGTCGCCCGGACCGTACTGAGAATACCGCCGCCTTGGGCAAGAATTTCCAGATAAGGGACACCGGCTAATTTCTTAGCAAATTCATGCTCCCGGCTGCCGCCGTAGACCAAGTGAGTGTGACAATCAATCAAGCCAGGTGTAGCAATCTTGCCCTCATGAGACTGAATCTTAGTATCTGGTCCAACCAGACTGGCATCCGGCTCTCCGCTGCCAACTACTAGGATTTTGCCGTCTTTGACTGCAATGTAGCCGTCCTCCAAGACCTGAGCTTCCTTCATCTCCTCACCAAAAAGGGGATGTCCGAGATCCTTGGGACAGAAGACTTGATTAAAGTGAGTTAATAGTAAATCAGCAGCCATGTTTGTTCCTCCATTCATTTTCCAACTTATTCGCTTTCCATCATAATACACTATCGTCAAATTATAGTCAAAAACCAATATATATTGGATATATTGATATTTTTTATCTCTAGGAATACTTTCTTGACTTTGTACTGACGGCGCTGTTATAAAATAAGGTCAAATCTTAAGTTATTTTACAAGGAGGAAATAAACATGTCATTCTACAGCGAACAAGATATTGCAGCAGCAATGACCGTCAAATTAGACGATGTATTACCTGAAAAAACGGTTTTCCAAGAAGGCATCCGTCGAGCACCCGATCGGGGCTTCCGTTTGACTCAAGCTCAAACCGAAATTGCTCTTAAAAATGCCCTTCGCTATATTCCAAAGAGATTTCATGAGGAAGTAATTCCAGAATTCTTAGAAGAACTGAAGACTCGCGGACGGATTTATGGCTACCGCTGGCGTCCAAAAGAACGCATCTACGGCAAACCAATTGACGAGTACAAAGGAAACTGTACTGCGGCCAAAGCTATGCAGGTTATGATTGACAACAACTTGAGCTTTGAAATCGCCCTTTATCCTTATGAATTGGTTACTTATGGGGAAACTGGATCTGTCTGCGCTAACTGGATGCAGTACAACCTGATCAAGAAATACTTAGAAGTCATGACCGACCACCAAACCTTGGTCGTGGAATCCGGCCACCCGCTCGGACTTTTCAAATCCAAACCAGAAGCACCTCGCGTGATTATCACCAATGGCCTCTTGGTCGGTGAATACGACAATATGAAGGACTGGGAAATTGCGGAAGAAATGGGCGTGACCAACTATGGTCAAATGACAGCTGGCGGATGGATGTACATCGGCCCTCAAGGTATCGTCCATGGTACGTTCAACACCCTCCTCAATGCTGGACGTTTGAAGCTGGGTGTGGCTGACGATGGCGACCTGACTGGCAAACTCTTCATTTCTTCTGGTCTGGGTGGCATGAGTGGAGCTCAAGGGAAAGCAGCTGAAATTGCTAAAGCAGTAGCAATCATAGCTGAAGTAGACCAATCTCGGATTGAAACCCGCCACTCCCAAGGCTGGATTAGCCAATTGGCTGAAAGTCCAAAAGAAGCAATTGACTTGGCTCAAAAAGCTCTGGAAGCTGGTGAATCAACTTCCATTGCCTATCATGGTAACATCGTAGACCTCTTAGAATATGTCAACGAGAACAATATCCATGTTGATTTGCTGTCTGACCAAACTTCTTGCCACAATGTTTACGACGGTGGTTACTGCCCGGCTGGTATCAGCTTTGAAGAACGGACTCGTCTCCTGGCTGAAGACAAGGAAACCTTTGCTAAGCTGGTTGACCAAACCTTGGAACGTCACTTCAAGGCAATCAAGACCTTGACTAACAATGGCACCTACTTCTTTGACTACGGTAATGCCTTTATGAAGGCAGTCTATGACTCTGGCA
>NZ_CALIIB010000145.1 GCF_938020365.1 uncultured Streptococcus sp. | reverse complement strand
GCTAATGGGAAATCAGACAGCATAGAAGAAGGAATAGCTTTGGCCCGCCAAGTGATCGCTAGTGGCGCAGCCTATGAAAAACTCAAGCAACTACAGGAGTATCAGAAATGAGCAAAGAATTTCTCCCGACCATTCTAAAGCAAAAAGAGCAGGAAGTCGCAGCTATGTCCTATGAAGAGCTGCAACCTCTGCGCTCGACCTATTCCCTCTATGAGTATCTCAAAAACCACCCTCAAGAGCTGCAGCTGATTGCTGAAGTCAAAAAAGCCAGCCCCAGTCTGGGAGATATTAATCTCGGTGTGGATATTGTGGAGCAAGCCCGCACTTATGAACGATGCGGTGCAGCTATGATTTCGGTCCTGACAGATGAGATTTTCTTCAAAGGACATCTGGATTACCTGAGAGAGATTTCTAGTCAAGTGACCATTCCAACCCTCAATAAGGACTTTATCATTGATGAGAAGCAGATTGTTCGCGCCCGCAATGCTGGAGCGACAGTTATTCTTCTGATTGTGGCTGCCTTGCCTGAAAAGCGGCTGCAAGAACTCTATGATTTTGCGACAGGTTTAGGTTTGGAAGTTTTGGTCGAAACCCATAATCTGGCGGAACTGGAAATTGCCCATAGAATAGGAGCACAGATAATCGGTGTTAATAATCGCAATCTAGTTACTTTTGAGACAGATATAAATACTAGTCTCCGGCTGTCTGCCCATTTCAAAGATGACAGGGTTTACGTATCTGAGTCCGCTATTTTCAGCAAGGAAGATGCTGAGCTAGTAGCTCCTTATTTCCATGCGGTTTTAGTCGGAACAGCCCTGATGCAAGCTGAGAATGTAGCAGAAAAAATCAAGGAGCTGAAAATTGACAAAGGTTAAGATTTGCGGCTTATCAACGGCCAGCGCTGTGGAAACTGCATGCAAGGCTGGTGCTGACTACATTGGATTTGTCTTTGCTGAAAGCCGTCGGAGAGTTAGTTTGGAGCAAGCTCAGAAGCTAGCTGCTTTGGTGCCAGCTGCTGTCCGAAAGGTAGGAGTTTTTGTTTCTCCAAGCTTGGCAGAGCTGCAGGAAGCTATTTCAGTGGCAAATTTGGATTTGGTGCAGATTCATGGCGATTTTGATGAAGAGCTTCTGACTCAGATTGACCGGCCGGTTATTCAAGCTTATCAGGTCAAGGGAGCGTTAAAAGATGTCAGCCAACAAGCGGACTACCTGCTCTTTGATGCACCACTTGCTGGTAGTGGTCAGACCTTTGACTGGCAAGTTTTTGACAAGAATCAAATCCACCAGCCCTTCTTTATCGCCGGTGGTTTGAATGCAGGAAATGTCCGAGAAGCTATTCAGAGCTTTGCCCCTTACGCAGTTGATGTCTCAAGCGGGGTCGAAACTGACGGCCAGAAGGACTTACAAAAGATAAAAGAATTTTTAGAAAGAGTGAAAGATGGCATATAATCAACCCAATCAAGAAGGATTTTATGGTGAGTTTGGTGGACGCTTTGTTCCCGAAACGCTGATGACAGCAGTTTTGGAGCTGGATAAAGCCTACCGTGAGAGTAAAAAAGACCCAGCCTTTCAGGCTGAGCTGGACGAGTTGCTGAAGCAGTATGTAGGGCGAGAAAATCCTCTCTATTTTGCAAAAAATCTGACAGCCTATGCTGGCGGTGCTAAGATTTATCTGAAGCGGGAAGACCTCAATCATACTGGCGCCCATAAAATAAATAATGCTCTAGGCCAGGTCCTGCTAGCCAAGCGAATGGGCAAGAAGAAAATTATTGCCGAGACTGGTGCGGGTCAGCATGGAGTAGCTACAGCCACAGCTGCAGCCCTTTTCAACATGGATTGTACTATCTACATGGGCGAAGAAGACGTCAAGCGCCAAGCCCTCAATGTCTTTCGGATGGAACTTTTAGGAGCCAAGGTAGAGTCTGTGACCGATGGTTCTCGAGTCCTCAAGGATGCAGTCAATGCTGCCTTGCGAGCTTGGGTGGCTCAGGTCGATGATACTCACTATATTATGGGCTCAGCCTTGGGGCCCCATCCCTTCCCAGAGATTGTCCGCGACTATCAGAGTGTGATTGGTCGTGAGGCCAAGCGCCAATTTGCTGAGCAAAATGCAGGTGCCTTGCCAGATGCTTTAGTCGCCTGCGTTGGCGGTGGCTCCAATGCTATTGGACTCTTTTATCCCTTTGTAGACGATAGCACAGTTGCCATGTATGGAACAGAAGCGGCTGGGCGAGGCATCGATACAGATGAACACGCTGCGACCTTAACCAAGGGCCGGCCAGGTGTTTTGCACGGTGCCTTGATGGATGTCCTGCAGGATGAGCAAGGGCAGATTCTGGAAGCTTTCTCTATCTCTGCCGGGCTGGACTATCCGGGCATCGGTCCTGAACATTCTCATTTTAATGCTATCAAACGTGCCACTTATGTGCCAGTCACAGACGAAGAAGCCTTGGAAGCCTTCCAGCTCCTGTCTCGCATTGAAGGAATTATCCCTGCTCTAGAGTCTAGTCACGCTATTGCTTACGCAGTTAAGCTGGCTAAGGAGTTGGGACCAGATAAATCAATGATCGTCTGCCTATCCGGTCGTGGTGACAAGGATGTCGTTCAGGTAAAGGAACGCTTGGAAAGAGAAGCAGCTCAAAAAGGAGGTGCCCATGACTAAAACACTCACTCAGCATTTAGAAGCCATCAAAAAAGCAGGAAAGGGGATTTTCCTTCCTTATATCATGGCTGGTGATCACGAGAAAGGTTTAGCAGGATTAGCAGAAACTATCGCATTTTTGGAAAACTTGGGCGTGTCAGCCATTGAAATCGGTCTGCCATTTTCAGATCCTGTTGCAGATGGGCCAGTGATTGAAGAAGCCGGTCTGAGAAGTCTGAGTCACCATACTTCGGCCAAGTCTTTAATCGCAAGCTTGCAGAAGTTGGACACTCAGCTGCCTCTCATCATCATGACCTACTTCAATCC
>NZ_CALIIB010000144.1 GCF_938020365.1 uncultured Streptococcus sp. | reverse complement strand
CAGTGGTTTCGCCGTAGGTTTGCAGGTGGAAAGGATCAATCATGTTGACATCGTCGAGATCTGCCGTCGCTGCCTCGTAAGCTAAATTGACAGGATGGTGCAGGGGCAGATTCCAAACTGGGAAGGTTTCAAACTTAGCATAGCCAGACTTGATGCCATTGATTTGGTCGTGGTACATATTGGACAAGCAAGTAGCTAATTTACCAGAACCAGGACCAGGGGCAGTCACTACGACCAGATTTCGACTGGTCTTGATGTAGTCGTTTTTCCCCATTCCTTCAGGTGAGATAATATGATCCATGTCGGTCGGGTAGCCCTTGATTGGATAGTGGATATAGGAGTCAATTCCGTTTTTTTCTAGCTGAGCGCGGAAGAGATCAGCTGCTGGCTGGCCAGAATACTGGGTAATGACCACTGAGCCTACATAAATATCCAGCTCATTAAAGGTATCGATTAGGCGCAGCACTTCCTGGTCATAGGAAATACCCAAGTCCCCACGTGCTTTAGAGTGTTCGATGTTATTGGCATTGATGGCAATGACAATCTCCACTTGGTCCTTGAGCTCTTTGAGCAGTCTGATTTTATTGTCCGGCTCATATCCTGGTAGGACGCGGGCAGCATGGAAGTCTTCCAGCATTTTTCCGCCGAATTCCATGTACAATTTGCCTTCAAATTGATTAATGCGCTCCAAGATATGGTCGCGCTGTAGGTTTAAGTATTTTTCTGAATCAAAAGCAATTTTTTTCATGTATAGTTTCACCTCTGCTAAGCATTATAACAAAATTTTCTTCAAATTGGAAAATTAAAAGAGATTATATTAGATAAAATAGATAGCAGCCCGGATGAAGAACGGGCTGCTTCTCGAAATTAGTAGTTGGTAATCGTGTCCACGGTTGAGCGATCCAGTTTTTTAACCAGCGCTTGTAGGAAGGCTTGGGCTTGCAGGAAGTCGTCCATGGCATAGAGGGTTTGATGAGAATGAATGTAGCGGGCGCAGACACCGATTGTGGTAGATGGTACGCCGCCGCTTTGGAGATGGGCAGCACCAGCATCCGTTCCCCCTTTTCCGCAGTAGTATTGATATTTGATGCCAGCTTCTTCTGCGGTTGTCAAGAGGAAGTCCTTCATAGCTGGCAGCATCAGATGACCGGGATCAAAGAAACGGATCAACGTTCCGTCGCCGATGGCTCCTTGACCGCCATAGATGTCACCTGCTGGGGAGCAGTCCACAGCCAGGAAGACCTCAGGTGCAAATTTTGTCGTTGAAGCATGGGCACCACGCAGGCCCACCTCTTCTTGAACATTGGCGCCGACATAGAGTTGGCTGCCTAGTTTTTGACCAGACAAGGCTTGAGCCAATTCGCTGACCATAAGGACGCCGTAGCGGTTGTCCCAGGCTTTAGAGATGACATTTTTACCGTTAGCTGTGAGAATGGCAGAGCTGTCTGGAACGATCGTGTCTCCTGGACGGATGCCGTAGCTTTCAGCTTCTGCCTTGTCCGCAAAGCCGCCGTCAAAGACAATGTCCGCAACCTGTGGCATAACTGGTCCGCCAGAACCACGTGTCAGATGAGGAGGGACAGAGCCTGAGATGACAGGGATTTCTCGGCCTTCGCGGGTGAAGAGTTTGAAGCGTTGACTGCTCACGACTAGCGGATTCCAGCCACCGATTTCTACTACACGGAAAGTCCCGTCGGGCTTGATCTCGCTGACCATGAAGCCAACCTCGTCCATGTGAGCTGCAACCAGAACGCAGGGAGCATTTTCAGCTTGAGAATGCCGAACCCCGAAGATGCCGCCTAGGCCGTCAGTAACGACCTCATCAACGTGAGGAGTGATTTTTTCGCGCAGATAGCTGCGGACGGGTGCCTCGTGACCGGAGATTGCTGAGAGCTCAGTTACTTCCTTGATTTTTGAAAATAAATCAGACATAAGTTTACCTTCTTTCTGATTCTATTTTATCACTTTTTTAGAGGGAAGAACAGGATGAACTAAAAGAAGCTGAGAAATCTGTAATATTGTTTGTCGCCTCTGCGCTTTTGTGTTAAAATATTCTACATGAAAGCTAAAAAAATCATTTTAACGACGACCGCTCTTTTGGGAGCAGGAGCCGTGGCCTTTGGAGCTGCCAAGCTTGTGCAGGAGCAGAAAAGACTGCGCAGTAGAGAAGAGATTGTTCGGATCGTGCGGGAATTTTTTGCCAGCCGAGGACCGATTGCAACGGTCTATGTGGAACTTTATGAATCAACTGACAGCCGCACAGTTGGAGGAGTTGTCCTAGAAGACGACCGTCATTTCACCTTCGTATATGAGAATGGTCAGCTGACCTATGAGGAAGAGTGATGATTCGGCCGCAAAGTATGGAAGAGCTAGCTTCTTATGTGGATCATAGGGGGAAGACTGTCTTCTTTTTTACAGCAGATTGGTGCGGAGACTGTCGCTTCATCAAGCCTTTTCTGCCAGAGATAGAAGCGGAGAATCCTGACTTTACCTTTGTCGAGGTGGATCGGGATCAGTATATGGCTGTGGCCCAAAAATGGGATGTTTATGGGATACCTAGTCTGGTTGTCGTGGAAGATGGACGAGAGATTGGTCGCTATGTCAATCGCGACCGCAAGACCAAGAGTCAAATCAATGATTTTTTAGCGAGTTTATAAGAAGTTTTAAAAGTATTTTTGGAGGAAGAAATGATTTTTACATATAACAAAGAGCATGTCGGAGATGTTCTCATGGTCATCGCTGCCGATGATCAGGGAGCTAAACTAAGCGCTGAGCGCAAGGGAAATGTTGCGCGTGTTTACCGCGAAGATAATGGACAGACAGTGGCTTGGAACATTTTTGAACTGTCAGACCTTTTTGAAATTGCAGAGCGCGGACAGGTTCAGCTGACAGATGAGCAAGTTGCGATTCTCAACCAAGAATTGACCAAAGAAGGCTTCCAAGCGGAGCTGGTTAACGACCGTGATCCTAAGTTTGTTGTGGGGGAAATCCTTGAGATGGTAGCCCACCCTGACAGTGACCACCTCAACATTTGTCAAGTGCAGGTGGCAGCCGATAAGACGGTTCAAATCGTGGCTGGTGCTCCAAATGCTCGTGTCGGCCTCAAGACAATCGTGGCCTTGCCTGGTGCTATGATGCCGAAGGGCAATCTCATCTTTCCAGGAGAACTCCGCGGCGAAAAGAGTTTTGGTATGATGTGCAGCCCACGGGAGCTCCAGTTGCCAAATGCGCCGCAAAAACGTGGTATCATTGAATTGGCGGATAGCGAAAAGGTCGGAACGGCCTTTGACCCGGCTAAACACTGGCAGTCTTAAGATTTAGTATAGAAAAGGAAATCGTGATTTTCACGATTTTTTTGTCTTTTCTCGCGAATAAATAGATAGGAGGAAAGAATATGTATAATAAAGTCATCATCATTGGCCGGTTGACGGCTACACCAGAGTTACACAAGACAGCGAATGATAGGTCGGTCGCGCGTGCGACAGTGGCTGTGAATCGCCGGTATAAGAGTCATAACGGAGAGCGTGAAGCGGATTTTATCAACCTTGTTGTCTGGGGGCGCTTGGCTGAAACCTTAGCAAGTTACGCTAGCAAGGGGAGTCTGATTTCTCTGGATGGAGAATTGCGGAGTCGCCGCTATGAAAAGGATGGAGCCACTCATTATGTGACAGAAGTTCTTTGCAGTGGTTTTCAGCTTTTAGAAAGCCGAGCTCAGAGAGCACTCCGTGAAAATAATACTGGAGCAGACCTAGCAGATTTGGTGCTGGAAGAGGAGGAACTCCCTTTTTAAAAGTGATTTTTCTGGTCTCGAGTGTTCATGATAAAAGAGAAGAAAGTTAGGAAAGTATTCCTAGCTTTTTTTGATTAAAGGGTAGGTGGAGAAATGGACAACTGACGCAGGTCATTTGCTTCATCAAACCTGAAAAAGTATTTTTATAAAGGAATTTTTATTGTTTTCCTATCTTAAATTTGGTATAATAAAGGTGAATCCAGAGGCAGGCTAGAAAGGAAAAAATCGGAAACGAAACAGCCGCTGATGGTCGTTTTGCACATTGCAGTTTGAAATAAGGAGAGGAGGTTTATCATGTCTTTGTCTACCTTATTTGAAGTATCAATAGCTATTTTGGGTGTGGCCTCTGCTGGTTACCTCATCTATGCCTATTATGAGTTTCTAAAAGAAGTGGCTCATATGGAGAAAGTACATCATTTTCATCACAGAGGTTGAGACAAAAGTGTCTCGGCCTCGCTTTTTATTAGAAAGAGATCTTTGAGGTTGCAGCTGCTTGCTCAAGAGCCACGGATTGTCGAGCAACCTCGTGGGGCTGGGACTATTTGTAAGGTCTGGGAAAGCTTTTAAAGCTGTACTTAGAAACATGGAAGCAAGCTGGATGTTTGAAAGTTTACTTCTATCCCAGCGCCTCCCTGATATTCTAGTCCTCTTGGTTTTCATATTGATTTAAAAATGTTAAAATAGTAGGCAAGAAAGCGGAGAGAATGCATGCCAAAAGAAGAAAATTTAACGGGGAATCAGGTTGTAGCCCTAACAAAAAAATATTTAGCTGCAGAGGATGTGGCTTTTGTTCAAAAAGCGTTGATTTATGCGATGGAATGCCATAGCGGGCAAACTCGTAAGTCGGGAGAGCCCTATATCGTCCATCCGATTCAGGTGGCAGGAATTTTAGCCAAGCTCAAGCTGGATGCTGTTTCAGTAGCCTGTGGTTTTTTGCATGATGTCGTAGAGGATACGGCGGCGACCTTGGACGATCTGGAGCGGGAATTCGGTCATGATGTGCGCGTGATTGTGGATGGTGTGACCAAGCTTGGGAAAGTCAAATACAAGTCTCACGAAGAACAATTGGCGGAAAATCATCGCAAGATGCTCATGGCCATGTCAGAAGACCTTCGAGTGATCTTGGTTAAGCTGGCTGACCGTCTGCATAATATGCGTACTCTGAATCATTTACGGCCAGACAAACAAGAGCGAATCTCGCAGGAAACGATGGAAATCTATGCTCCTCTGGCCCATCGTTTGGGGATTTCCAGTGTCAAATGGGAATTGGAAGACTTGTCTTTCCGTTACCTCAATCCGACGGAATTTTATAAAATTTCCCACATGATGAAGGAGAAGCGTCGAGAGCGGGAAGCTCTGGTAGAGGAAGTTGTACACAAGATTGAAACCTACGCGGGTGAGCGCAATCTGCATGGGAAGATTTATGGTCGTCCCAAGCATATTTACTCCATCTACCGCAAAATGCAGGACAAGAAGAAGCGGTTTGATGAGATCTACGATCTGATTGCCATTCGTTGCATTTTGAGTACTCACAGTGATGTCTATGCCATGCTGGGTTACATCCATGAGCTTTGGAAACCCATGCCGGGGCGTTTCAAGGATTATATTGCCAACCGCAAGGCCAATGGCTACCAGTCCATCCATACGACCGTTTATGGACCTAAAGGTCCGATTGAGTTCCAGATTCGAACCAAGGAAATGCACGAAGTAGCAGAATACGGGGTCGCTGCTCACTGGGCCTATAAAAAAGGAATTAAGGGTCAGGTTGACGGCAAGGAATCTGCCATCGGGATGAATTGGATCAAGGAATTGATGGAATTGCAGAATCAGTCTGGTGATGCAAAGGAATTTGTTGATTCGGTTAAGGAAAGCTATCTTGCTGAGGAAATCTATGTCTTCACACCGGATGGAGCAGTGCGTTCTTTGCCTAAGGACTCAGGACCCATTGATTTTGCCTATGAGATCCATACTAAGGTTGGGGAGAAGGCTACAGGAGCTAAGGTCAATGGCCGCATGGTGCCGCTCAATACTAAGCTGAAGACTGGGGATCAGGTGGAAATTATCACCAATGCCAATTCCTTTGGACCTAGTCGTGACTGGCTCAATCTTGTCAAGACTAGCAAGGCCAGAAATAAAATCCGTCAGTTCTTTAAAAATCAAGACAAGGAGCTGTCTATTTCCAAAGGGCGGGAGCTCTTGCAGGCTCAATTTCAGGAGAATGGTTATGTAGCCAATAAGTACATGGACAAGAAGCACATGGAAGATGTGCTGCAGAAGACCAGTTATAAGACTGAAGAGGCGCTTTTTGCAGCGATTGGCTTCGGTGAGATCGGTGCCATTAGTATTTTCAATCGTTTGACAGAAAAAGAGCGCCGTGAGGAAGAGCGGGCCAAGGCCAAAGCAGAGGCAGAGGAATTGGTCAAGGGTGGTGAAGTTAAGGTCGAAAATAAAAAAGACACCCTTAAGGTCAAGCACGAAGGCGGTGTGGTTATTCAGGGGGCGTCTGGTCTCCTCATTCGGATTGCCAAGTGCTGTAATCCTGTGCCTGGTGACGACATTGTTGGTTACATTACCAAAGGACGCGGTGTGGCCATCCATCGGCAAGACTGTATGAATCTCAAGGCTCAGGAAAATTATGAACAGCGCTTGCTTGATGTGGAATGGGAAGAAAATAATTCGACCAAAGAGTACACAGCTCACATTGATATTTATGGTCTCAATCGGTCTGGCCTCCTTAACGATGTGTTGCAGGTGCTGTCTAATACCACCAAGAACATCTCAACGGTTAATGCCCAGCCAACTAAGGATATGAAATTTGCTAATATCCATGTTTCTTTTGGCATTGCTAATCTGTCTATGCTGACGACGGTGGTGGATAAGATCAAGAGCGTGCCAGAGGTGTATTCGGTCAAACGGACCAACGGCTAAGTGCGAGCCTGTCAGAGTAGATAGTAGTCAGAAATAAAGGAAAAGATATGAAAATTGTCATTCAGCGTGTCAAACGTGCTCAGGTCAGTATTGACCAGCAGCTGCACAGCAGCATTGGACAAGGTCTCCTGCTCTTGGTAGGTGTCGGGCCTGATGATAGTCAGGAAGATATGGACTACGCGGTCAGGAAGATTGTCAATATGCGGATTTTTTCCGATGCTGAGGATAAGATGAATCTTTCTGTTCAGGATATCGGAGGGGAGATTCTTTCCATTTCCCAATTTACCCTCCATGCAGATACCAAAAAGGGTAATCGGCCAGCCTTTACAGGTGCAGCCAAGCCGGATATGGCTAGTCCCTTTTATGACAAGTTTAACCAGCTGTTAGCTGAGCAAGTGCCAGTCAAGACGGGCGTGTTCGGAGCAGACATGCAGGTGGAATTGGTAAATGATGGACCGGTGACCATTCTGCTAGACACTAAAAATAGATGAAAGAATTGCGCGCCTTCTAAACGTCAGTAGTTTAAGGCTAGGCAAAAAATAGCTTACTTCTTTCCTAGAGACAAGGAGCATTTCATAGGCTTCATAAGTAACTTTTAATAGACCAGATGCTGGTTTCCTTAGAAGTTCTTATGAGGCTTTTTGTGTTGTTTTAAAAAGATATCATTCTAGTAGGTGGCTTTGGAGTTGATAAAGCGGGATGGCAGACAAGCGTTGCTCCTTGTCAGATGCGACAGATGTCTAGGGCTTATTGGAAAAGGGCTTTATGACTTATGGTATAATGATATATATAAGTTTGAGGAGTCTCTTGATTTTTTTCAGACTGATCTTCATAAAAAGAATAGGAAATAAGTATGAGTTGGATTCTTGCCTTGTATGTCACCTTGATGCCGGTCATTCTGGCTGGAGTACTGAATATGATCTTTTGCAAGTCTTCACTGCTAGAGGCAACTTATCGGCCCATGGATGGTGGGCTGGTTTTAAAGGATGGGAAGAGGCTGTTTGGGGCTAACAAGACCTGGAAAGGTTTCTTTGGCATGATTGTCTGGGGAGCTTTGGCTCAGCTCCTTTGGGGCTTGCTCTTGAAGAGTATTCCTAACTTAGAGAAACTGCACTTGGTTTATGCCTTCTACGAAAATACTGTGGTCTTTAATCTGGTGCTTGGGGCTCTTTTGGGGCTGGCTTATGTTTTGTTTGAGCTACCTAATAGCTTCATCAAGCGCCGTTTGAAAATCAGAGAGGGCAAGACGGCGGAGAATGGCTGGAAATGGACCTTTATCTGGATTGACCAGATTGATTCCTTGATTGGCTGTATCATTTTCTTGCTTTTCTATATCCCTCTGTCTTGGCAGCAGATGCTGGGCATTCTGATCCTGGGGGCGGGCACGCATCTAGGAGTCAATCGTCTGCTCTACTGGGCTAAGCTTAGAA
>NZ_CALIIB010000143.1 GCF_938020365.1 uncultured Streptococcus sp. | reverse complement strand
TATTCGTAGGAGCTCACGGTAACTCAATCCGTGCCCTTGTAAAACACATCAAACAATTGTCAGATGACGAAATCATGGATGTGGAAATCCCTAACTTCCCACCATTGGTATTCGAATTCGACGAAAAATTGAACGTAGTTGCTGAATACTATCTTGGAAAATAATTGGTGATAAAGCTCTGCCTAGCAGGGCTTTTTCTCATTATTGGAGAAAAATTCTTTTTCGATCCTTTTAGATTTCCATGCTTCATTGCTGGGGAAATGTGGTAAAATAAAAGATAGATTTTTACGAGGATGAGAGAAGAAATGTCTAAGAGAAAATTTGATAGCCATTCTATCACAGGCAGACTCTACCTTCTATTTGGTATAGTCGGGGTCTTATTTTTGGTGCTGATCGCTCGTCTGGGCTATATGCAGGTCGTCAATCAAGAATTTTATACAGATAAATTAGCTAAAGCAAGTAAAACAAAGATTAAATCGAGTTCGGTTCGTGGACAAATCTATGATGCTTCAGGTAAGCCCTTGGTGGAAAATACAACCAAGCAAGTGGTGACCTTTACACGAGACAATAAACTGACAGCAGAAGAAATCCGTGAAACGGCACAAAAGTTACTGCAATATGTGTCGGTGTCTGATCTAAAGGTGACCGAGCGCCAAGAGGTTGATTATTATCTGGCGGATAATAAAGTTTACCGAGAAGTGGTTGAAAAATTACCCAAGGAAGAAAAATTTGATACAGATGGCAATCGTTTGCCTGAAGCCAAGATCTATAAGGCAGCAGCGGAGAGTATTGATCCAAGTCAGCTGGGCTATACGGATGAGGAAAAGAGGATTATCGCTCTATTTAGCCAGATGAATGCAGTGCCAAACTTTTCAACAGGGACGATTCAGACGGATGATTTGACGACGGAGCAGGTCGCTACGATTGCGTCCATCGGCAAAGAGCTTCCGGGTATTAGTATTTCAACTAGCTGGAATCGAAAAGTCTTGGAAACATCACTGGCTTCGATTGTTGGTCAAATTTCGACCGAAAAAACAGGTCTGCCAGCTGAGGAAGCAGACGACTATGTCAAAAAGGGCTATTCTCTGAATGACCGAGTGGGAATTTCTTATCTGGAAAAAGAGTATGAGTCTGTTTTGCAAGGAAAACGAGCAGAAAAAGAAATTCGGCTGGACAAAAATGGCAATATGGAGAGCGTTGAGACCATTTCCGAGGGAAGCAAAGGGAACAACTTGAAACTAACCGTAGATCTGACCTTCCAGCAGGGAGTTGAGGATATTCTCAGAAATGCCTTTAATATGGAGCTAGCCAAAGGTAATGCCGCCTATTCAGAAGGCGTCTATGCTGTGGCTATGGATCCCAATACAGGATCAATCTTGGCCCTGGCTGGTGTCAAGCACGACCTGGAAACAGGCGATATCTCGGCGGATGCGCTTGGTACCATTACAAATGTCTTTGTTCCTGGTTCTGTCGTCAAAGCTGCTACCTTAACCGCTGGTTGGCAGTATGGAGCCATTTCAGGAAATCAATCCTTGGTCGATCAGCCGATTCTTTTTGCGGGTTCTACTCCCATCAATTCTTGGTTTACGGCCTATGGTTCACGTTCTATTACGGCGGTGGAGGCTCTGGAATACTCGTCTAATACCTATATGGTTCAGGTGGCCCTAAATATGCTTGGGACTCCGTATAGCCCAAATATGGTTTTAGGAACTAACAATGTCGATGCTTCGATGAAAAAACTCCGTTCGACTTTTGCAGAATATGGTCTGGGGACTGGAACAGGTATTGATTTACCGACAGAATCAACAGGCTATATTCCTAAAAACTTCACAGTCAGCAATTATATTACGGATGCTTTTGGTCAGTTTGATAACTACACTCCACTTCAGTTGGCTCAATATGCGGCGACAGTAGCCAATAACGGCAAACGGGTAGCTCCGCATCTGGTTGAAGGCATTTACGCCAACAATGACCAAGGTGGACTGGGAGACTTGATTGAGAAGAAAGAAACAAAAGAATTAAATCAGGTCAATATTTCTGAGGAAAATATGGCTCTGATAAAACAAGGTTTCTATCAGGTGGTCAATGGATGGAGTGGCTTTACAACTGGACGGACGATTGCGCAGGGCGCTATGGTTTCTATCAGTGCCAAAACAGGGACTGCCGAAACCTTTGTCAACGGTGGTACATCTGCTATAAATACCAATGTTGTATCCTATGCCCCAAGCGATAATCCTAAAATAGCTGTAGCCGTGGTATTTCCGCACAATACTGACCTTTCCTCAACGGTCAGCCACAGTATCACCCGTGATATTATCAACCTTTATAACCAACAGCACCCTATGAATTAGAAAGGAAAAGCAGTAGAATCGGATCAAGATTTTACTGCTCAACTATTATTATGCTTTATCCAACTCCTATCGCCAAATTGATTGATAGCTTTTCCAAGCTGCCGGGGATCGGCATCAAGACAGCTACTCGTTTAGCCTTTTATACCATCGGGATGAGTGACGATGATGTCAATGAATTCGCCAAAAATCTACTAGCTGCCAAGCGTGAGCTGACCTACTGCTCTATCTGTGGCAATCTGACGGACGATGATCCTTGTGCTATCTGTACGGATCAAACGCGCGATCAGACTGTGATCTTGATCGTTGAGGATAGCCGCGATGTGTCTGCCATGGAAAATATCCAAGAATACCACGGACTTTATCATGTTCTCCACGGCCTCATTTCCCCCATGAACGGTGTAGGACCAGATGATATCAACCTCAAGAGTCTCCTGACTCGCTTGATGGACAGTCAAGTGATGGAAGTGATTGTGGCTACCAATGCAACGGCTGACGGAGAAGCGACTTCTATGTATATTTCTCGAGTGCTCAAGCCTGCTGGTATCAAGGTGACTCGACTGGCCCGTGGACTGGCTGTCGGCGCTGATATCGAATATGCAGACGAAGTAACCCTGCTCCGAGCCATTGAAAATCGGACAGAATTGTAAGATGAAAGAAAGATTTCCTGCTGAAAAACAGCTTTGGAAGTCTTTTTTCTATTCAAAAATGCGGGGAAATATGATATACTGAAACAGTCTAAAAAGAAGATGGGGTAACCCAAAATGAACTTATAGCTAGAAATGTTAGGATAAGATAATGGTCAAACAAACCTTGATTTTACTATATGGTGGCCGCAGCGCTGAGCGAGAAGTTTCAGTCTTGTCGGCTGAGAGTGTCATGCGAGCTGTCAACTATGACAAATTTTCTGTCAAGACTTATTTCATCACAAAAGCTGGCGATTTTATCAAAACGCAGGAATTTACAGAAAAGCCGTCTGCAGATGAAAAGCTCATGACCAATGCAACGGTTGATCTTTCGCAGCAAGTCAAACCGAGTGATATTTATGAGGAAAATGCAGTTGTCTTTCCTGTCCTTCATGGACCGATGGGCGAGGATGGCTCTATTCAAGGCTTTCTTGAAGTGCTGCGGCTTCCTTATGTGGGCTGTAATATCTTGTCTTCAAGTGTTGCCATGGACAAAATTACCACCAAACGCATTCTGGAGTCTGCTGGAATCCCACAGGTACCTTATGTAGCGGTAATTGAGGGTGAAAATCTTGAAGAAAAAATTGCCGAAATCGAAAAAAAATTAACTTATCCGATTTTTACCAAACCATCTAATATGGGCTCTAGTGTCGGTATTTCTAAGTCTGAAAATCAAGAGGAGCTGCGGGCAGCATTGGATTTGGCCTTCAAGTACGACAGCCGTGTCTTGGTTGAGCGGGGAGTCAATGCGCGTGAGATTGAGGTTGGTCTCTTAGGAAATTATGACGTTAGAAGCACCTTGCCGGGCGAAGTGGTCAAAGATGTGGCTTTCTACGATTATGAAGCCAAGTATATTGACAATAAGATTACCATGGACATTCCTGCAAAAATCTCGGACGAGGTTATTTCAGTTATGCGTACGAATGCTGAGACAGCCTTTCGTGCCTTGGGCGGACAGGGATTGGCTCGCTGTGATTTCTTTTACACCGAAGAGGGGGACATCTTCCTCAATGAGCTCAACACCATGCCTGGCTTTACTCAATGGTCTATGTATCCCTTGCTCTGGGAAAATATGGGACTCCCTTATTCCGAGTTGATTGAGAAATTGGTAAATCTGGCTGAAGAGGCCTTTGCTCAGAGAGAAGCGCATCTTTTATAATTATGATATAATAGAGGGACTGAGATGACAGACTGAATATTTACTATTTAGTCTGGCCTCAATCCCTTCTTTTTTGGGAAAAAGCGGAAAAATGAGTTAAAAATATGAAATTAGATTTATATGAAATAGCAGAAGTCTTGGCTGCCAAAAATGATGTCAGTCAGTTTGAAAATGTGACTTTTAGAAATGCTGAATTTGACAGCCGTTTGATTGAGGCGGGGGATCTTTTTATCCCGCTCAAGGGCGCGCGTGACGGTCATGACTTTATCGCGACCGCCTTCGCTCAGGGAGCTGCAGCGACCTTGTCTGAGCGTCCGGTAGCAGAAGGACCCTATATTTTGGTCGATGATGTGCTAGCGGCCTTTCAAAGTTTGGCTCAATACTATCTGGAAAAGACAGGTGTAGATGTGCTCGCTGTGACAGGCTCCAATGGGAAGACTACAACCAAGGATATGCTGGCTCAGCTATTAGCTACTAGCTACAAAACCTATAAAACCCAAGGCAACTATAATAATGAAATCGGTCTGCCCTACACGGTTCTCCACATGCCAGATGACACAGAAAAGCTGGTTTTGGAAATGGGACAGGATCATTTGGGAGATATCCATCTTCTGTCTGAAATTGCCAAGCCTAAAACGGGCATTGTGACCTTGGTTGGCGAAGCTCACTTAGAATTTTTCGGAAGCCGTACGGAGATTGCTAAAGGAAAGATGCAAATTACAGATGGTATGAAGAAAGGCGGTCTGCTCTTGGCTCCAGCTGATAAGATCGTCAATGATTTTCTGCCAGACCAGCAAAAAGTAGTTCGCTTTGGTCCCGATGCAGATATTTACTTGACTCGCTTGGAAGAGCGCAAGGATAGTTTGACCTTTGAAGCGAATTTTCTGGAGCAGGCGATTGACTTGCCTGTGACTGGCAAATACAATGCGACCAACGCTATGATCGCCTCTTACGTAGCCTTGCAGGAGGGTGTCAGTGAGTCGGCGATCCGTCAGGCTTTTGCTCAGCTGGAATTGACCCGCAATCGAACCGAGTGGAAGAAGGCGGCTAATGGAGCTGATATCCTGTCTGATGTCTACAACGCCAATCCAACAGCTATGCGCTTGATTCTTGAAACCTTCTCAGCGATTCCAGCTAGTCAGGGTGGCCGCAAGGCTGCAGTCTTGGCGGATATGAAAGAGCTGGGTGCTGACTCCAAGCTGATGCACGGAGCCATGATTACCAGTCTCAATCCAGAGATTATCACCGATCTTTTCCTTTATGGAGAGGACATGGAAGCCCTCTACGTCTATGCTCGGGAAATCTACCCACCAAATCGAGTGCATTATTTTGTTAAAAATGCTGACAAGGATCAGTTTGAAGATTTGACCAAGACCGTTAAGACTTGGTTGCAATCCTCCGACCAAATCTTGCTCAAGGGCAGTAATTCGATGAAGTTGGATAAACTAGTGGAGGCCTTGGAGCATGGGGACAAGTGATACAGCTTTAATTCTGCAACGACTGCTGGCTATAACGGATACAGGTTTGTCTTTTGCTGCCAGTGACTTTGATCGAGAACGCTATGCGGATATCAGAGACAATCTGAATCGGCTGCTCAGCGAGACCAGTCATCTGGAACCGGATGAGCTGTCTGACTTGCTCCGTCCGACAGATTTTTATGCGACTCCTTTGGTCGATGTCCGAGCTTTTATCGTTCAGCAGGGCAAGATTTGTCTAGTACGAGGACAGCAAGAGGAGACATGGGCTCTGCCGGGTGGTTTCTGCGAAGTAGGCTTATCTCCCAAAGAAAATATAGTAAAAGAAATTCAGGAAGAAACTGGATTTCAAGCTAGCGTAGTACGCTTGCTGGCTGTCTTTGATAGCAATAAATTTCAGCCACAAAGTAAGCAGTACGTCAAGCTCGTGTTTGAATGTCAGCTGAAAGAGGGAGATTTTCAGCCCAATTTAGAAATTGCCGAGATGAGTTTCTTTGCCCCACAGGATTTGCCTCTTCTATCCGAGAAAAGGATAACAAAAGAGCAGCTGCAGCTTCTCTGGGATATTTATCAGAATCAGCAAGAACAATATATAGACTAGATTGAAGTTGATGCTGACTGGATGCTTATATCCAGTAGACCAGATAATCTGGCTCAATCTGTCCAGAGTTATAAGGGCCAGAAGCTATTACCTCTAGAAAGTTGAAAAACTTTTTGAGAAAAATTAAGGACTTTGCTAGGAAGAGCAAGCCCAGTGTCCTTAAAAAATATTTATTAGGATGAAAATTTGAAAGATGAATTTACTAGATTTTTTTACTAGTCACAAAACAGAACCGCCTGTGATGACGCCTTTTGCTTATATTCTGCTTTTGATGAGCCTAGTGTCCGTCATCTATGTTGCTAGTTGTTTTTTTGAGCGAAAGAAAGTACAGACTTTTTTTAGAGTTGCCCAAATCGTGCAATTAGTCTCTTTGTATGGCTGGTACTTAGTTATTCAGGAGCCTTTGTCGGAGAGTCTCCCCTTGTACCATTGCCGAGTCGCTATGTTTGCTGTCTTGCTACTGCCAGATAAAGTAGCTTATAAGCAATATTTCGCCTTATTGGGAGTATTTGGACCGATTTGCGCCATTGTCTATCCGATTTTGGATCCCTATTCATTTCCGCATATAACCCTATTTTCGTTTTTCATCGGTCATTTGGCTCTATTAGGCAATTCGATTATCTATCTGATGAAACATTATGATAGACTTAATCTGTCCTATCGTCGTATCATAGAAATCACCTTTGGCTTAGACTTCCTCATCTTGCTTGGAAATATTGCATTCGGGGGCAACTACGGTTTCTTAAAGGATCCGCCTCTGGTAGGAGATCATGGTATGCTTGGGAATTATATGATCGTGTCTGTGGTCTTAGCGACGGCCTTGCTTCTATTTTCTTACTTGTTCAAAGAAATGAAGGAAAGACAGGCAGAGCGATTGATCCAATAAAGATTGGAAGAGGAAATGATTTCTCTGGTAACTAGAAAAATTCTGCCTAGATTTTCAAGCTGTCTGGGAGTTTGAACATACAGATTTTAAAAGTAGAAAGGAAACTGGATGCATCATTTTTTGACTACCAACCAAACTGAACCACCCTTTGTTTCAGCTTTGGCCTACTCTTTGATGATGGCATTGCTTTTGCTGTCTGTCTACGCATCGATAAAATACCATAAGAATTCTAGCTTTATCAAAAGCATGAAAATCCTTCAGTTGTGCCAACTGGCAATTCTTTATAGCTGGTATGTGGGTTTTCAGCTCCCTCTGGCAAATAGTCTGCCTCTATACCATTGCCGTTTGGCCATGTTTGCGGTGGTCTTTCTGCCAGATAAATGGCCTAGCAAGCAGTATTTCGCTCTCCTAGGAGCCAGCGGGGCAGTCTTCGCCCTCGGCTATCCAGTCTTTGATCCTTATGATTTCCCGCATATTACCAGCTTCTCTTTCCTGATTGGTCACTATGCCCTCTTGGTTAATTCCCTAATTTATCTGATGAATCACTACGATAAGACCCAGCTCAAGAAATACACGATTGTCCTCTATACTTTTGTGCTTGATGCTTTTCTTGTCGGTGTTAATCAAGTGACGGGTGGGAATTACGGTCTGCTAAAAAGCCCGCCTTTTATCAGTCAGCACAATCTTTTAGTAAAATATCTAGCTGTATCGATTATTTTGTCCGCAACTTTGCTTCTTTTTGATGAAATATTTAAGAAACGCTGGAAAAAGCAGCTAGAAATTGTTTAAAATTAGATTTTATAGCTCCTGTCAAGTTTAGTTGGCAGGGGTTTTCTTAAATCTGATTTTAATCTTAATCATTGCAATTTTCTTCTTTAGCAATGTCATTGTCAGATTTTAAGATAAGTTAGCCAAATATAAAGAATAGGAGAGTGGGACAGAAATCGGTAATTCGTTAGAATTCGATTTCGTCGTCCCACC
>NZ_CALIIB010000142.1 GCF_938020365.1 uncultured Streptococcus sp. | reverse complement strand
CATTATTCTTTGAAGGAAGCGGCGGGTCAGGTTTGCTCGACTTCTCAGCTGTCTCGTTTTGAGCTGGGTGAGTCGGACATGACCCTCTCGAAATTTTTAGATCTCTTGGATAATATTCATGTGACTCTTGAAAATTTTATGGACAAGGCAAGGAATTTCCAGCAGCATGAGCATGTGGCCATGATGGGTAAGATTATCCCTCTTTACTACTCAAATGACATCAAGGGATTTCAAGACTTGCAAGCGGAGCAGTTGGAAAAGGCCAAGGCCAGCAGTGCGCCTCTTTACTATGAGCTGAATTGGATTTTGATGCAGGGCTTGATTTGTCAGCGAGACAATCAGTTTCGCATGAGGCAAGAGGATTTAGATAAGGTGGCCGATTATCTCTTTCAAGCGGAAGATTGGACCATGTACGAGCTTATCCTCTTTGGCAATCTCTATAGTTTCTATGATGTGGACTACGTCTACCGTCTGGGAAAGGAAGTCATGGAGCGGGAGGACTACAACAAAGAAATTGGTCGCCATAAGAAATTAGTCTTGATTATAGCGCTCAATTGCTACCAGCACTGTTTGGAAAGTCGTTCTTTTGATAAGGCTAGTTATTTTGAGGCTTACGTAGAGAAAATTATTGGCAAGGGCATCAAACTCTATGAACGCAATGTGTTCCTCTATCTCAAAGGTTTTGCGGCTTATCAGAAGGGAGAGAAGAAGCAGGGAATCACGCAAATGCAGGAAGCCATGCACATCTTTGGAGTGCTGAATTTACCTGAGCAAGTCGCCTATTATCAAGAGCATTTCGATAAGTTTGTAAAAGCATAATTTCCCAAATATGGGAAAAATAAAGAACCTCTCTCTATTCCTGATACAATAGTTTCAGAAATGGAGGGAGGTATTTTTATGAATCGACAGGCAGCACAGCTGATTACACGGGCTGCTATTAATAAAATTGGGAATATGCTTTATGACTATGGAAATAGCATCTGGCTTGCTTCTTTGGGAGCTCTGGGACAGACGGTCTTGGGTATTTACCAGATTTCGGAGCTAGTCACATCCATCTTATTCAATCCTTTTGGAGGAGCCATTGCGGACCGCTTTTCCAGACGGAAGGTGCTGATGGTAACAGATTTGATTTGTGCCGGTCTTTGTTTGCTGATTTCTTTTATCTCTAATGACCAGCTCATGATTGGAGCGCTGATTTTTGCTAATGTGGTTCAGGCTATAGCCTTTGCTTTTTCTCGGCCAGC
>NZ_CALIIB010000141.1 GCF_938020365.1 uncultured Streptococcus sp. | reverse complement strand
GATTCATTCATAGACGGCTCAAAGAGTTCTCCTGTTTCATTGAGAGTCCGGAGTTCGTCTAAGTCTTTCCAGTAGCCTACTGACAGTCCTGCCAAGAAGGCTGCACCGAGAGCAGTTGTTTCTAAGTTTTTAGCACGGGCAATATCGATTCCCAAAATGTCAGCCTGGAACTGCATGAGGAAGTTGTTCATAGCAGCACCGCCATCGACTTTGAGGACTTGAATAGCAGTCTTGGCATCCACCTGCATGGTGTCAATGATGTCTCGTACTTGGTAAGCGATGGATTGCAGAGTAGCCTTGATAAAGTCTTCCTTGCTGGTTCCGCGGGTCAAGCCAAAGACAGATCCACGGGCATTCTGATCCCAATACGGAGCGCCCAGACCTGTAAAGGCAGGTACGACATATACTTCGTCGTTGTTGTGAGAATCGCGGGCATATTTTTCAGACTCTGGAGAATTTTCCACCATCCGAAGACCGTCGCGCAGCCATTGAATGGCACTTCCGGCAATAAAGATAGAACCTTCCAAAGCATAGTAAACTTTGCCGTTGATACCGTAGCCGATGGTTGTTAAGAGGTTGTTTTCAGACAGCTGCATCTCTTCACCAGTGTTCATGATGATGAAGGAACCAGTTCCGTAGGTATTTTTGACCATGCCAGGCTCGAAGGCTAACTGTCCAAAGAGAGCCGCCTGCTGGTCACCAGCCATACCAGAGATTGGTACTTCTCCACCATAGAAATGGAAGGCAGCTGTTTTACCATAGATTTCTGAGTTAGAGCGAACTTCAGGAAGCATAGCCTTTGGAATGTTGAGGATTTCCAAAATCTCGTCGTCCCATTTGAGTTCCTTGATGTTATAGAGCATGGTACGGGCTGCATTTGAATAATCAGTCACGTGAGAAGCCCCGTCAGTTAATTTCCAAACCAGCCAGGTATCGATGGTACCAAAGAGCAATTCGCCCTTTTCAGCACTTTCTTGCGCTCCCTCTACATGGTCCAAAATCCAGCGAACCTTGGTAGCAGAGAAGTAAGCGTCAATAATCAAACCAGTCTTTTCATGGAATTTTTCCACATAGCCTTGGCTTTTCAGCTGTTCAGCCAGAGGAGCAGTCTGGCGAGATTGCCAAACGATAGCATTGTAGATAGGAAGACCTGTATTCTTATCCCAGACGACAGTTGTTTCACGCTGGTTGGTGATACCGATGGCTTCGATTTGACTTGGTTTCACACCACTTTCGATAAAGGCACCTGCGATAACGGATTGAACAGAGTTCCAAATTTCATTGGCATTATGCTCAACCCATCCAGCTTGAGGGAAAATCTGAGTAAATTCTTTTTGACTGGAGCTAACTTTTTCTCCTTTTTTGTTAAAAATGATGGCGCGGGAACTAGTAGTTCCTTGGTCGATGGCCATGATGTATTTTTCTTGTGACATGAACTGTCCTCCTAGTAAAAATCTTGAGGATGTTTCCTCTACAGTAACTAGTATATAAAATAAAACGCTTTCTTTTTTATCAACTTTTTTTAAATTTTTAAAAAAATTGAGGAGATTGTGCGAAAATCACAAAAAACCTAGATTTCTCTAGGTTTCTTAATGAAATATCATGTGACGGATTTGAGCTAAATCTTCCAAATCCAAGTCATTTTTTAAATAATAGACGGGAACCTGCGGGGTCTGATGAATGGGATTATTGGTGATGATGAGGTCATAATTTTTAGCTGGATCGTAGGCTTCAATGCTAATAAAGCGATTGTACTCTAAATATCGTCTTAAAATGGCCGTCATCCTGGAAACAACGATAAAGCTATCTATCAAGTCCATGCCTATCTTGATGACTTGACCGTCGTTTTCAGCAATGTACTCCATCAGCTGGAGCCATTCCCACAAAACCTTTTTATCCAGAGATGTCCTCTGCTGGAAAATAGGCAGTTTGCTAAAAATAGTGTCTGCCACTTGTCGATAATCGTATTCGCTCCATAAGTAAGGATGGCGAAGTTCCAGATCATGCTTGTATTTGTCTTGCAAGAGATAGCCTCGGAAAAGAAAGATGCGGGCGCAGAGCTGACTGAGTTCGTAGGTCACCTGGTCTTCGATGTAGTCCCCTAGCAAGTCCTGAGATTTCATCTCTTGAATCAGTTGCGTAATCAGACTGGCAATTTCACCGCCAAAGCCCAG
>NZ_CALIIB010000140.1 GCF_938020365.1 uncultured Streptococcus sp. | reverse complement strand
ACCCGCCTCAAGCGCTCCGAGGGACAGTTAAGAGGCATTCAAAAAATGATTGAAGAGGACAGGGAATGTTCAGATATTCTCACACAGTTATTAGCCGTTCGCTCCAGCGTTGATCGTGTTATTGAGATGGTTATTACTGAAAATTTAACGGATTGCCTAGAAAATCCAGCTGATGATCCGAAAAAACAAAGGGAAAGAATAGAGAAAGCTATTCATTTTCTGGTAAATCGAAAATAAGAAGAACAGGAAAAAAGGATTCAAGCAACGACTTGAATCCTTTTATCTTTTATTCAGTCTCTCCAGACCAAGCGTTCATGCCACCTGATACGTTGGTCACATCGAAGCCCTGCATGGCAAGAAATTGGCAAGCAGTCGCTGAACGCGCTCCTCCTTGGCAAATGACATAGTATTTGTAGTCAGGATTCAGCTTTTTATAGCCAGTTTCCAACTCACTAAGCGGAAGATTTCCAGCATTTGGGATATGACCCGCTTGAAATTCATGTCTTTCGCGCACATCTACGATGGCCAATTTTTCAGATTGATACTGCTTTTCTAAGTCAGCTGCTGATATAGTTTTCATTTTTCTACTCCTTCTGGTTTTACCATTTTATACAAAGCATAAGCTCCGTCTAGATTTTTCACTGCAAATCCTGCTTGTTTTAAGATTCGCTCGGCAATATAGCTGCGCAGACCGCTGTGGCAGCTCACGATATATTCTGCTTCTTTATCCAGCTCATCCAAGCGTTCTCTGAGTTCATTCAGAGGAATATGGACTGTCTTGTCCGCCTTTAGGCGTCCTTGCTTAAACTCATTGAGCGTCCGAACATCTAAAAAGACTTTCCCGCTTGCCAACTCGTCTTCCAGCTGGTGCCATTGGATATTTTCACTCAAGCCTTCCGCTAGATTCATAGCTGCATAGCCCAGCATATTGACCGGATCCTTGGCTGAGCCAAAAGGTGGTGCATAGGTGAACTCCAGCTCTGGCAAGTCAAAAATCGTGAGATTGCCTTTGATAGCTGTCGCCAGAATATCAATCCGCTTGTCAACGCCTTTTTTACCCACACCTTGAGCACCATAGATTTTTCCAGTTTTTGGCTCAAAGAGCAATTTCAAGGTCAAGTCAGTCGCACCTGGATAGTAGCCTGCATGATCCTTACCGCTGACATGAATCGCTTGATAAGGCAGCTGATTTTGCTGAAGGAAACGCTCATTCAAACCTGTTGAAGCGGCTGTCATGTCAAAGACACGCACAATAGCTGTACCAATACTTCCCTTATTCTTCCGCTCCAAGCCAGCAAGCACATCTGCCACCTGACGTCCTTGTCGATTAGCAGGCGAAGCTAGAGCAATCAAAGCATCATCACCAGTTATTTCCTGCTTAACAAGGATGACGTCTCCGACTGCAAAAATATCTTTCTGACTCGTCTCATAATGTTCATCAACTAAGATTCCCCCACGAAGACCTGTCTCAATGCCTGCTGCCTTAGCCAAGCTATTTTCAGGCTGGACTCCGACAGAGAGAATGGTCACATCTGAAGCCAATTTTTGTCCATTTTCCAAGACAATCACTTTGCCATTTTCTTCGAAGCAAGTAGCTGACTGGGAGGTGATGACCTTCACTCCCTTATCGACTAATTCTGCTTGGACAAAAGCTGCCATTTCCTCATCAAGTGGTGGCAAAACATGCGGCGCTTTTTCTACGATTGTCACATTCAAGCCACGCTTGCACAGATTTTCAGCCGTTTCCAGACCGATAAATCCAACACCGATGACAACAGCCTCTTGAGGCTCTTCATCCAAGGCTAACAAGATCTGATCCAAGTCTGGGACATTGCGCAAAGTGAATACATTAGTTGCTTCTGAAAGTCCTTCAATCTCAGGAATAAAAGGCTTCGCTCCCGGTGAAAGAATCAGCTTATCATACTGCTCTGTGAACTCTGAACCGTCATGAGCCACCGTCACCGTATGCTCCTCAGGAGAAATCTTCACCACCTCATGAAAAGGACGCACATCCAAATTGAAACGTGCCTTGAGACTTTCGGGTGTTTGAACCAAGAGAGCATCTCGCTCGGCAATTTCACCAGAAATATAATAAGGCAGGCCGCAGTTCGCAAAAGATACAAAAGGACCTTTTTCAAAAATTACAATTTCAGCATCTTCCATCAGCCGTCTTAAACGTGTTGCCGCAGACATACCGCCTGCAACTCCACCAACGATAATAATTTTCATTGTTTAACCCCTTCTACTTAATGGTTTTCCCTGTCCAAGCGCTCATACCACCGCGGACATTGACAACATCATAGCCCTTTTTCTTCAGCTTTTTCGCTGCCATCTTGCTCCGCACGCCTGAATGGCAAATAACGTAAATCGTCTCCTTTTTAGCTGGAACAAATTGACCAATTTGGCTCAAAGGAACATTCTGGGCCTCTTTGATATGTCCTCTACGAAATTCGGATGGTGTCCGTACATCAATTAGTTGGATATTGGACTTCAACCGCTTCTCCAGCTCATCTGTTGAAATACTATCTATCTTTGTAAAAAAATGAAACATATTTTTCTCCTTTATACCCCTACAGGGTATATTAAAACACTAAGAAGAGAAAATGTCAAGGAAACGATTTCATTTTCTCCAAAAATAAAAATCCCAATCTTGAGACAGGGATTTTTATCAATAATGAATTATTTCGCAATTGGGTAAACTGATACTTGTTTCTTATCGCGACCTTTACGTTCAAAGCGTACTACACCTTCAACTTTTGCGAACAATGTATCGTCTCCACCACGGCCAACGTTAACACCTGGGTAGATGTGTGTACCGCGTTGACGGTAAAGGATAGATCCTCCAGTTACAGTTTGTCCGTCAGCTGCTTTAGCTCCAAGACGTTTTGCTTGTGAATCACGTCCGTTTGACGTTGAACCTCCACCTTTTTTGTGGGCGAAAAGTTGCAAGCTTGCAAGATTCATTTTTAACATAGTGTTTTTCCTCCGTGTTAGTTTTCTGTGATAACTCTGGTTTGGACGAACTCAGAAGAGTTCTCCGATAAGTTTGCCATTCCCAAGAAAAATGATTCAAAGAAAAGTTGAGTCATTTCTCTCTGATGCGGCGGAATATCCATAGGGATCTCTACTCGTAAATATCCGCCTTCTTCTTCGTTTAATTCTAGGATTGGTTCATAGCCTGCAAATTTTTCAATTGAATTGATGAAATTTATGGCAAGCGTAGAAACCGATGCACACACGACATCAAAGCCGTATTCGCCACTTCCGGCGTGTCCAGTAATTTCCGCACTCCTCAGCTCGCCATCTTCGGCTTTCTCAAAGACTGCCTGTATCATGTGTTCTCCTGTAAATTAAGCGTTGATTGCGTTGATGACAACTTTAGTGTAAGGTTGACGGTGACCTTGTTTGCGGTGGCTACCTTTTTTAGGTTTGTATTTGAAAGTAACGACTTTCTTTTGTTTTCCTTGTTTTTCAACAGTTCCAACTACAGTAGCTCCAGAAACAAGTGGAGTTCCGACAACAGTTTTATCACCACCAACAAGAACAACTTCGTTAAAAGTCACTTCTTGACCAGCTTCAACATCCAATTTTTCAACGTAGATAGCTTGACCAACTTCAACTTTAACTTGTTTTCCGCCAGTTTTAATGATTGCGTATGTGCTCATTATGCACCTCCTATGATTTTTTGGGGTTTCCCCGTATTTTTGTGAAGACTCGCCTAGCATCGTGGGACGAACCACTTTATACTCACTATGTGA
>NZ_CALIIB010000139.1 GCF_938020365.1 uncultured Streptococcus sp. | reverse complement strand
AGACTTCTTATGAATTGACTCCTAGTGAAAAATGGGGCAGTAATGCTTGGTATCTTCCAGATGCGCCACTGACTTTCCATGAGACAGTGTGGAAAGTCTACAACCATGGAAAAGCCCAAGCCACTGCTATCGGCGGCAATCTCTCTACCTTCTCACTTCTACGCGGGACACCCTATGCCCCAACAGATGAAAACTATGTCCTCTTTGTTGAAGAGGCAGAGGAAGATGATTATGTGGAGTTTGACCGCAATCTTGCCGCCCTCCTTCAGGCCTATCCTAACCCGCAGGCTCTTCTCATCGGCCGCTTTCCAAAAGAATGTCAGATGACAGAGGAACTGCTCCTTTATATCTTGGATAAACATCCTATTCTAAAGACAATTCCTGTCCTCTATGACTTGGACTTTGCTCATACTCAGCCACTCTTTACCATCACCATCGGTGCTCAAGTGACGGTGGATACAGAGAAGATGTCTATCAAAATTGATGAATAAACAAGAGACGACCTCCAAACAAAAGGTCGTTTTTGATATCTAAAAGTCATGAATCATCTCTAAACAGCGCTCCAAATCCACATCCCGCTCCAGATGCTCAACTGTCCAAGGAATAAGGATGTCTGGTTCAATCCCCTTGTCTGTCATACCCTGTCCCTTATCAAGTGCTAGAGCGCGTGAAGTTGGAAAGTTCAAACTATAGTCACCATAATCTACCTGACAGCAGTTAGAATAATCTAGTATTCCAAGAGTCGGGCGCCCCAGAACCGTCACCTTAGGAAAACATTTCATCATCTGGACAAAATTGTCTCCCGACGAAGCACAGTAGACATCTGCCAAGACAAAAATCTTCTCAGGATGGCTTCCTCCTTTCACATTAGGAAACATTTCCCTGTCCTCGCCTCCAAATTTAACATAGCCTTTGCCCCGATTGGCCTGCAGGTCTTGCATGATTATCTCCAACAAATCCTTCGTCTCCTGATTAATTCCTTCCTGCTGCACGTAGGCTTCAAAATCTTTCAAACGCAGGTCAACATTCCGCTCTGTGTAGAGAATTTCCATCCCTTCATCAGTCCAGCCCAAGTCAGAATAGACTTGCCCCTCAGAAAGAGCATAGTGGAGCAGGGGAAAATACAGCGAGTCCATCCCGCCAGTATTTTGACGGACATCAATCACCAGACAAGCAGCCCTCTTGATAGTATCTTGTGCTTCCTGATAGAGTTTGTTGATGGCTTTCTCGTTCCTAAAGTCATCCAAACGGAGATAAATAACACCCTTTTCTAACTCTTTCCATTCAAATCGACTCTCTACAGGATTCTGGCTAGGCTCAACTGAAAGGATTTGCTCTACTCCTGCTCGCAAAACAGTCACTTGCCTAGCTTTTGAAATCAACTCGCTCCACTCACGGTAGTTTCGCTCAGGCGTTGAACTGGTAAAATACGCTCGGTGCATCCTATAAAACTCTTCTAGATGCTGTCCATCCAGTTTCACAATTTGATCGCCCGCCTGCAAATTCGTATCTGCATTAGCCTGCTCAACATAAAGTCCTTGGATTGTTGAACGTAGAACAAAACCTTTTGGCTTAGCATATTTCTCCCGAAAAGCTACGTGGCCAATAACTCCGAAGCTAGCTAGATAAGTCTGAACCTGATAAAGAAAGTCCTTTTCACTCATATCGTCTGAAATACATTCGCGAAAAATAGTCGGATCCGCACCGGCAATATCCTTTTTAGTTGCCGAATCTTGGGTCATAATCGAAACAACATCTTCAAAAATAGCCGTTTTTCTCATCGTATGCTCCTCTTCATCATTGAGACCAGTATATCATTTTTGTACATTTTATGCCGATTTAAACAAAAAAATCTAAGCACAATCTCTGCTTAGATTTTTTCTAATCAATGTCCACCGGGACCGCCACCTTGTCCGCCTGGGGCACCGCCACCACCAGGGCCATCAGCTGTGATTTCGGTTCGGGTTTGCCCATTGACCGTGATAGTCCCGCCCGTATAGGTAGCCTTACCATCAAAGTCAAAGGCAGACACAGTGGACGTGATAGCTAGGTTTCCGCCTGTCATGATGATATCGCCGTTGGAGTCAAGGGCGTCTGTATCGCCTTGGCCGACCTCAACCTTGATATCACCACCAGTAATCTTGATGAAAATCTCAGCCCCAGTCGCTGTACTAGCCGCATTGATTCCATCATCCGTCGCATAAAGGTCAAGTGTACCGCCGTTAATCGTGACATTTGTTCCCTCTAAAGCTTCGACACTGGACTTGACTGTGATAGTACCACCGTCGATCACCGCTGCATTGCTGGCATGAAGACCATCATCACCAGCATTAATCGTAATGGTACCAGACTGAATATAGAGATTCCCGAGCGAAGTATCCTCATCGTTATCTGCATGGATCGCATCCTCCGTCGCTGTAATATCTAGACTAGCCTCCTTAATGTTGATGGCATCATTGGCTGACAAACCATTCTTGTAACCTTTAATCGTATAAGTCCCGCCTGTGATACGCAGGTCATCATTAGATTCGACCGCGTTACCGTATTTTCCTTCAATGGTCAGACTGCCTGAGCCGTTGAAGGTCAAGTCGTCCTTACTGTAAATAGCCGCATCGTAGTCAGTATTGGTGTGATTGGCTGAGTCAGAAATGCTATTCTTGCTACCTTCTGCTAGGGTAATGAAGGTTTTATCCGCATTTTCTACCACAATCGCTGCATCTGTCCCTGTCATGGTTACACCATCCAATACGATCTGCACCTTGTCTTGATCGCCAGCCTTGACGACAATCTGCACATTTTCACTGCTGCCAGAGAGGACATAGGTTCCAGCTACCGTAATGGTCACTGTGGAGCCAGAAATGCTTGCTCCGTCACCGGATGTCTTGGCTGTAGAGCCACTCAAGCTAATCTTGGTCGCTGTCGCCTCATCATAAGAAGCATCCTGATCACGATCCGTGAAATAGCTGGATGTGTCTGTCTTTGTCGTACTGGTAGCCGTTTGAGTGGTCATGGTACTAGCACTCGTACTAGTGCTGGACTGGCTGGTCAAACTACAAGCCCCCAAGGTGACGCTCATTAGCGCTAGGGGCACCATTAGTTTTATTTTCTGAAATATTTTTTTCTTGCCTGTTTTCATGATTGACCTCTTTCTAGATATTATAATTCATTTTCTTTCGTGATATAGCGGCTGATGGCAATCTCTAGATTTCCATTGCGCGTCCGTAGGGCATCGATGAGTTCTTTTTCGGTCATTCGACCATTCAGCTGAATGATGTATTTAATCTTGAACAAACTCCCCATATCAGAGGTTTTGACATTAGCTAGTTCAACATGATTGGCAGCTTTGTTGAAAATATCATCAAAAATGCTTTCATAGTCCAGACTTTCTGGTATGACGATAGTCAGCTGGCGCATGGAATGCTTCATCTGCCCGAAATTGACCACTTCAAGTAGCAGCATAGCGAGCGACATGATGAGGGTAAAGACGGTCGCAAAGACCAGATAGCCCATTCCGATGGCAATCCCGATTGTCATGACTAAGAAAATGGACACCAGCTCCTTGGCCCCTCCCGGTGCGGAACGGAAGCGAATCAAGCTAAAGGCCCCCATGACGGCAACCCCTGCTCCCAGACTTCCATTGACCAAGAAAATCACAATTGCAATCAAGGTCGGCAAGAGCGCCAAACTCATCACAAAGGATTTGCTGTAAACTGTCTTAAACTGGTAAACCTTGGCAATGACTAAGCCCAAAAGCAAAGACACTCCGATAGCCAGCATCATCATGGCTGGATCTACGGCCGTATCGGTAAAAATATCATAAAATAAGTGACTAAGCATGATTTACAACTCCTTTATAGTCTGTCGTTTTCTTATAAGCAACCCCGTATTTGGAAAAAGAGCTTGGGAAGACCTGATGGCGATCCAAAATCTCACTCAGCCAGAGCGGATAGGCTCCTGGCACCTTGACTTCCATAATCACATGATGATTCGGCAGAAGATTTTCCCCGTAATGACCATGCAAGAGGCTCAAATCATAGTTGCGGTAGGTCAAATCGTGGTCAATGGTAATCCGAACATTGGGATCCTCAATCCCCTTCATAGAATAACGATTGTAGTAGATATACATCATGGGCTGCAGACCACCGTAGCGCTGACCCAGCCAGTCGATTTCCTCACGAATCTGACAATCCTCAACCTTACTGTGATCGCCCTCCAAGTAAGCCTCTGCAGCGACTAGATCTGTCGAAATTCGGCGCTTGTAGACAATCTTACGCACTTTTTTCTTGATTTCCAAAAAGACTTGACTGTCTTCTCTTGGGCTTTCATCGTAGGTCCGCACGCGCAATTTTTCTTTAAAATAAGGCTTTTCTAAGGACTCACGAATCATTTGATAGGTCGGGGTGTCGTAGTAAAGATTATGGATGGTCGAATAAGCATGCTCATCCTCTACCAGATGGCCTTCAAACTCGGTCAGTAAATCGGCCAAAGTTTCTTTGGAAATAATATATTTGGTTTCAAATCGTTGAAATTTATCTTTAAATGTTTTTTTAGCCATGGATTCTCCCCCTGTCTTTCTTGTAACTAGAGCCATTTTACGGATGAAAACTTAAAGCAAGGCTAAAGAAAACTTAAAGAAAACAAAACATTCATATTTTCATAGCGAATAAAATAGATTTGTGGAGAAAATCTACACAGCAAAATTCTCTACTGTTTCACGTGAAACAAAAAAACTTGGTTCTGTTCACAAAACCAAGTTGTTCCTTTTAAGTCTACTCTTTCTTAAATGATTTTTTTCTTATCAGGACGATAGGCCATTGTGCCTAAGACCATGAAAAGCAGTAAAGTCGCGACCAAGAAGGCTAGTTGGCCACCGATTTGACCATTCATCGAGATCGTTTCTCGCAGTCCTGACACCGCATAGCTCATCGGTAAGATTGGATTGAGCATTTGGAAGATTTCCGCCGTTAGGGGCAGCGGATAAGTACCAGCGCTAGAAGCCAGTTGCAGGAGCAAGAGGATCAAGGAGATAAAGGCCCCGACCTTACTATCCCAAGTGACCAGAGTCGTCACAACCGCCATAAAGGCCATGCTGGCTAAAACAGTCAAGGCCAGCGTCGTCCATTCGTAGTTGGCCTCAAGACCAATCAAATGAACCGCTCCATAAACCAAGATACCCGCCAAAATAGAAATCAAACCATTGACCTCCAGACGAGCCTTGAGCCAAGCTTTGCGAGAAGCTGGAACTTGACCAGAAGGGAGCGTGCCGAAAATAACATTGGTCGAAATCGCTGCTACAAAAAGAGCAACAGAAATCATGTAGGGGGCCATACCAACACCATTTTTACCAACCTGATCTTTATCTGTCTTTTTCAGCTCGACAGGGCCAGCCAAGGCAGCCGCATTGTCCTCTGTCACTGAAAGCTTGGACAATTGACCCTTGGCATCCGTCAACCCTGTATTTAGAGTCTGAGCGCCGATTGATAAATTTCCCAGCCCACTGTTCAAGGTGAGACCACCATTCGCTAACTGCTGAGAACCATCCGCCATTTGAGTAGCACCTGTAGATAATGTTTGCATCCCTGCGACCAAAGTCGATGATTTATCATGTAATTGAGAGAGGCCTGAGCTGATTTGACCGATTCCTGAAGTCACTTGGTCATTATGGCTCGCTAGATTAGCTGCTCCTTGAGAAAGCTGATTGACCCCTGTAGTATAAGCCGCTACTCCCTGAGCTACTTGAGAAAGTCCACCTGTATAAGCCGTAATGCCTTGAGAAAGGGTCGCTGAACCAGTGCTGGCAGAGGACAGAGCTTCATTTACCTGACCTAGACCACCATAGAGACCACTAATCATAGCTGAAGCACCTGGCAGGACTTGGTTGGCTGCTGCCGACAGCTGACTTGCCTGACTGCTGGCCGTTTGCAAACCTTGCAGATTAGTTTGGATAGCTTGGACTTCCTGTACAATAGTTGCCGCTGCACTACTGCTAGAATCAGTACCACCTGCTAGAGCTGATTTTAGTTCTTCTTGCTCATCGGCAGAAAGTTTTTGGTAAGCAGCTGTTCCTTCCAAAGCTGCCATGGCTGCTGCCCGATCACTTTGCGCACTACTTGCCAAAGACTGCGCGTTGGTCGCAATCGTCGTGAGAGAAGCCGCAATTGTTTCCGTTGGCAAGCTCGTTCCCGATGTGGCATTTTGAATGGCCGTATTGAGCTGATCTAGACCTGCCGTCAACTGAGCAACCTTTTCTTGGTTAGTCGTAACACTGCTATTAACGGATGATTGCAGTTCTGCCAAACCGCTGTTTAGTCGCTCCACACCAGCGACTAATTCCTGTGAATTGCCCGTTAGTTGGTTGGTTCCATTCAATAATGTTTGTGACTGAGCGGTTAATTGACTGGCACCAGCTGAAAGCTGCCCAACTCCATCTGTATATTCCGTCATCTTGCTAGTAAAAGTCGGCAAGCCGGCATTGATCTGAGCCACTCCGTTTGTGTATGCTACCAGACCAGTTGACAGCGCTGTGGCTCCATCTGAGAAAGTGAGGCTAGACTGAGCTAGACTTTCCAAGTTAGTAGACAGCTTTTGGCTACCGTTTGCCAGTTCCTGACTGCCTTCGGACAATTTAGCTGTGCCATCTGCGGCTGTTCCAAGTCCACCTTTTAGCTTATCCATACTCGCAAAAAGGCTTGTCACATAGCTGTTTGTAATCTTCTGACTGACCGATTGCTTCATCGAAGCCATGGCAGAATCGCTCATTTTGCTGGCGATAAAACTATGACCACTGGATGTTTGGTAGTGGATCGTAACTTGCTTAGGCTGATTGCTCAAGATACTAGCCGCATTGGCTGATAGATCCTGAGGAAGAGTCACCACCATGTAATAGTCGCCCTTTTCCAATCCCTTCTCTGCCTGATCCTTATCCACAAAATGAAAATCCATCGCTGCATTTTTCTTCATATCTTGAACCATATCTGAACCAATGGACAAGTCTTTTCCATATAAGCTCGCCTTCTGGTCCTGATTGACCACCGCTACTGGCAAATCAGAAAGTTTGCCATACGGATCCCACATAGAGCTCAAAAAAATCACATTATACAAGGCTGGAATCAAGGCAACTCCCAGCATGACTACAATAATCTTCGGTTTTTTGAAGATCGCTTTCCATTCTTTGAACATCTTTTCTCCTTTTTTATACACATTGTCTAAAAATTTGATATAATAGATTATACACAATAAAAAAATTAAGGCAAGCAGAAATTTCTATTTTTATACACCTTGTCTAATTTTGTATAATTTAATAACAAAGGAAAAATTAAAATGACGGAAAGTAATAAACGTAAAAAAACCAAGGCCATCATTGAGAAGGCTATGGTTGACTTATTGCATCAGGAGTCTTTTGACCATATTACAACAGTCGAATTGGCCCGAGCTGCTGGTATCAGTCGCAGTAGCTTTTATACCCACTACAAGGATAAATATGATATGATTGAGCGCTATCAGCAGGGCCTCTTTCATCAACTAGAATACATCTTTGAACACAATCATGAAGATGTAGCAGTCGCTATCACAGAGGTCTTTCAGTTCTTGACCCAAGAGCCTCTTCTGGCTGCTCTCTTGACGGAAAACGGTACTAGAGAAATCCAAAATTTCCTACGCCATAAGCTCCAATCCTTACTTTCCCAAATCCTACAGGAACGGTTTCGCAGCAAAGCTTTCAATCAAATCGAAAAGGAATACGGCATCGTCTACCTCGTTAATGCCTTCTTTGGCGTCTACCAGATGTGGATCGCCCGAGGCAGTAAGGAAAGCCCAGAACAAATGGCTAATCTTCTTTTAAAGATGCTATAAAACTCAAGAACTAATAAAGGCTGGGACAAGATATCCCAGCCTCTTTTTGTTAATCGAATAAAAAAGAAGCCGAAAACGGCTTCTGAATAAATTTCCAATAGAAATTAAAGCATTTTGTTGTAGAATTCAACGACAAGTGCTTCGTTAATTTCTGGGTTGATTTCATCGCGTTCTGGCAAGCGAGTCAATGAACCTTCCAATTTTTCAGCGTCGAATGATA
>NZ_CALIIB010000138.1 GCF_938020365.1 uncultured Streptococcus sp. | reverse complement strand
ATATCGCCAAAGAGCATTTTCATATCTGTGGCGCGACAGGTGTGGCAGAATACAGCATGATTGCCCGCGATGTCATGATTGCTTATGATGCCAAGGCTCATGTGCATATCCAGCACTTGTCCAAGGCTGAGAGTGTAAAGGTGGTCGAATTCGCTCAGAAGCTAGGTGCTCAAGTCACTGCTGAAGCAGCACCTCAGCACTTCTCTAAGACAGAAGCTCTGCTATTGACCAAGGGCAGCAATGCTAAGATGAATCCGCCGCTGCGCTTAGAATCGGACCGTCTGGCCGTTATCGAAGGGCTCAAGTCTGGTGTTATTTCTGTCATTGCAACGGACCATGCTCCA
Organism: uncultured Streptococcus sp.; assembly: GCF_938020365.1. Taxonomy (GTDB): domain Bacteria; phylum Bacillota; class Bacilli; order Lactobacillales; family Streptococcaceae; genus Streptococcus. The sequence continues at coordinate 9,485 of NZ_CALIIB010000138.1, read as the reverse complement.
CATCATGCTGACGAGAAAAATGTAGAAGATATCACTAAAGCACCTTCTGGTATGACTGGTCTTGAGACTTCGCTTTCTCTGGGACTGACCTACTTGGTAGAGGCTGGTCATCTTAGCCTCATGGAGCTCTTAGAAAAGATGACGGTCAATCCAGCTAGTCTCTATGATTTTAATGCTGGTTTTCTAGCCGAAGAAGGCCCTGCTGATATCACTATTTTCGATCCTAAGGCTGACCGTCTGGTTTCCGACCATTTTGCCTCCAAGGCAGCTAATTCACCTTTTGTTGGTGAAGAGCTCAAAGGACAAGTCAAATATACCATCTGCGATGGAGAAGTCGTCTTCCAAGCCTAGCAGACATTCATATAAAATCAACGTTCCATTTCATTTTGGAACGTTTTTCGTATTAAGAAGAAGGATTCCTTGAAAAGGCATTCCCTTTTTACAATAAAAACAGTATAATAGTAGAAAAAACATAGACTGGAGCTTTTATTTATGAAAAAGAAGCATCTTATTTTACCTGTTTTGTCGACGGTTCTGTTGGCACCTGCCTTTTTGGACCATCAAGTTGCTGCGGATGAGGTTCAGCCAGCAACTGCTGTGGCAAATGTGAACGAACCAGCTCAAAAACCGGTTGAAACGGATTTGGCGCAAGCAGGTGGAGTTTCTGCCGATGAAGCTAGTGTTAATGCGGCCATCGCAGCTAATGCTCAAGATGTATCAGGAGCGTCCGACGCAAGCTTGCCTGAAGCTACCATTCTTCATACAAACGATGTGCACGGTCGTATCGTCGAAGAAAAAGGTGTTATCGGAGATGCCAAACTTGCAACGGTTATCAAGGAAGAACGTGCGAAAAATCCTCAAACGCTGGTCGTAGATGCAGGAGATGCTTTCCAAGGCCTACCAATTTCTAATAGCTCCAAAGGGGAAGAACGCGCGAAGATCCTCAATGAAATCGGTTATGACGCTATGGCGGTCGGCAACCATGAATTCGACTTTGGTTTGGATGAGGCTAAAAAATATAAAGAAATCCTTAATTTCCCACTTCTCAGTGCTAATACTTATGCCAACAATGCCCGTGTGTTCCAAGCATCAACTATTGTGGACAAGGATAAGAATGTAGAAGGTGATGAGTTTGTCGTGATTGGGGTGACCACTCCTGAGACAGCTACAAAAACGCACCCGAAAAATATTCAAGGTGTGACTTTCGCGGATCCAATCACAGAGGTTAATCGGGTGATTGACGAAGTTGAAGCGCGTGCAGCAGCTGAAGGCAAGATTTACAAAAACTATGTCGTTCTGGCTCACTTGGGTGTGGATACTACGACACCAGTTGAATGGCGCGGATCTACCTTGGCTGAGGCCCTTTCTAAAAATGCTAAGCTGAAGGGCAAGCGGGTTACAGTGATTGACGGCCATTCTCACACAGTAGAGTCCACTACTTACGGTGAAAATGTGACCTACAATCAGACTGGTAGTTATTTGCATAATATCGGTAAAGTTACTTTTAAGGCCAACCAACTTCTGGGCGATCCTCAACAAATCCCAGCTGCAACAGCTAAAAAAGCTAGTCCAGACCCAGTTGTAGCAGAGATGGTTAAGAAGATTAAGGAAAAATACGATGCAGAAAATGCCAAGGTAATCGTAGCCAAGAGCCCTGTTGAGCTTAACGGGGACCGTGAAAATGTTCGCGTTCGAGAAACCAATCTGGGAAATGTGGTGGCAGATGCCCTTTATAAATACGGCCAAACAGGCTTTGCCAACAAAACAGACTTGGCTGTGACCAACGGTGGCGGCCTACGGGAAACCATTGCCAAAGACAAGCCAATCACAAAGGGAAATGTCATCGCTGTATTGCCTTTTGGAAATACCATTTCACAAATCAAGGTAACAGGTCAGAACATTGCAGATATGTTTGCCAAATCTTTGGGCTCAATCCTGCAAGAAAAAGATGGGAAACCTGTCTTGGATGAAAACGGCCAACCATTGCTAGAGCCAAGCGGCGGTTTCTTGCAAGTTTCTGGTGCTAAAGTTTACTATGACACAACTCTGCCAGCAGAGAAACGGATCCTTCGCATCGAAATCAAAAATAAAGAAACAGGTGCTTATGAAGCCCTTGACTTGGCTAAGACCTATTACCTGACAACCAATGACTTCCTAGCAGCTGGTGGTGATGGTTATACCATGCTGGGTGGTGCACGTGAGGAAGGTCCATCTATGGACGTGGCCTTTGCAGAATATCTGGAAAGTGCAGATTTGACAGCTTATGCAGCAATCAATCCAAATTCTCGCACGATTTCTATGTCTGCTAGCAAGGATACAGATGGAGATGGTTACACAGATATCGAGGAAATCCAGCAGGGTACTGATCCAAAAGATGCCGCTTCTAAGCCTGGACAAAGCAATCCAGCAAACCCAACCAATCCGACAAACCCAGCAAATCCTACCAACCCAACTAATCCAACAGTTCCAACAAGACCAAGCAATCCAGTAGTTCCTAGCCAACCTAATCATCCAGTTGTGCCTGAGATAAAACCACAAGAAGAACCTTCTCTTGAGAAGCCAAATACAGCTCAGCCAGCAGCTAATAAGGCAACTTATCAAGCTCCAGCACAGGTCCGTCCGACAGAAGTAGCAAGCAAACAAGGAACTCTTCCGAAAACAGGAAGCAAGAATCCTTTCCTTCTTTCCCTCTTCGGACTGGTTCTGGGAACCTTAGGCGTATCAAGCCTGAAAAAAATTCAAAAAGATTAAAAAAATGAGGCTGGGACAAAAGTCCTAGCCTCTCAATTGTTTTTTTGGATTGTCGAGCAAGACGCAGTGGTTGAGTGGGCTCTACTACGCTGAGTTCATCAGCATTTACAGCCCTACTCAACTGTGCGGAGGTGGGACGACGAAATCGAATTCTAACGAATTACCGATTTCTGTCCCACTCTTATTTTTTTGGATTTTGCTTGGTCAGGTTAATGCCCCAAGGGATTAGGTTTTCAGTTTTATTTTGAATCCGCTGGATATTGTCCCGATGGCGAAGGATGATAATAGTTGCTAAGAGAATGATAATCAGGGTAAAGAGGAAATCATAGCTAGGTAGGATAAAGCCCAAAGCAGGGAAAATCAAGACAGACAGGATAGCCACGCTTGCAGAAATCACACTGGCAAGGGAAATCATACTTCCCAGATAGAGAGTCGTCACAAAGACCAATATCAGATAGACAAAGAAAGCGGGTGAGAAGCCCAGAACCACTCCTGCACTGGTCGCCACGGCTTTGCCGCCCTTGAAGCCAGCAAAGATTGGAAAGGTATGGCCAATCACGGCCAAGAGGCCAAAAATCAGTGGTGAAATCCCTTCAATATGCAGGAAAAGCGGCAGCAACGTTGCCAGTGTACCTTTGAAAAAGTCAATGGCAAAAGTGGCAGTGCCGGCCGTCTTACCCAAAATCCGGAAAGTATTGGTCGTGCCAGTATTGCCACTGCCGTATTCCCGCAGGTTCTTTTTAAAGAAAATCTGCCCAATCCACAAACCTGTCGGAATGGAGCCCAATAAATATGCTAGTATTAATCCAAGTATCGTGTTCATCATGATTTTATTATACCATGATTTGGAACTTGGACAAAGGACTATGATAAGAATATTTTAAGTGAATTGTCTAGTCTGACGCCTGCAGCTAAGCTGCCTTTCTCCAAAATCACTTAAAATCCAGATTCTATCAGCCTTTAAAGGGGATTTTGTAGAAAAAAGCTTTGCAAAATTTACCAAAAACTTGTAAGATAGTAAGGATGACTATCATGCAGGAGGTTCCTTGTGGCAAAAAAGGAAATCAATATTAACAATTATAATGACGATGCCATTCAGGTATTAGAAGGGTTGGATGCGGTCCGCAAACGTCCAGGGATGTATATCGGATCGACCGACGGAGCTGGACTCCACCATCTGATTTGGGAGATTGTGGACAATGCAGTCGATGAAGCCTTGTCAGGCTTCGGTGACCGGATCGATGTGACCATCAATAAAGACGGCAGTCTGACTGTCGCAGACCACGGACGCGGAATGCCGGTCGGCATGCACGCGATGGGCATTCCCACGGTTGAGGTCATTTTCACCGTTCTCCACGCCGGCGGTAAGTTTGGCCAAGGTGGCTATAAGACCTCGGGCGGTCTCCACGGTGTAGGATCCTCTGTTGTCAATGCCCTGTCCAGCTGGCTGGAAGTGGAAATCACGCGCGATGGCACTGTTTACAAGCAGCGCTTTGAAAATGGCGGAAAACCTGTCACCACGCTCAAGAAAATCGGTACGGCTCCTAAGTCTAAGTCTGGGACCAAGGTGACCTTCATGCCGGACGATACGATTTTTTCAACGACGGACTTTAAGTACAACACCATTGCAGAGCGGCTTAAGGAATCAGCCTTCCTGCTCAAAAATGTCCGCCTGTCGCTGACTGATGAGCGGACTGGCGAAGAAGTAGAATTCCACTATGAGAACGGGGTTGAAGACTTTGTCAGTTATCTCAATGAAGATAAGGAAACCCTGACGCCTGTCCTCTATTTCGAGGGCGAGGAGAGTGGCTTCCAAGTCCAGGTGGCCCTCCAGTACAACGACGGATACTCCGACAATATCCTTTCCTTTGTCAATAACGTCCGCACCAAGGATGGCGGTACCCATGAGACGGGACTTAAGACCGCTATTACCAAGGCCATGAACGACTATGCCAGAAAGACAGGTCTGCTCAAGGAAAAGGACAAGAATCTGGAAGGCTCAGACTATCGCGAGGGTCTGGCTGCTGTTCTTTCTATCCTAGTTCCAGAGGAGCACCTGCAGTTTGAAGGCCAGACCAAGGACAAGCTGGGCAGCCCTTTGGCTCGTCCTGCCGTGGACTCCATCGTCTCTGACAAGCTGACTTTCTTCCTCTTGGAAAATGGCGAGCTGGCTTCCAATCTCATCCGCAAGGCTATCAAGGCCAGAGATGCAAGAGAAGCTGCCCGCAAGGCGCGTGACGAAAGCCGCAATGGCAAGAAGAATAAGAAAGACAAGGGCTTGCTCTCTGGTAAGCTGACTCCAGCACAGTCCAAGAATCCAGCCAAGAATGAACTCTATCTAGTCGAGGGAGACTCTGCCGGTGGCTCTGCCAAGCAAGGCCGTGACCGTAAGTTCCAAGCCATCCTGCCCCTGCGCGGTAAGGTTATCAATACTGCCAAGGCTAAGATGGCCGACATTCTCAAGAACGAAGAAATCAACACCATGATTTACACGATTGGAGCGGGTGTTGGGACAGACTTTACCCTTGAGGATGCCAACTATGACAAGATCATCATCATGACTGATGCGGACACTGACGGTGCCCATATCCAGACCTTGCTGCTGACCTTTTTCTATCGCTATATGCGCCCGCTGGTCGAGGCTGGTCGCGTCTATATCGCCCTGCCGCCTCTTTATAAGATGTCTAAGGGCAAGGGCAAGAGTGAAGTTGTCGAGTATGCCTGGACGGATGGCGAGCTGGACGACCTGCGCCGCAAGTTTGGCAAAGGAGCCATGCTTCAGCGCTACAAGGGGCTCGGTGAAATGAACGCCGACCAGCTCTGGGAGACCACTATGAATCCTGACACCCGCACCCTTATCCGTGTCACCATTGAAGACTTGGCCCGCGCCGAACGCCGTGTCAATGTCCTTATGGGGGACAAGGTCGAACCACGCCGCAAGTGGATTGAGGATAATGTCAAGTTTACGCTTGAGGAGAGTGGGGCGTTTTGAGATGTGGATTTTAAAAAAATACAAAGAGAAGCAAAAGGAAGAATACAAAAATAGACTAGACATTTTAAAAATTATAGATAATAAATATTATTTAATTAAAAATGCTAGCACTAAGCAGTGGGAATTTTTAGTATATTTCATTATTTCATTTGTTATAGGATATGTGATAAATTTATGTAAAGATGTTTTTACTCAATTTCACTTAGAATTATTTTTTATTTTTATATTGCTTTTACTTCTCCTTATTGCTTACAATTCTTTTATACTGTTTATCTTTTCCGTTGTTAAAATCCTACGATATGTTATGCTTTCACTTTCAATGAGTGTAAACGCATTTATTATTGGATGCTTGGTTATTGATGGCAGCTCAGATACAAGTGTTCCAGAACGAATAGTTAAATTTATAAAATATCCATTTGTAGAATTTAATCTGAACAATATATTTGATGGCAAAGTATATCAATTTTGGTTAATAATTAGTGTATTATCGCTTGCTTCTTGTATTTCATTTTATATCGTTTTAAAATCTCAAAATGTCTTTGAATTAGAAGATATGGGAGATGAAAATCGTTTGATACTTGGGATTCTTGCGATAGTAACATTCATCATTGGCGTTGATATTGATAAAGTTAGACCGATAGGTATCGTTCTTCTAGTATTGGTTATTCAAACTGCGTTTTTTGAATTTTGTCAGTCACAGCTTCTTTCAAAAATGTATGAGAAAGCCCAAGAAATTTTTGAAGAACAACTTCTTTTAGAAAAACCAAGGTACGAAGAGCTGAAGAAGTGCTACTATTATGGTGGTGAGAAGTACAAAGAGAAATTATTGAGTACGGAAAAGTTTTTAAGACTTATAAAAAAACGTGAAAAGTATTTAATTCGAAGGGATGGAAATAATAGATACAGCTACAAATCAGGATTTAATCCTCGCAATAGTTTATCCCCTATAAGAAATCACTTCCCCCATCCTTAAAACAATAATCCCCTCTCGACGGATTTTCGGACAAGCTCGCCAGTTCTAAAGTGAGGTCGTCCGATTTTCGGACGAGGCCTTTCATGGCAAATTCTGTTTGTCCGAAATTCGGACGAGTGTTTTTTGAGTAAAAGACGAACGTTTGTTTTTCAGACGAGCTCTTGCAAGAGCAAAAAACTTTTTCCGAAAATCGGACGAAGTGAAAAGTACATTAAAATAAAAAATAAACGAAAAATTAGGAGATTGTAAAATGAAAAAAATTTATGGAACTACCAGTTTGGATGTTAAATCTTTAGAAAACAACGAATTTTTCCAGCTCATGTCTGAGAGCATGGAGGAGATTGCGGCTTTTAATAAGGCTAACAAGGTGGATGCTATTTACACGACTAAGCTGGCGGAGATGGAGCAACTTTTGGCTAAGCTACAAGGCGGGCTTCATCAGACCAAGTCCAGCAAGCTAGTGGCTAATCTGGATCAGGCTGACCGTGAGCGTGACGATGCTTTGGCTACGCTCCAGTCTTTGGTTCGGGCCTTTGCACGGGTCAAGGACGCAGCGACCAAGGAAGCTTACGAGACCCTATCTCAGCTCCTGAAAAACTACAGTGGCCTAGCTAGCACTAGCTTTGAAAAGGAGACCGAGGGCATCAACCACCTACTCCAAGAGCTGAAAAAGCCAGCCTATCAGACAGCACTGGCTAAGCTTCATCTGGAAGCCCATGTCGACAGTCTGGCTGCTGCCCAGAAGGCCTTTGAAAAGGTCTACAAGGAGCGACTGACAGAGCTCAAGGGCAAGGCTCCAAGCCAGAATAAGACCGTCCGACTTAAGCTACAAGAAATTTATGATTTCCTTGTGGACTTCACCGCCATCGGTGCCTACGCTTATCCCGAAAGAACTCACATGGTCAACCTCCGCGACCACCTCAACACCATCCGCAGTCGCTACAAAAAACGTAAACCAAGCAAAAAAACTTCCCCAACACAATTAGAAGAAGCCAAATAGGTTGTTATGTTTAATTTATGCGAGTCAAAATAAATCTTAGAAAGTGAATAAGAGCAGGTATACCCTCTACAGAATCAAGAATCTCCACTAAAAAGGCAGGTATTCCCATGAGAACTGAACCCGAAATGCTAGATTTAATTTTGCAAACCGCAAAAGCGCTACAAGTCAATGCTGTCGCTATGTCCGGCTCGCGGACAAACCCAAAGGCTCCCAAGGATGAGTTCCAAGACTATGATGTGGTCTACATTGTAGAGAATTTGGATGGTCTGGTGGCTGACCTTGCTTGGTTGGAAAGGTTTGGCAAGCGCATCATCGAGCAGCATAATGTACTTGACCATCGCCACCTCTATCTCATGCTCTTTGAAGATGGCAATCGGATCGATTTGACCCTCTGCCCCAAAGAGCACATCAAAGAGTGGGTAGATAGCGAAGCGGATTTCACGGTGCTGGATGACCCGCAGGGGCTCTTTGCCCCTTATGCACCGACCCCCAAGCGCTATTGGACGGCACCAGCCAGTGCGATTGACTTTGACAAATCCTGCAATGAATTCTGGTGGGTCTCAGCTTATGTAGTTAAGGGCATTTGTCGCAAGCAACTCATCTATGCGACGGATCATCTCTATGGCATCTGCCAGCAGGAATTGCTCAAGCTGTTAGCTTGGCAAGTAGCAGTAGATAAGGGAACGGTCGATGTTGGTAAGAACTACAAATACCTCTTTCAGTATTTTCCTTCTGAGAAAGAAAAGGAATTTACAGCCTTGCTTGACTTTTCTGACCAGAAAAAAATTACTAAGTCTCTCTTTGCTACCATGGACTTTTTCCACAAAGAAGCCCAAGCCTTCTCTCTCAAAACCGGCTTCCACTATGACAAAGAAACTGCAGAGAAGATGATGGAGTATGCTGAGGAGAGGTTGAAATAGTTTCAGATACACTTACAAGATGAACAAATGCTTTAGTTTATAATAGCTATTGAGGTGAAATAGTATGTTGGATTTTATGTTTGGAATATTTTCTATGTTATTCCCATTTCTTCAGATTGTGTCCATAATCTTATCAATATATATTGCCTTACAAAATAACAAACTTGGCAAAAGATTTTATGGTTTATTTTTTCCTGTAATTATCACTATATGGAATATTTGGTTATTTTCCATAGATCGGACAGATATGTTTGATGATGCTTTAAGGTTTTATTTTTTTCTAATTGATTTTGGTTTACCTATGCTTATTTCTTCCACGCTTTATCACTCAATACGCATATATTATTTATACAAATCAATCAAGTGGCGAGTCTTCCCTATAAGTATCTGTTATTTATTCGGTTTAATTTTTCATTATCTTAATACAATGCATTGGGAGGAGCTATTTCGAGGGCAAAAGTTTGTATTTGATATCTTGCTGATATCGACTGCTATAATTTCTTATTTACCTTGTCTATATTTGTACATGCTTCAAAGAAGAAAGAACAATCCATAGGGAATAGTTGCTTTTGGTTAATCTAAATAAGTGTTTGTAAATGACTTAAATAGTATCTAAAAATATTTTTCTTAAGTACCAATTTTAATATAAAAATCTACTCTACATTCTTTGAAAGGAGTTGAACAAGCCCTAAATACTGTGTGAAAAAGATAAATTCTCTTGTGAGCATCGCTCACTGCAAGAATTTCCTATTTTCACTTTGTATTTTACGGGCTCTGTATCCTATATGAGTAATATTCAAAACATGTCCCTTGAGGACATCATGGGAGAGCGCTTTGGTCGCTACTCCA
>NZ_CALIIB010000137.1 GCF_938020365.1 uncultured Streptococcus sp. | reverse complement strand
TCGACAATCCAAAGACAATTGAGAGGCTAGGACTTTTGTCCCAGCCTCATTTTTTACTTCAAATCATAAAGCCAGTCGTCGCCGTCTTTATAGTAAAAGAATTCACTTAAATCGTCTTCTAAAAAAACACGCAGCATATCAGACATATCCTCAGTTGCAAGTTTCAGATGAGACAGATTTTCAAATTCTTCCCACCAAACCTTTCCTTCATCTGAGGATTGCAGCACACCGGAATAATGCTTTGTCTTGTAGAGCAGGACGACATATCGAAAATCCTTATCATCATACCAATCCTTAATGCCGCAAAGTTGGGGTTTGGATATGGTCAGCCCAGTTTCTTCTTTGACTTCTCTGATAACTGCCTCGGTAAAAGATTCCCCGCGCTCTACATGCCCACCGGGAAAGGTAATACCGGGCCAGTCAGACTTGACTCGTTCTTGTACGAGAACTTTTTCTCCGTCATAAATCATGCACATGTTGACGAATTCGACTGTTTCGCGTCTGTTCATCTTGTTCTCCTATTTTGTTAATAATTTTTCTACTACGTTTAACTTTCTCATGGTCAGATCCACGCCAAACAATTTTTCAAGATAGTTAGTATTGAGCTTTTTTCGTTTTGCAGTTCTAGGGAGATAGAGGTAGAGACAGTGATCGCCTACACAAATTTCTTCCTCACCGTAGTCAGCTTTCAATTTTTCTAGTGGCAGACTGTGGATAAATCCCTGATAAAGAATCACATGCACACGATCATGAAGATAGTCTTCTTTAAATGGATTCTCATGAACAATCTTTTCAAAATCGTTCTTATTCTTGATAACCATTTTTAAGTCGGCTCCAATTTTTTCCTTTATCAGAATATGAACGCGTTTTCGTATTTCTTCTAGATCTAAGTCGCTTTCAAGGATGATATTCCCACTTTGAATATAGGTTCGAACGTGTTGAAACCCAGCTTCTGTCAAAATATCTACCAAATAAGACATTTTCGGAATAGCATTTTTTCCATTAGGAGTAACGCCTCTTAGTAAAATAATATGTTCCAAAGGACTTCCTTTCTTATTTGGTACTTATTGGATTTGAGCCTGCCACCCAGCCGGTGCAGAGGGCAGAAGTGATGTTAAAGCCACCCGTGTGGGCATTGATGTCTAAAACTTCGCCAGCAAAGTGGAGTCCAGGTACTAGCTTACTTTCCAGAGTTTTAGGATTGATCTCCTTGAGGCTGATGCCGCCCTTGGTAACAAAGGACTTGGCAAGGGACATTTTGCCTGTGACGGGGATTTTGAGGGCCTTGATGGACTGGAGAAGTTGTTCCTGTTCTTTCTCAGTCAGCTGTTTGACTTTTTCAGGATAATATTGAACAAAAAATTCTGCCAAGCGTTCTGGCAACAAGGTTCTTAAGGCATTTTTCAAGGATTTTTCACGGTTTTCTTCTAAAAAGTCCGCCAGATCCTGCTGACTCTTCTGTGGCAGAACATCCAGATAGATGGTTTCGCCGCCCTTGACAAAGCTAGACAAGCGCAGAGCTGCTGGACCGGATAGGCCAAAGTGGGTAAAGAGCAGGTCGTGGGTGATGATATGCTTGCCATAGCTGAGGGTTACATCGTCCAGCGAAATCCCCTGAAGCGCTTTGTGAGGAAAGTCAGTTAGAAGCGGACTTTCTGCCGCTTCCAAATCGGTCACAGTGTGCTTAAAGTGTCGGGCAATATCATGGCCAAAACCAGTCGAACCAGTTGAAGGGTAGGACTTGCCGCCAGTCGTCACAATCAACTTCTGGCAAGTCCAAGTCTGGTCGCTGGATCTGACAGTGAAAAGCTCATCAGATTTTTTGACGGAGACGATTTCAGTATTGGTGATGACAGTGCCACCCAGCTCTGCAATTTTCTTTTCTAAAGCTTCGATAATAGTGCGGGACTTGTCTGTCGCTGGGAAAACACGGCCGTGGTCTTCGACCTTGAGTTTGACGCCATTCTCTGTAAAGAAGTTGATGATATCATGGTTGTCAAACTGGGAAAAAACGCTGTAAAGAAAGCGCCCGTTGCCCGGAATACCGGCCATGAGGTCATCTAGGTTTCCGTTATTGGTCACATTGCAGCGGCCACCCCCCGTTCCGGCTAGTTTCTTGCCCAGTCGTTTATTTTTCTCAAGGAGCAGGGTCTTCTGTCCGTAGAAAGAACTGGAAATGGCAGCCATCATGCCGGCCGGTCCTCCGCCGATGATGATTGTGTCGAAATGGTTCATATATTTTTTTCCTTTCGTGAAATAGGAATTTTATGTGCTAGCTAATCTTGTGCAAGGTGATTTTGCCTTCTCGGCTATACAGTGGACATGCTCTGGACAGCTTTTCTGTCAGTCCTTTAGCTAGCACTAGGTAGAAAATTAATCGGATTTTAGGCTCATTTTTTAAGGAAGATCTTTTCCAGAGGCCCAATAGATTTCGTACCATTCTTTTCTAGTCAGTTCAATATCTGTCGCCTTGGCTGATTCGATGATGCGGCTAGCCTTGGTCGTGCCGATGACCGCCTGCATGTGGGCTGGATAGCGTAGCACCCAAGCAATAGCCACTGCCGATAGTGATATTTGGTATTTATCGGCCAGTCGGTTTAAGACGGCATTGAGCTTGGGATATTTATCCGAACCGACAAAAACGCCTTCGAAATAGCCATGCTGGAGGACAGACCAAGCCTGAATCACGACATCGTTGAGGCGGCAGTATTCAAAGATACTACCGTCGCGCATATTTGCGGCTGTACCCTCCATGTTGACGTGGAAGCCGGACTCAAAGGCAGGTGAAAAAGCTGCGCTCAATTGGAGCTGATTTGCCACCAAGGGCTGCTTGACCTCTTTTTTGAGTAGCTCCATCATCATAGGATTCTGGTTGGACACTCCAAAATCAAGGACCTTTTCTTGAGATTTGAGCAGATCAAAAGCTTCAGCGATTTCACTGGGCTCCATCAGGGCATCTGGTCGATGCAAGAGCAGAGAGTCCAGATGATCCACACCCAGACGCTGTAAAATACCGTTTGTTGCCTCTAGGATATAGTCTTTGGAAAAGTCAAAGTAGGTGAATTCTTCTATGCGGATCCCCACCTTGGACTGAATCCACATTTTAGCCCGCAGGTCAGGTCGATTTTTGAGCACTTGTCCCAAAATTTCTTCGCAGTTGCCTCCACCGTAGATATCGGCTAAGTCAAAAGCATTAATTCCGACGGACAAGGCTGTTTCGACCAGTTCTTCCACCTCTTTGGGTGTCATTTGGGCAATTCGCATCAGCCCTATGATAATCTGGGAAATTTCTCTCTTGCTTTCCCCAAACTCAAGATATTTCATAAACTCTTCTCCTCGTGTCATCTTACTCCCAGTATAAGCTAAACCTGCTCCAAAGTCAAAAACGACCGGCTAGATCGAGCCTTGGAGTAAATATGTAGAAAATCCTCGTTTTGGCTAATGAAATTTGGCTGACCCTGTCGGAAAAGTAGAAGATTTGACAAAAACTTGGCTTCCTGATAGAATAAGAATGTCTTAAAGACAAATAACTTCTTCTTGGTTGCAGGAATTGCCAAGCCTGTCACTCGGATGAAGCGTAAAGAAAAGGAGCTTATCATGGCAATCTCAAAAGAGAAAAAAAATGAAATCATTGCACAATATGCACGTC
>NZ_CALIIB010000136.1 GCF_938020365.1 uncultured Streptococcus sp. | reverse complement strand
CCAATCAGAATGGCAGCATTTTGCAGAGAAATTTGCTAGTGAACAGTCTAATGTTCAAGTCGTCTATATGGATGCGCCTCATGACCTCTATCATTATCAAAGCGATGCTATTGTTTCTCGCATTAAAGAATTTTTAGAGAATAATTGAGGACTTAAAAATCCATTGAGACTGATGATAATAATTGAAAGGTAATGACTTATGAATAATTCTTATATTTTACTTAGACATGCTCATTCAAAATTTTCAAGTGATGATTTTAATAGAACTTTGTCAGAAAAAGGATTTTCATCTCTTGATCAGTTAGAGTTTTTGAATTCTTTTAATATTGATCATTATTTTTCTAGTCCTTATAAACGAGCATTTGAAACGATTAATAGCTCGCCAATTCAATTTGATAAAATAGTTCTTGATAGTCGGTTACGAGAGCGAAAATTATCTTCAATCTTTATAAAAGATTCTGAGTTTGAAGACAGTATTAAATATTTATGGCAAAATCCCAGTGAATCTCTTTCAGAAGGGGAATCAAATCAAGATGCACTAGCTAGAGTACTAAATTTTTTAATGGAATTGGAAGAGAGATACTCAGAAAAAACGATTTTACTTAGTTCACACGGGAATTTGATAGGAATACTACTACATCACTTTGATTCCAGTTTTGATTATGAAAAATGGGAGCAGATGACCTTTCCAGATTGTTTTCTAATTGATAGAAATGGGATTGTGAAAAGAATTATGAAAGATTAGTTCTTTGATTAAATAGTGATTCATATTGATCAAAATAGTTTGCTTTTTACAATTCGTAACCTGCCCTTCTGGGCAGGTTTTTTTGGTATTTTAAAGAAACAATCAAACCAGAATTTTTGTTTAAAAGTATTATTTTAAGAGAGAAATCTCTAATTTCATAATCTATAGGCAAACGCTTGCATTCTAGTTTTTATTGGACTATAATAGGTTGGTATAAAGCCTTCTGTAATAATATTGAGAAGGTGTAGAAAGTAAGGATTTAGAATATTTGTAGTCAAAAATACAATGTTGCTATTCCTTGCTATAGGGAGAGATTTATGGCAATGATAGAAGTGGAACATCTTCAGAAAAATTTTGTGAAGACAGTAAAGGAGCCGGGGTTAAAGGGGGCTTTGCGCTCTTTTATTCACCCTGAAAAGCAAACCTTTGAAGCGGTTAAAGATTTGACCTTTGAGGTACCCAAGGGGCAGATTTTAGGCTTCATAGGGGCAAATGGTGCTGGAAAGTCGACAACCATCAAAATGCTGACAGGAATTTTAAAACCGACATCTGGTTTTTGTCGGATTAACGGCAAGATTCCACAGGACAATCGCCAAGACTATGTCAAGGATATTGGGGTTGTCTTTGGACAACGCACCCAGCTATGGTGGGATTTGGCACTGCAAGAGACCTACACGGTTTTGAAAGAGATATACGATGTGCCGGACTCGCTCTTTCATAAACGCATGGACTTTTTGAATGAGGTCTTGGATTTGAAGGAATTTATCAAGGACCCCGTGCGAACTCTTTCACTTGGGCAACGGATGCGGGCGGATATTGCAGCTTCCTTGCTCCACAATCCCAAGGTTCTCTTTTTAGATGAGCCGACCATTGGTTTGGACGTTTCGGTCAAGGATAACATTCGTCGGGCTATTACCCAGATCAATCAGGAGGAAGAGACTACCATTCTCTTGACCACTCACGATCTGAGTGATATTGAGCAGCTCTGTGATCGGATTTTCATGATTGATAAGGGGCAGGTGATTTTTGATGGAACGGTTAGCCAGCTCAAGAAGACCTTTGGCAAGATGAAGACTCTTTCTTTTGAACTGGTGCCAGGTCAAAGTCATCTCCTTTCTCACTATGAAGGTTTTTCTGATATGACTATTGATAGACAAGGAAACAGCCTCAATATTGAATTCGATAGTTCCCGCTACCAGTCAGCTGATATTATCAAGCAAACCTTGTCTGATTTTGAGATTCGCGATTTGAAGATGGTGGATACGGATATTGAGGATATTATCCGTCGCTTCTACCGAAAGGAGCTCTAAGATGGTCAAATTGTGGAGACGTTATAAACCCTTTATCAATGCAGGGATTCAGGAGTTGATTACCTATCGAGTCAACTTTATTCTCTATCGGATTGGCGATGTCATGGGGGCTTTTGTGGCCTTTTATCTCTGGAAGGCAGTCTTTGATTCGTCGCAAGAGCCTTTGATTCAGGGATTCAGTATGGCAGATATCACCCTCTACATCATCATGAGTTTTGTGACCAATCTTTTGACCAGGTCAGATAGCTCCTTTATGATCGGGGAGGAGGTCAAGGATGGTTCCATTATCATGCGTTTGTTGCGACCAGTGCATTTTGCGGCCTCTTACCTCTTTACGGAGCTTGGTTCTAAGTGGTTGATTTTTGTCAGTGTCGGACTTCCTTTCTTGAGTGTGATTGTCTTGATGAAAATCTTATCGGGGCAAGGGATGGTAGAAGTGCTGGGACTAACTACCCTTTATCTCTTTAGCTTAACGCTGGCCTATCTGATTAACTTTTTCTTTAATATCTGCTTTGGATTTTCAGCCTTTGTATTTAAAAATCTATGGGGTTCTAATCTACTCAAGACTTCCTTAGTGGCCTTTATGTCTGGAAGCTTGATTCCTTTGGCTTTCTTTCCTAAGGTCGTTTCAGATATTTTATCCTTCCTGCCTTTTTCATCCTTGATTTACACTCCAGTCATGATCATTGTTGGAAAATACAATACCAGTCAGATTCTACGAGCGCTTTTGCTACAGTTCTTCTGGCTCATAGTGATGGTGGGCTTGTCACAGTTGATTTGGAAACGGGTCCAGTCATTCATCACCATTCAAGGAGGTTAGTATGAAAAAATATCAACGCATGCATCTGATTTTTATCAGACAATACATCAAGCAAATCATGGAATACAAGGTTGATTTTGTGGTTGGTGTTTTAGGTGTTTTCCTGACCCAAGGCTTGAATCTCTTGTTTCTCAATGTCCTCTTTCAACACATCCCTTCGCTAGAAGGATGGACCTTTCAAGAGATTGCCTTTATCTATGGCTTTTCCTTGATTCCCAAGGGATTGGACCATCTCTTTTTTGACAATCTCTGGGCATTGGGGCAACGCTTGGTGCGAAAAGGAGAATTTGACAAGTATCTGACTCGCCCCATCAATCCCCTCTTTCACATCCTAGTCGAAACCTTTCAGATTGATGCCTTGGGTGAACTTTTGGTCGGTGGAATTTTACTAGCGACAACGGTCACCAGTATTAGCTGGACCTTTCCTAAATTCTTGATTTTCCTAGTCTGTATTCCTTTTGCGACCTTGATTTATACTTCCTTGAAAATCGCGACAGCCAGTATCGCTTTTTGGACCAAGCAGTCAGGTGCTATGATTTACATTTTCTATATGTTCAATGATTTTGCTAAATATCCGATTTCCATTTACAATTCTCTTCTTCGTTGGTTGATTAGCTTTATCGTGCCTTTCGCCTTTACGGCATACTATCCAGCTAGCTATTTCTTGCAGGACAAGAATGGACTTTTTAATATCGGTGGTTTGATTCTGATTTCCCTTGTCTTCTTTTTCATTTCCTTGAAACTATGGGACAGGGGCTTAGATGCCTATGAAAGTGCGGGTTCGTAAGGGGAATATATAAAGTGTGAGATTTATATAGAAAGTCTATGAATAAGAGATCAATTAGATATAGTATAAGGACAAGGTTTGCTGCCTTGTCTTTTCTAATACATTTTAAGGTATCTATCTTTCAAATTTTTACTTTTGGAATGAATAAATTCTACTTATCCTGCTAAAATGGTAGAATAGGTTTAAGATTTGTCTGATAAGTAAGAAGGAGAGCCTAATGAAATTGAGATTGGAAAATAAAGAATCTGAACGTGTCCAGGAACTTGGAAATTTAATTCGAGCTTATAATCGCTCTAAACGGGAAGCTTCAACAAGTGAGCCTCTCAATATCTTTGTCGAAGATGAGGACGGAAATTTAATAGGAGGCCTAGTAGCCGAGACGTATGGTTATTGGCTGGAAATTGAGTATTTATATGTGAGTGAGGCTTTACGAGGGCAAGGGCTTGGCTCGGATATTTTGCAAAGGGCAGAAGAGGAAGCTCGTGACAGGAAGTGTAAGTATTCATTTGTGGATACTTTTCATTTCCAAGCGCCAGATTTTTATAAAAAGCATGGCTATGAGGAAGTGTTTAGATTAAAAGAATATCCCTATACAGGTGAGCGATATTATTATACGAAAGAGTTATAATTTATCAAAGGATAGATAGCAGATTTCTACCTGACAAATGTAGCGATTTTTGGTATAATATCATGAGGTGATTTTATGGCAAATTTGAATAGATATAAGTTTACATTTGGAAACAAAACCTTAACTTTAACAACAGAACATGATAATCTTTTTATGGAAGAAGTGGAGCGGGTTGCCAAGGAAAAATATAAGGCTATTAAAGATCAGATGCCTGCGGCAGATGATGAAGTCTTGGCCATTTTGCTGGCGATTAATAGTTTATCTACCCAGCTCAGCCGCGAGATTGAGTTTGATGATAAGGAAAAAGAATTGGAAGGGCTTCGTCACAAAATGCTCAGTGAGCTGAGAGAAAAGTCAGCTAATACAGGGGAAAGATAGTGTTTGCAATTATTATTTTACTAATATTAGCTTGGAGCTTTTATATTGGCTACTCGCGTGGGATTGTTCTGCAGGGTTATTATGCTGCTATGACGATTGTATCCATGCTGGTGGCTGGAGCTCTATATCAGGACTTGGCTAAGTCTATCAGCTTGTGGGTGCCCTATGCTAGCGCTGTTAAAGGCAGTTCAACTTATTTCTTTGCGAGTTCCCAACTTTTCCATTTGGATAAGGTTTTTTATGCAGGGTTGGCCTACCTTCTTGTTTTCAGCCTTGTTTATATAGTAGGCCGCTTTTTGGGGATTTTTGTAAATTTAATTCCCTATCCGAATAAGTGGGATACCAAAGTTTTTAATATGGTCAGTGGGGCTATTGCGGTCTTCATCGCCCTCTTTGTTATCGAGATGGGACTGACTATTTTAGCTACCGTGCCTATGTCCTTTATCCAAGAACGCTTAAATTCGAGTTTGCTGATTCGGTTTATTATCAATCACACGCCTGTAACTTCATCCATTTTACATGACCTTTGGGTCACAAAAATTATCGGATAATTAAGACTCAGTTGCCCTGTAGCTGAGTTTCTTTTTCAGTTTAAATCATATAGAAATAGAATGAACATGATGAATCATAAAATTTTAGAAACTTTGGAATTTGATAAAATTAAGGAGCTTTTTTCTCCCTATCTACTGACTGAGCTGGGAGAGTTGGAGTTGAAGCAGCTCCAGCCAAACAGCAAAAAGGAATCAATTGCTGCTGCTTTTTTGGAAATGTCCGATATGCGGCAGATTTTTGTGCAACATCCGCACTTTAGTTTGGGAGCGATTCAGGATATTAGGGGCTTAACCAAGCGCCTAGAGCTGGATAGTGACCTGAATATCGAGGAGTTTTTAGCCCTCAAGCGGGTCTTAGCTGTGACGCATGAGCTGGTATCTTTCTACGAGAACTTGGAAAATGTCCAATTGGAGCGTTTGGATCGCCTTTTTAAAAATTTAGTAGAGTTTCCTAGTATTCAGGGGAGCCTGCAAGCTATCAATGATGGGGGCTTTCTTGAGAGTTTTGCTAGTGAAGAGTTGAGTCGTATTCGCCGGAGAATCCAAGAAAATGAAGTTCAGGTTCGGGATATTCTGCAAGAAATTCTCAAAACCAAAGGAGATATGCTGGCAGACCAAGTGGTGGCCAGCCGGAACGGCCGCAATGTACTACCTGTGAAAAATACCTACCGCAACCGTATTGCGGGCGTTGTTCACGATATTTCGGCCAGCGGAAGTACGGTTTACATTGAGCCGCGGGCGGTGGTCAATCTCAATGAAGAGATTGCTAGCAGTCGGGCGGACGAGCGCTATGAAATTCAGCGGATTTTGCAGGCTATGTCGGATATGATACGGCCTCATGCGGCTGAAATTGCCAATAATGCTTGGATTATCGGTCATCTAGATCTGGTGCGTGCCAAGGTCCGCTTCATGCAGGAGACGGGAGCGGTGGTGCCAGACCTGTCAGAAGAGCAGGATATCCAACTACTCAGTGTCCGCCATCCCCTGATTGAAAATGCAGTGGCTAATGACCTGCATTTTGGGCCTGATTTGACAGCGATTGTCATTACTGGGCCTAACACGGGTGGTAAGACCATCATGCTGAAGACCTTGGGCTTGGCTCAGATTATGGCTCAGTCAGGTCTGCCGATTCTGGCGGATAAGGGCAGTCGCGTCGGGATTTTCAGTCAGATTTTTGCAGACATTGACGATGAGCAGTCGATTGAGCAGAGCCTGTCGACTTTCTCCAGTCACATGACTAATATCGTCTCTATTTTAGAGCAGGTTGATAGCGAGAGTCTGGTTCTGCTGGACGAGCTGGGAGCTGGGACTGACCCGCAAGAAGGAGCAGCTCTGGCGATTGCTATCTTAGAAGATTTGCGGCTAAGACAGATTAAAACCATGGCGACAACTCACTATCCTGAGCTCAAAGCCTATGGGATTGAGACGGATTGGGTGGAAAATGCTAGCATGGAATTTGATACAGATAGTTTAAGGCCGACCTATCGCTTTATGCAGGGAGTACCTGGCCGCTCCAATGCCTTTGAAATTGCTCGGCGTCTGGGCTTGTCGGAAGTTATCGTTGGCCACGCCCAAGAGCAGACCGATACAGACAGTGATGTCAATCAGATCATTGAGCGCCTGGAAGAGCAGACGTTGGAAAGCCGCAAGCGCTTGGATAATATCCGCGAGGTGGAGCAGGAAAATCTCAAATTTAATCGAGCCCTCAAAAAACTTTACAATGAGTTTAACCGAGAAAAGGAAACCGAGCTCAATAAGGCGCGCTTGGAAGCCCAGGAAATCGTTGACATGGCCTTGTCAGAGAGCGAGAGCATTCTCAAAAATCTCCATGATAAGTCCAATCTCAAACCGCATGAGATTATTGAAGCCAAGGCTCAGCTTAAAAAGTTAGCACCAGAAACGGTTGATTTATCAAAGAATAAAGTGCTCAAGCAAGCCAAGAAAAATCGGGCGCCCAAGGTGGGAGATGATATTCTGGTGACCAGCTATGGTCAGCGGGGGACCTTGGTCAAGCAGCTCAAGGACGGCCGCTGGGAAGCTCAGGTAGGTCTTATCAAGATGACACTAGAAGAGCAGGAATTCAACTTACTCAAAGCTGAAAAGGAGGCTCAGCCTAAGCGCAAGCAGGTCAATGTGGTCAAGCGGACCAATACCAATGGTCCAAGAGCCAGATTGGATCTGCGTGGCAAACGCTATGAAGAGGCCATGGAGGAGCTCGATGCCTTTATCGATCAGGCCCTTCTCAATAATATGGCTCAGGTGGATATTATCCACGGTATCGGAACGGGTGTCATCCGTGAAGGGGTGACCAAATACCTCCGCCGTAACAAGCAGGTCAAGTCCTTTGGCTATGCCCCGCAAAATGCTGGTGGCAGTGGCGCGACGATTGTGATCTTTAAGTAGGGGAGTATCGGGTCCTGCCGTAGCAAATATTTTCTTTTCCTCTGGGTTTGGTGTACAATATTATCAAAAGTAAGCTATTCAAAGGAGAAGATTTATGGTAGCAGCAGTTACAGATGCAACATTCGCTGAAGAGACAAAAGACGGACTGGTTCTAATTGATTTTTGGGCAACTTGGTGTGGTCCATGTCGCATGCAGGCGCCTATCTTGGAGCAGTTAGCAGGAGAAGTTCATGAAGATGAACTGAAAATCCTTAAAATGGATGTGGATGAAAATCCTAATACTGCCCGTGAATTTGGCATTATGTCCATTCCGACCCTTCTGTTCAAAAAAGATGGCCAAGTCGTTAAGCAAGTAGCTGGTGTTCATACGAAGGAGCAACTGAAGGCGATTTTGGCAGAATTAAGTTAAGAAAGAAGCCCTAGGCTTCTTTTTGTGTTAAAAAACGTTTACATGTCTAAAGTTTGTTATAAAATATTGACAAAAACCGAATATTATTTTAAAATAATAGAAAATTTAGAATAAACACCGAATGAAGTTTTTCAGAAATAAGCGTTTGAAACTTATGACTGTGAAATGGACGGAACTCTGGAGAGACCATGATTGGCACCGAAGGGGCAAGGCAGGCAACTGCTCAAACTCTCAGGTAAAAGGACAGAGCAAGGGAAGGACAGGAAACGGTCGTTCTCAGGCATCCAGAGTACATGTTTACACATGTACTTTTCTTTTTCTCGGTGTGGAAAAGGAGCAGAAGATTTATGTTGAAATTGCTGAATCAAATTGATTCTCTGGTCTGGGGACCTCCCCTCTTGATTTTATTAGTTGGAACGGGGCTTTATCTGACACTTCGTCTGAGGTTGCTACAGATTTCGCGCCTTTCTCGCGCCTTTCGCTTAATTTTTGTTTCCGGCGAGGATCATCATGGAGACGTGTCAAGCTTTGCTGCTCTTTGTACAGCTTTGGCGGCCACGGTTGGAACGGGGAATATTATCGGTGTAGCGACTGCCATAAAAGTTGGTGGACCGGGCGCCTTATTTTGGATGTGGCTAGCAGCTTTCTTTGGAATGGCAACCAAGTATGCCGAAGGTTTATTAGCAATCAAGTATCGTTCTAAGGATGCTCACGGAGCTGTTGCTGGTGGTCCCATGCATTATATCCTATTAGGAATGGGCGAAAAATGGCGTCCGCTGGCTATCTTCTTTGCTGTAGCGGGTGTCTTGGTGGCTCTTTTAGGGATTGGGACCTTTACGCAGGTGAATTCCATTACAGAAGCTATGCAGAATACCATTCAGTTGCCTCCAGCTGTGACTGCCTCTATCTTGGCTATTTTGGTGGCTCTGGTCATTTTTAGCGGTATCCAGTCGATTGCTCGAGTGTCGACCAAGATTGTGCCTTTTATGGCGGCTATTTATATCTTGGGGACTGTGACTGTATTAGCAGTCAATATAGATCGTTTGCTGCCAACTCTTCAGCTAGTCTTTAGTTCTGCATTTAGTCAGACGGCTGCTGTTGGTGGCTTTGCTGGTGCAACCATCCAGATGGCGATTCAAAATGGGGTCGCACGCGGGGTATTCTCCAATGAATCTGGTTTAGGATCAGCACCTATTGCTGCTGCGGCAGCCAAGACCAAGGAGCCTGTCGAACAAGGATTGATTTCGATGACGGGAACCTTTATCGATACTCTGATTATTTGTAGTCTGACAGGTCTAACAATTTTAATCACAGGAGTTTGGGATAGTAATCTCAATGGTGTTTCCTTGACTCAGGCAGCCTTTGCGACTGTCTTTGCTAATTTTGGTCCAATTCTTCTATCCGTTTTTCTGGTTCTTTTTGCTTTTACCACGATTTTAGGCTGGAACTACTACGGTGAGCGCTGCTTTGAGTTCCTGTTTGGTGTTAAATATATTCGCTTGTACCGAATTATCTTTGTTGCTATGGTGCTCTTAGGGGGCTTTATTGAGCTAGAAGCAGTTTGGGTCATTGCCGATATTGTCAATGCCTTGATGGCCTTGCCAAATCTGATTGCTCTTTTGGCCTTATCTCCTGTCATTATTGCTGAAACCAAAAAGTATTTTGACAAGAAGGGCTGAGTTTCCATTTGCTGGATTTTTGAAAGAAGATTTTCTTGCTAAAGCTGCTTTGCCAGCTTTAGTTTTTTTTATGGGCGAGAAATCTCTCGTCTTTTGTTATTGGTCAAAACATGGTATAATGAAGTATTAAGATTCTAGGAGGAAATGACATGCGTTGTCCCAAATGTGGCGGAAGCAAATCAAGTGTGGTTGACAGCCGGCAGGCAGAAGATGGAAATACAATCCGTCGTCGCCGTGAATGCGAGGAATGCCAGCACCGTTTTACAACTTATGAGCGCGTGGAAGAAAGAACCCTAGTCGTTGTCAAAAAAGATGGAACGCGTGAGCAGTTTTCTCGGGATAAGATCTTTAACGGAATCATCCGCTCTGCTCAGAAGCGTCCGGTATCAAGTGATGAGATTGAAGAATTGGTCAATCGGATTGAGCAAAAACTTCGCAGCCAGAGTGAAAATGAAATTGCCAGCGAATATATTGGCTCTCTGGTCATGGATGAGCTGGCCGAGCTGGATGAAATTACCTATGTCCGTTTTGCCAGTGTTTATCGGAGTTTTAAGGATGTTGGCGAGTTGGAAAGCCTTTTGAAGCAGATTACCAAGGGTTCTAAGAAGAAAAAGGAAAAATAAGGGCTTATGAAACCAAATGATCATTTTTCTTTCTTGTCTAATAACCAGGTCAGTCACGATATGAGCGGGCTGACCCGTTATTATCTACCTATTGTGGGCAAGGATGCAGTGGCGCTTTATCTTTATCTGGTTTCTTTTTGGGATAATGGAGCTCAGCAGCGACTTTTCAGCCATATTTTAAATCATCTTGATTTTGGTATGGAAGTGTTGGAGAGAAGCTTGGAACGTCTATCAGCTATTGGCTTACTAGAGCTTTACCAGACGGAGACGGGATTTTTTATCCGACTCTATCCAACCTTGTCCGCTGAGGACTTCTTTGCTCATCATGTGTACAGTAGTCTTTTGGAGAAAAAGATTGGTCAGGCGGCGGTAGATAAGCTACGACCGGAAAATCCAGCTGGGCAAAAGATCAGTCCATCTTTTAGACAAATCTATGGCATGGATGACATCAGTCCGACGAGAACTAGTCGCCAGAATGATTTTGACTTGACGCATTTTAAACAGAGAATGGCTCAGGATGGCTTGCGTTTTGCAGATGAAAAAGCGGACCTCTTGGACTTGTTTGCCATTGCGGAGCAGAAGAAATGGACTTGGTACGAGACTTATGTCTTAGCGCGTGAAACGGCTGTGTCACATGTGATTTCGACGAAAAGGATGCAGCAAAAGATTCAGCAAAAACCAGTTTCGGGAGATTTTTCTCAGCAAGAGCAGTCTATTATCCGTGAGGCTAAAAGCAAGCAGCCCTTGCTCTTTTTGGCAGAAATCAAGAAAACCCGTCAAGCGGCCATTACGCGTAGTGAACGGAAGCTGATTCAGGATTTGGCAGAGATGGGACTGTTGGATGAAGTTATCAATATCATCCTGCTACTGACTTTTAATAAGGTGGATTCGGCCAATCTCAATGAGAAGTATGCCCTCAAGGTGGCCAATGACTTTTCTTATCAAAAGGTGACCTCGGCTGAAGAGGCAGTCCTGAAAATCCGTGAGCGCAACCAGCAGACAAATAGTCGTCCTGCGCAAGTCAGCCCAGCTGCTGCTAAAAGCAATGTGCCGAATTGGAGTAATCCTGATTATAAAGATGATACTACTCCTGAGCAACAAGCAAAATTAGAAGAGAAAAGACGCAAGCTTTTAGAAAAAATTAGAAAGGGTTCGGGTGGCGATTAAATGGAGAAAATAGGACAGGCAATGCCTCATATGAATAAGGTGAAGCAGTTTGATTATCAGGAGCTGGTCAAGCAGATTATGGCCGATCCAGATGTGGCAGCCTTTATCCAGCAGGAAAAGCTGACCCAAGCTGAGATTCAGCGGAGCATTTCTAAGTTCAATCAATACATTACCGAACGAGATCGCTTCCTGCTAGAAGATCAGAATTATATTGCCAAGGGTTATAAGCCAATCTTGGTGAAAAATGAAGGCTATGCGGATGTTGCCTATGAGGAAACGCCTGAGTTGATTGAGCAGGAAAAGTTGAAAAATATTAAAGATCGGATCAATCTAATTAACCTACCTTCTAGTCTTAAAGATGCGAGTTTCGGTCAAATTGACTTAAAAAAGAATCGTGATGAAATTTTTGAACGATTGGCTAATTTTGTGGCTGATTATCCTAATTATCAAAAGGCTGTTTATCTCTATGGAGATTTTGGTATTGGGAAAAGTTATTTGATGGCTGCTTTAGCTCATGAATTGTCAGTAGAGCGAGGTGCTTCAACTACTCTAGTTCACTATCCGAGCTTTGTTTTAGATGTTAAAAATGCTATCAGTTCTGGCTTGGTCAAGGACAAGATTGACCAGGTCAAGACAGCTCAAGTGCTGATTTTGGACGATATCGGTGCAGAGCAGTCTAGCCCCTGGATGCGGGATGAGATTTTACAAGTTATCCTCCAGCACCGTATGCAGGAAAATCTGCCAACTTTCTTTACTTCTAACTTCAGTTTTGCAGATTTGGAGCGTCACTTTGCTAATTCTAAGAATGGCGATGAGACCTGGCAAGCCAAGCGGGTTATGGAGCGGATTAAGTTTCTGGCCAAGGAAGTGCATCTAGAAGGAGAGAACCGCCGATGAATGAAACAATTAACTTGATGAAAGCTCATACGTCTGTTCGGCGCTTTACGGAGGAGCAGATTTCAGATGAAGAACTACGCGCGATTATCGATGCTGGACGTGCTGCTTCCAGCTGGAAAAACTTCCAGTCCTACTCTATCATTGTGGTGCGCAGTCAGGAGAAAAAAGAAGCCCTTTTTGAGTTGGTTCCCCAAGAAGCCATTCGGCAGTCTTCGGCCTTCCTACTTTTTGTTGGCGACCTCAATCGTGCTCAAAAGGGCGTTCAATTGCACACGGATGGTTTTTACCCTGAAGGAACCGAAAATATTCTCATTAGCTCGGTAGATGCTGCTTTGGCAGGGCAAAATACCCTCTTAGCAGCTGAAAGTCTGGGTTATAGTGGTGTTATTATTGGTTTAGTTCGCTATGAAGCTTCAAAAATTGCCCAGCTCTTTAACCTGCCAGACTATACTTATCCAGTTTTTGGTATGGCTTTAGGAAAGCCTAATCAAAACCATGCTGTCAAACCACGTCTGCCTTATGAAGCGGTGGTCTTTGAAGAAGAATACTGTGAGCAACTCAGCTCAGTCATCGAGGCCTATGACCGTGTGCAGGCTGAGTATGCTGGTGATCGGGCACAGGATACTTGGAGCCAGCGTTTGGCAGCCCAATTTGGTCAGGAACCGAATCAAGCAATTGACCAATTGTTCAAAGAAAAGAAATTAGAAAAATAAGGCGGAGCTCAGCTCTGTCCTAAAGAATGAAAGAGGAAAAACATGGCTTTACCAACTATTGCCATTGTCGGCCGTCCCAATGTCGGCAAGTCAACGCTATTTAACCGGATTGCGGGTGAGCGGATTTCCATTGTCGAAGACGTGGAAGGGGTTACTCGTGACCGAATCTATGCGACGGCAGATTGGCTGAATCGTAAGTTTAGTATCATTGATACGGGCGGAATTGATGATGTTGATGCGCCTTTTATGGAGCAAATCAAGCATCAAGCTGAGATCGCTATGGACGAGGCTGATGTCATCGTTTTTGTCGTGTCCGGCAAGGAAGGCATCACTGATGCGGACGAGTATGTGGCTCGGATGCTGTATAAGACCCACAAGCCGATTATTTTAGCGGTTAATAAAGTGGATAATCCTGAAATGCGCAATGAAATCTATGATTTCTATGCGCTGGGCTTGGGCGATCCATTTCCAGTATCTTCTGTCCATGGGATTGGTACAGGGGATGTTCTAGACGCTATCGTTGAAAATCTTCCACATGAAGAAGTCGCTGAAAATCCTGATATGATTAAGTTTAGCTTGATTGGCCGTCCTAATGTCGGCAAGTCTAGCTTGATCAATGCTATTTTGGGTGAGGAGCGGGTTATTGCTAGTCCTGTTGCTGGCACAACGCGTGACGCCATTGATACGGTCTTTACAGACAGTGAAGGTCAGGAATTTACCATGATCGACACGGCTGGTATGCGCAAGTCAGGCAAGGTGTATGAAAATACGGAGAAATACTCTGTCATGCGGGCTATGCGGGCGATTGACCGCTCAGATGTCGTTCTGATGGTACTGAATGCTGAAGAAGGAATTCGTGAGTACGACAAGCGAATTGCTGGCTTTGCCCATGAAGCAGGTAAAGGTATTGTTATCGTCGTCAATAAGTGGGACACGCTGGAAAAAGACAACCATACTATGAAAGACTGGGAAGAAGATATTCGTGACCAGTTCCAGTATCTGTCTTATGCCCCGATTATCTTTGTCTCTGCCCTAACCAAGCAGCGTCTCCATAAGCTGCCGGACATGATTAAGCAAATCAGTCAGAGTCAAAATACCCGTATTCCGTCTGCGGTACTCAATGATGTCATCATGGATGCTATCGCGATTAATCCGACGCCGACTGACAAGGGTAAACGTCTCAAGATTTTTTATGCGACTCAGGTTGCGACCAAACCGCCGACCTTTGTCATCTTTGTCAACGAAGAAGAGCTTATGCATTTCTCTTACCTGCGTTTCTTAGAAAATCAAATCCGCAAGGCCTTTGTCTTTGAAGGAACACCGATTCACCTGATTGCAAGGAAGCGGAAGTAGGACTTGCTTCGGACTGTTTATAAAGAAAAAAACAAGAGCGATTTCAGGGAATTCGTGGGCGGAAAGTTTATCCTTAAAACCCTAAACTTGCTAGCTCAAAATTTGGAATAGATTAATGAGGGAAACTGAATTGGAAAAATGAGTTTCTCTCATTTTTTGATGATGAGCTTTCTCCGTCTCAAGTCGGATTTGGGCTTAAAAAATGGTTTTTAAAAGAGTTTTAGCCTTAATTATGGTAAAATAATGTCTGAATACTATTAGCTATCAAATGAATTGAATGAGGTCTTTATGATGAAAATCGGAATCGATCAAATCGGTTTTGCGACTAGCAATTATGTTTTAAAATTAGATCATCTGGCTGAGGAGCGGGGTATTGATCCCAATAAGCTCAGCAAGGGATTGTTGATGAAGGAGATCAGCATTGCTCCTTTAACTGAGGATATTGTCACTTTGGGCGCGACAGCGGCTGAGCAAATCTTGACCGTCGAGGACAAGAGGGTCATTGATATGGTCATTGTCGCAACAGAGTCTAGCATCGACCAAAGCAAGGCGGCTTCGGTCTTTATTCATGGTCTTTTGGGCATTCAGCCCTTTGCTCGTAGCTTTGAAATTAAAGAGGCCTGCTATGGAGCAACTGCTGCTCTAGACTATGCCAAGCTGCATATCAGACAATATCCAGAAAGCAAGGTCTTGGTTATCGCTAGCGACATTGCCAAATATGGGAAAGAGACGCCAGGCGAGCCGACTCAAGGTGCAGGCGCTGTCGCTATGGTGATCAGTCAAAATCCACGCATCCTTGAATTCAATGAAGATAATGTGGCTCAGACTCGTGATATTATGGATTTCTGGCGGCCAAATTATTCGACGACTCCTTACGTCAATGGTGTTTACTCAACCCAGCAGTACCTGGATTGCCTCAAGACGACTTGGAACGAATACCAAAAGCGTCATGGTTTAGCTTTAGGAGACTTTGCAGCGGTTTGTTTCCATCTCCCCTATCCCAAATTGGCGCTGAAGGGGCTGAATAAAATTATGGATAAAAGCTTGTCTCAGGAGGAGCAAAAGGGCCTGCAAGAAAACTTTGACAAGTCTATTCTCTATAGCCAAAAGGTTGGGAATATCTATACAGGATCCCTCTTTTTAGGGCTCTTGTCCCTCTTAGAAAACTCTGAGAATCTTAAAGCTGGTGACAAGATTGCTCTCTTTAGTTATGGGAGTGGTGCTGTGGCCGAGATTTTTAGTGCCAATCTGGTAGAAGGTTATGAAAAACAGCTGACGACTCATCGTTTAGAGCAATTGAATCAACGTCAGGAATTGACGCTTGCTGCCTATGAAGAGCTCTTCTTTGCAGAAGCCCAGCTGGATGAAAACGGCTCAGCTGTTTTTTCTGACTACGATGATCAAGTTTACGCCTTGGTTCAAATCGACCAACACCAGCGCAAGTATATCAAAGTTGAGAAATCATCATGAAAATAAATTGGACCGGATTTTCTAAAAAAACGCCTGCAGAGCGGCTAGAGTTTCTGAAAACCCATGAGCTACTCCAAGCTGAGAATTGGCAAAATCTTGCTAATCAAAGCCATCTGCCGCTGGAGACAGCTAATCAAATGAGTGAAAATGTGCTTTCTATTCTGGCTTTGCCTTATTCGATTGCACCGGACTTTCTCATAGATGAGCAGGTTTATCAGGTACCTTTTGCAACAGAGGAGCCTTCTGTCGTTGCTGCTGCTAGTTTTGCAGCAAAAATCATCAAGCGTAGCGGTGGTTTCAAGACCGAAATTCATAATCGGCAGATGATTGGACAGGTCGCACTCTATGATGTACCTGATATAGCTAAAGCCCTGGAGCAGATCCAAAATGAGAAGTCAGCCTTATTAGAGTTGGCAAATCAAGCCCATCCTTCCATCGTCAAGCGAGGAGGTGGGGCGCGTGATTTACGAATGGACTTCCTAGAGGGAGAGACGGACTTTCTAGTTGTCTACCTTGTCGTGGACACTCAGGAAGCCATGGGTGCCAATATCCTTAATACGATGCTAGAAGCCCTAAAAGAACGGTTGGAGGAGTTAACAGGTGGACAGAGCTTGATGGCCATCCTGTCTAACTATGCGACTGAGGCGCTCGTAACAGCCTCTTGTGAAATTGATTTCCACTCACTCAGTCGAGACAAGGCAGAAGCTGAACGCACCGCTCAAAGAATCGCTCTAGCTAGTCAGTTTGCAAAACTGGATCCTTATCGAGCCAGCACGCATAATAAAGGCATTTTCAACGGCATTGATGCAGTTCTTTTGGCGACAGGTAATGACTGGCGCGCTATTGAAGCAGGGGCCCATGCCTATGCTGCTCGTGATGGCCGTTATCAAGGATTGAGTAACTGGGAGGCCAATCTAGAGGAAAGAAAACTCTATGGCCAGTTGACTCTACCCATGCCGGTTGCGGCCAAGGGAGGTTCCATTGGTCTTAATCCAATGGTCGTCGCCAGTTTTGATTTATTGGGGCAACCGACAGCAAAAGAATTAGCTTCGATTATCGCTTCTGTCGGCTTAGCGCAAAATTTTGCGGCTTTAAGAGCACTGGTGACCACGGGAATTCAGGCTGGCCACATGAAGCTCCAAGCTAAATCCCTAGCTTTATTGGCAGGTGCTCAGGAAGATGAGATTGCTGCTGTCGTTGCAGAACTTCTTAAAGAGAAGCAATTTAATCAGGCAAAAGCTAAGAAAATTCTAACCAAAATGCGTAAAGAAAAATGAGTCAATATGTATTGACTCATTTTTTATAGTGAAGAGGATGTTTCTTCAGGTAGCTGTAAATCTTTAATACAACCGTCCCGCTAGCCATCCCGATAGAGATGACCAAGGCTAGGATGACGACCAAGGTAGCATTGACCATAGCATGACTGTAATCACCTGTCACAAAGAAGGCAGTTGTCCGATAGGAAATATATCCAGGTACTAGAGGCGCTAGAATAGCCAAAATAAAGACGACAGCAGGCGTTCTGTAGATGATACTGAGGATTTGGCTGGCACAGGAACCAATGATAGCAGCCACAAAGGTTGCAATGATAACATTGGTCGGTCCCTTGAGTAGGAGATAGAGTAGCCAAGTAGCCATACCTAAAACTCCACCAGGAATCAGCATACTACGCTGGACGTTTAGAACGATTAGAAAAGTGATGATAGCCAGTAGGCTGGCCAGAGCTTGTAGTAAGAAAGTCAAGATTGTCATAGGCTTATTTCATAAGAATGAGGGCGACAGAGGTGCCGGCGCCGAGAGCAAGGGTAATGAGGAGCGATTCAAAGAGTTTGCTCATTCCAGAGTTGATATGGTTGGTCATGATATCTCTAACTGAGTTGGTCAGAGCGATTCCTGGGACGAAGGGCATGACAGCTCCTGCGATGATCAAGTCTGCTGTTGAATCGAATCCCGAATAGTAAGCCCAAATCTGGGCTAATAATCCGAAGACAAAAGCTCCAGCAAAGGCCGAAACAAAAGGAATTCGGATATATTTATCGACATAAAGGGAGAAAGAGAAGCCAAATAGAGTCGCGATACCGGCTCCAAGAGCATCGTAGAAATTTCCACCGAACATGATAGAAAAGAAAGGAGCACTGAGCGTGGCTGCTGTAATGAGTTCTCTTTTGCTATAGGGAACCCCTTTTGTTTTAAGTGCCCTTAGTTGTTCAAGAGCTTCTTCCAAATTGATTGCTCCACTGACTAATTGCCGAGAAACCTGATTGACATCGCAGACTTTCTCGATGTTGTAGTTCATATGGATATTTCGCTTCATTCGAGAAATATTAGTGTTTTCAATTGAAAAGAATATGGCAACGGGCATGGCTAAGGCATTGCAGTCCATGATGCCTTGCGAATGGGCAATCCGGATCATGGTGTCTTCGACCCGATAAATTTCTGAGCCGCTTTGTAATAGCAAGGTCCCAGCTAGCATGATAACATCAACGGCCAGATTAAGATTTTTTTCATCTGTAGACATTTTCTCAGCCATTATATCCCCTTTTTCATTTCACAATACCTCTATTATAACACAAATGCTCAAAGCTATCTCTCCAAAGTAAAAGAAAACCAGCTGATTTTCAGCTGGTTTTGCAATTAGGAAAGAGGCTTAGCTAAGTGCATCATCCATAGAAAGAACTTCGTGGAAGACACGTTGTGTCAATTCAGTTTTTTGTTCTGGAGTGAGGTATTTAGTGTTTACACAGTATCCAGAGATACGTACGATAACGTCTTCACCTGACATGATCTTGTCGTAAACATCTTGCAAGTCCATAACGTTCAAGTTAACGTGTTGTCCACCGTTTTCGAAGTAACCATCAAGAATTGTTACCAAGTTGTCCACTTGTTCGTCACGAGTCTTACCAAGAGCACGTGGTGAAACTTGAGTTGTCAATGAGATACCGTCAGCTGCGTAACCAAAGTCAAGGCTCGCAAGTGAGTTCAAGTTTTGCAACCAGCCACCTTTCGCTTTGTTAGATGGGTTAGCACCTGGTGAGAAGAATTCAAGTTTAGACAAGTTCACAGAACCATCTTCGTTAAGGTATACACCTTTGTGGACTGGTGAGTTACCAGTTTGTTTAGAGTAAGCAACGTTAGATGTGA
>NZ_CALIIB010000135.1 GCF_938020365.1 uncultured Streptococcus sp. | reverse complement strand
TTGACCTGCCCAGCAGCCTATCTCTTTGTTGAGAAATTAAAAGATAAGTTATAAGGATTTGAACCTTTAAATCTTGTACAAATATTCTAGGACGGAAGTATCTTGTATTTGCTAGAATATAGATAGATTGAACACGGCCTAAAAGCTGTTCGAAAAAGAGAAAATTTCTAGGACTAGAAGCTCCAGCGTTAATTTTCCTATTTTCACTTTGCTTTTAACGTCTTTTGTATCTTATGGAGGTAAGAAAAAAAGAATATGATGCATCAATTCAATCAAACAATGGATTATTTGGAGCAGCAGCTGACTGGAGAAGTGGATATGAAAAGATTTCAGCAGCTATCGTGCTATTCTTACCCTCTCTTTAGTAGGCTATTTTCTATCCTGGCAGATATGACATTAGCAGAATACTTGCGCAATCGCAGGCTGTCAGAGGCTGTGATGGATTTGCGGGAAAGCTCTGAGAAAGTCATTGACATAGCAATGAAATATGGCTATGACTCTGCGGATGCTTTTAGTGCGGCCTTTAAGAAATTCCATGATGCAACTCCCTCAGAAGTTCGAAATGGAAAACCTTATCGGGTCTTTCCTAAGCTTCAATTATCCTTAAAAATCACAGGAGGAAAGAACATGGATATCAAGATTCAAAAGAAGCCTGCATTTATCGTGGCAGGCGTCCTATTGGAAGCTATTGACAATAGCAAGTGCCCGTCTGCTTGGGAGCATCTCTATGCCCATCACAGTTTTGGAAGCCTAGAAAGTCTGGGTAGTGGCCAATCCTTTGGCGTTTGCTCGGATGTTAAAGAGGGTGAAATCATTAACTACATGGCGGCTTATGATGTGACGGATAAAACTAAAGCGGAAGAACTAGATCTGTCAATCAAAGATATACCAGCGGCTGAATATGCTATCGTCCCAGTCAAAGGTCCTATACCAGCTAGCATTCACAATGCTTGGAAATATGTTTTGGAGGTCTTTTTCCCAGAAACTGGCTATCGCCACTCAGGAGCGCCAGACTTTGAAGTCTATACTGAAGGAGATATGTCGTCACCAGACTATCAAATGGAACTCTGGATACCAGTAAGCAAGGACTAGATAATTTTCTATTTTTTATAAAGATGGAAAGCCGACTCTGTAGAAGGTATCTTTTACAGAGTTTTGCTTTGTTTGAAAATAACTTATGAAAAAAAGGATTACAATTTAATTTAAATTTAAGTATAAAGAAATTCATGTCTATAAATCAAACATACCATAATTTTTGTTTGGATTTTATGGGGCATGCGAATAGTTTTCTCGGTATAATAGTCCCATAGAAGATAAGGAGGCATGGATATGCAGATGTATTTTGGAGATGTGTCACTTTGCTATAGTTATTCATTGGCAATGGCACTGGATGCCTATGGTTATGACTTTAAAGCAGAGTTTTTAGAGGCAATTATGGCGATGGGCAATGGCGCTAGTATCGTAAAGGAAGATGAGCAGCACCCTCTAGTATTCTTTGATAATGGAATGCCAGATCTTT
>NZ_CALIIB010000134.1 GCF_938020365.1 uncultured Streptococcus sp. | reverse complement strand
CCATAGGACCTCTGGCATGTAGTTTTTGAGTAGAAATCCCCATTTCGCAGCCAAGGCCAAATTGACCGCCGTCTGTAAAGCGAGTTGAGGCATTGACATAAACTGCTGCGCTATCCACCTGCTCTGTGAAATAAGCTGCCGCTGCTTCATTCTCCGTCACAATGGCGTCCGAGTGATGGGTGCTGTGGGCTTCGATATGCTCCACCGCTTCTTCCAGAGAAGAAACCAGCTTGACTGCTAAGACGTAATCCAAAAATTCGGTATCAAAATCTTCCGATTTAGCTTGTATTCCCGAGATATACTGAGCCGCTTTCTCATCCAAACGTAATTCAACAGACTTCTCTTGTACAGCATCACGATCAGTCACCAAGATCTTCTGCAAACGTGGCAAAAATTCAGCTGCAATTTCTTCATGAACCAGCAGTACTTCCATGGCATTGCAGACAGAAGGGCGACTGGTCTTAGCATTCTCAATAATCGCCAAAGCCTTGTCCTGATCAGCATCCTTATCTACATAGACATGGACAATTCCAGTACCTGTCTCAATAACCGGCACAGTCGCATTCTCCACGACTGCCTGAATCAATCCCGCGCCACCACGAGGAATGAGCAAATCCAGATAGCCCTTGGCCTTCATCATGGCCTGAGCTGAAGCCCGACTGGTATCAGAAACCAACTGGATACAATCCGGCGAAATCTTTGTCTGAGCCAAGCCTTCTTTCAAAGCTGTGACAATAGCTTGCGCTGTCTGATAGGCATCCTTGCCACTTCTGAGAACGACTGCACTGCCACTCTTTAGCGCCAGAGCCGCAGCGTCTGAAGTGACATTAGGCCGGCTTTCATAGATAATCCCAATCACGCCCATAGCCACTCGCTTTTTACTGATGACGAGGCCGTTCTCAAGCTCAGTCCTTTCCAAGACTTGCCCTACAGGATCCTCCAAGTCAATCAGCTGGCGAATGCCTTCTGCCATAGCAGCAATGCGATCCTCATCCAGATAGAGGCGGTCCAGCATCACATCTGAAATCTTACCTTTTGCCGCTGCCATATCCAGTTCATTGGCCGCTAAAATATCAGTACGAGAAAGCCAGAGCTGCTTTGCCATCTCCTCTAATGCTTGATTTTTCTCAGCAGTTGTAGCTGTGTTGATTGATTTTTTTGACTTTTTTACAATTTCAAATAATTCTTGTGTCGAGGTCATAGCGCCTCCTTTCGTAAGATACAATAATTCCTTTTTTCTGTTGGCGAAGATCTTGGAGAGTTCGGGTAAAGGAAATAAGTAAGCTCCTATTTCCACTTAAAATTCAGAAAAAAGCAGTTGGAGCTCTGGAGTAATAGAAATCCAATCGTCACGATGAATCACGACTCCCTTTGGCTTGCTAGAACGCAGCATGTCCTTGAGGGCAGATTTACCAAAGCGCACGCGCCCCTTTCCTAAAATCGCACCAGTCTCTTCTTCGTACACCGTCACCGTATCTTGGTAAGAAAAATGCCCCTCTAACTTAACAATTCCTGATACCAGAAGGCTTTTGCCATCGTAGCGGAGTGCCTGTGCCGCTCCCTCATCTACATAGATGGCACCCTGGCTCTTAGCATAAAAGGCCAGCCACTGCTTTTGCGTCTTCAAGCCCTTATCCTGCGCTAAGAAAAGGCTCCCGTCTCGAGTCTGGCTCGCCGCCTCCAATAAAGCATTGCTTTTAAGTGACGAACAAATATAAACTGGTACACCAGACATGGTCGCCAAAGTTGCTGCTTTGATCTTAGTCAGCATGCCACCAGTGCCATTGCTGGAGCCCGCACCGCCTGCCATGTCAATCAAATCGCTAGAGATCGTCTCAATTCTTTCAAGACGTTGGGCAGTCGGATCTATAGCCGGATTGGCTGTGTAAAGCCCATCAACATCTGTCAAAAGTACTAAAAGATCCGCCTGAACCATGGCTGCCACCTGAGCACTGAGCGTATCATTGTCCCCCACCTTTAGCTCCTCGATAGAAACTGTGTCATTTTCATTGATAATGGGAATGGCACCCCGATTAAGGAGGACTGACAGAGCTTGGTGGGCATTTTTGTAACGTCGCTTATCCGCAAAATCATCCTGCGTCAGCAAAATCTGGGCAGATACAATCTTCTTCAGAAGCAGATTGGTGGTATACTCCTCTAGGAGAAGGCCCTGACCAACAGCTGCCGAAGCCTGTTTATCGGCTACTTTAGTTGGGCGTTTTTTAAAGCCCAGAGACGAAAAACCTGCCGCAATGGCTCCAGACGATACCAAAATCAACTCATGTCCGGCTTCGTGTAAGACCGATAATTGATGCGTGATTTCCCGCACCTTTGCCCGCGACAGGCTACCATCAGGATTTGTCAACGAGCTCGTTCCAACTTTAAATACAATACGCTTTGCTTTCATAGCTTCTCTTTTCCTTACTAGATTTTCTTATTATACCATAAGGAGAGGAAAATTTAAAAAACAACCTTTTCCCATTTCTGCTCTCCTAGCAATAGAAAATATGCTATAATATTCACAAATACTATTGGAGAAAAACTATGATTAAACTAATTGCCCTTGATATGGATGGAACCCTACTAACTGAGGAAAAAAAGATTCCTCAAGCTCATATTGATGCTATCCACCAAGCTATCCAAGCTGGAGTAAAACTGGTCCTCTGTACAGGTAGACCGCTCGTGGGTGTCAAGCCTTACTATCAGGAGCTGGGCTTGGAGAATGAAAATGAATATGTCATCGTAGACAATGGTTGCGCTATCCATCAGACTAGCGATTGGCAGGTCGTCGAATGGCAAGAATTAAATCCAGATGACATTCGCTACCTCTACAGTTTAGCCGAGCAGAGCCAAGTACAGTTAACCTTGTTTGATGAAGAGCACTACTTCGTTGTGGGAGAAAAAGCCAGCAAAATTGTGACAGATGATGCGGCTCTTGTCTTTACGACTCCTACTGAAATCAGCCTTGAAGAAGCTTGCAGCGGCCAGCATCGAATGTTCCAAGCTATGTTTCTAGGAAATCCAGAGCAGGTAGATGATTTTGAAACCAAGTTCGCTCAAGAGCTCTGCCAACGATTCAGTGGCGTCCGTTCCCAGCCTGTCATCTACGAGGCGATGCCAAAAGGTGTTACCAAAGCCTTTGCCCTAGAGCGTCTAGCACAACGCTTAGAGATCAATCCTGAGGAAATCATGGCACTGGGCGATGCGAATAACGATATTGAAATGCTGCAGTTTGCTGGCTTGGGCGTTGCCATGGGAAATGCTAACCAACATGTCAAAAACTTGGCCGACTATGTGACAGATAGCAATGAAGAAAATGGTGTCGCCACAGCTATTGCTAAGTTTATTTTAGAGCACTAATCCTGTACGACCATCCCATTTCCATAAATTAAAAAGACAGCTGTAGGAGAGAGAGCAACTGTCTTTTTTTGATATAAATCAACTAAGTTTAGAGAGTGAACTGTTTTCCTTTGGCTTAAAACAATTCTTTGTATAAAGTAATGGTTTCTTCCAAAGTCGGCATGAAAGGATTGCCCGGTGCGCAAGCATCAATCAAGGCATTCTTAGAAAGGTATTCAAAGTCAAAGTCCCTTTCTTCAATGCCAAGCTCGGTCAGTTTCTTAGGAATACCAACCGTTTCAGACAAGGCCTCGATTTCCGAAATGGCATATGCTGCACATTCTTCATCAGTCTTGCCTTCGGTATGCAAGCCTAAAGCTTTAGCTACATTTCTAAAGGCTGCTGGTACACGTTTGGCATTTTCACGCTCAACTACTGGTAGGAGCATAGCGCAGCAAACGCCATGAGGCAGATGATAGACTGCACCAAGCTGGTGAGCCATCGAATGCACATATCCCAGACCTGCGTTGTTAAAGGCCATGCCGCCGAGGAAAATAGCATTGACCATAGCTTCACGGGCTTCTATATCATGACCATTAGCGACTGCTCGCGGTAAATATTCCTTGATCAACTCAATAGCACCGATAGACAACTTCTTGGTCACGCCATAAGCACCAGGAGTTACCAAGGCCTCAACAGCATGAGTCAAAGCATCCATCCCAGTCGCTGCTGTTAAATTAGCTGGTTTGGAAACCATGAGCTCTGGGTCATTGACAGAGATGAGAGCCAGACTGTTTTTATCAACCATCACCATCTTGACCTTACGTTCTTCATCCGTGATAACATAGTTGATAGTGATTTCGGCAGAAGTCCCTGCCGTTGTGTTGATGGCTACAACTGGAAGACCCTTTTCTTTAGACTTGTGGAGCCCTTCATAATCTTGCGGCTTGCCACCATTTGTCGCCATGATGGAAATACAGCTAGCAGCATCCTGAGGTGAGCCACCGCCGACACTGATGATAAAATCACAGTCATTTTCTTGAAGAGTAGCTAAGCCATCGTAGACATTCTTACAAGATGGATTTGGGTCTACACCTTCAAAAACCACATATTCAATGCCTTCTGCTTCTAGCGGCCTGATGACTTTTGGCAAAATGTCACTGGATGCAATGTAGTGGTCTGTGACGATGAGAGCTTTCTTGAAGCCCAGCTCTTTGACATGACCGCCAAATTCATTGATGACACCCTTACCAATCAAATTGACTGATGGAACGTAGAAAACTGACATAATGATTTCCTCCTTAATTAAGCACAAAGCTCTATTGCATATGTTAATATAATTTTACTACTTTCTCTACTGCTTTTCAAATAATTATACAAGTCAAAATAGAAAAAAAGAGAGTGGGACAGAAATCGGTAATTCGTTAGAATTCGATTTCGTCGTCCCACCTCCGCACAGTTGAGTAGGGCTGTAAAAGCTGATGAAATCAGCGTAGTAGAGCCCACTCAACCACTGCGTCTTGCTCCACAATCCAAAGACAATTGAGAGGCTAGGACTTTCGTCCCAGCCTCTTCTTTGGCTATTTGCGATACATTTTGACTTGAAGATAGAGGTCGTTGTAGGTTCCGAGCCATTTTGGACCTAATTGCTGATAGACTTCCAGATGCTTCATGGTTTCTTCGGTTGGATAAAAGGCCTCATCTTCCTGTACCTCTTCTGGCAGCATGGCCTTGGCAGGAAGGTTTGGCGTTGAGTAGCCAACATAAAGGGCGTTTTTATAAGCATTTTCTGGTTTCAACATGAAATTAATAAACTGATAGGCAGCTTTTTTATTTTTGACCGTCTTTGGAATAACGATATTGTCAAACCAAAGGTTGCTGGCTTCTGTCGGAACGACATAGCGCAGATCTTCATTGGCCTCCAGCATTTGACGAGCTTCACCAGAGAAGGTCACGCCGATAGCCGCGTTATTCTGAATCATGTAGCCCTTCATCTCATCAGCGACGATGGCCTTGATATTGGGCGTCAGAGTGTAAAGCTTATCGACAGCCTCCTGCAGCTGGTCTGCATCTTTGGAGTTAAGGCTATGACCATTCGAGTTCAGACCAATCCCCATGACTTCACGGGCTCCGTCAATCATCATGATAGAGTTTCTGTATTCTGGCTTCCAGAGATCGTTCCAGTGCTCAGGCGCGTGCTCGACCATTTTAGTATTGTAAACAATGCCCAGGGTTCCCCAGAAATAAGGAATAGAATACTGATTTCCTGGATCAAATGGCTGATCCAAAAAGTCTGAACCAATATTTTCCAAGCCTTTGATCTGGCTATGGTCCAATTTCTCCACCAAGTTTTCCTTCATCATCTTGGCGATCATATACTCGCTTGGGATTGCGATATCGTAGGTTGTACCACCTTGTTTGATTTTCGTGTACATGGCTTCGTTAGAGTCGAAGGTTTCGTACTGCACCTGCACACCTGTTTCCTTGGTAAACTCAGTCAGTAATTCCGGATCAATGTAATCTCCCCAGTTATAGACAACCAATTTATCACTGCCCTTGCTATTGGCTTTACTCTCAATCCGATAGCTAATTCCCCACAAGATCAGGATAATCGCAAGAATCCCTGCCAAAAACGAATAGAGTTTTTTCATGCTGCTTCCTCCTTCTCACGCGTGATAAAGTAATAGCCAATGACTAAAACGATACTAAAGAGAAAGACCAGAGCAGACAGGGCATTGATTTCCAAGGAAATTCCTTGCCGTGCACGGGAATAAATTTCAACTGAAAGAGTCGAGAAGCCGTTTCCTGTCACAAAGAAGGTCACAGCAAAGTCATCTAGTGAGTAGGTGAAAGCCATAAAGTAGCCGGCAATGATCGCTGGTGTCAGATAAGGAAGCATGATTTCCTTGAGCATCTGGACTTGACTAGCTCCCAAATCATAAGCAGCCTTAATCATGTCGTCATTCATTTCTTTTAGCCGTGGCAAAATCATTAGCACAACGATTGGAATTGAAAAGGCAACGTGGCTGGCTAAAACGGACACAAAGCCCAGCTGGAATTTAGCCGTGGTAAAGAGAATCAGGAAGCTAGCCCCAATCATAACGTCAGGAGCCACCATCAAAATATTATTGATGGATAAGAAAGCATCCTGATATTTTTTGCGGGCTTGGTAAATATAAATAGCACCGAAAGTTCCGATAATGGTAGCAATGAGGGAAGAAAGAAAGGCTAAGAAGAAAGTCTGCGCCAAAATTAAAATCAAGCGCGAATCTTCAAATAACTTTTGAAAATGAACCAGATCAAAGCCTGTAAATTTGTTCATATCATCGCCAGCATTGAAGGCATAGGCAATCAAATAAAAGATCGGAAGATAAAGGATTAGAAACACAATCGCTAAATAGAGATTAGCAAATTTTTTCATCGTTCTCTCCTTTCCTTGGTTGCCCACATAGTGAAGAGCATGGCAATAATCAGAACCACTCCGATGGTTGAGCCCATTCCCCAGTTTTGCGTCGTCAAGAAATGCTGTTCAATGGCTGTACCCAGCGTAATAACACGGTTCCCACCGATCAAACGCGTCAGCATGAAGAGGCTGAGACTGGGAATAAAGACTGACTGCACGCCACTTCTCACACCATTCATTGAAAGTGGAAAGACGACATTGCGGAAAGTCTGCCAACGATTGGCACCCAAGTCATAGCTAGCATTGATGAGGTTGGGATCCAAATCATCCAAGACGTTGAAAATCGGCAGAATCATAAAGGGCAGCTCAATGTAGCTAGCAACAAAAATAAAAGAAAAGTCAGTGAAAAGAATCTGCTTGGGACCGATACCGATAAAGGTCAAAAATTCATTTACTGAGCCATTTTGCCCAAAAATGCCGATAAAAGCGTAAGCCTTAAGCAAAAGATTAATCCAAGTCGGCAGGACAATCAGCATCAGCCAGAGCTGGCGATGCTTAAGCTGGGTCAAAAAATAAGCAGTCGGATAGGATATGAGTAAGGTCACCAAGGTGATGATGCCTGCATAAAATACCGAGTTAAAGCTCATTTTCAGATAGGTCAAATTCTGCGACGTGAAATAAATCCGATAGTTTTCCAGCGTGAACTGTCCTTCGATATTAAAGAATGATTTCCAGACAATCATTATCACTGGAGCTAGGACAAAAAGCAGAATCCAAAGAAAATATGGAAGCATAAAAAGGTTAGAGGTTGTTTTCTTCATCTCTTTCCTCCTCAATGGCGTTTATCAGCCCTGCTTCTTGTTCTTCGATTTCTACGTATTCTTCAATCCGAGCATCGAATTCTTCTTCGGTTTCATTGAGGCGCATGATATGGATATCCTCTGGCTCAAAGTCCAGACCGATTTCTTCTCCGACGATGGCCTTGCGGGTCGAATGAATCATCCATTCATTTCCGAGTTCATCGTAGGCGATAATTTCATAATGAACCCCGCGGAAAAGCTGGGTATCCACTTTAACCTGCAGTTTTCCTTCTTCAGGCAGGGTAATGCGCAAATCTTCTGGACGAATCACCACTTCAACGGATTCGTTTGGTCGCATTCCTCCGTCAACCGCTTCAAAGCGCTTGCCATTGAACTCGACCAAGTAGTCTTCGATCATCTTACCTGGCAGGATATTAGATTCTCCGATAAAGGTCGCAACAAAGTGGTTAATCGGCTCATCATAGATATCCACTGGCGTTCCTGACTGGACAATCTCCCCTTCATTCATGACAAAAATCCAGTCACTCATAGCTAGGGCTTCTTCCTGGTCGTGGGTGACAAAGACAAAAGTGATCCCAAGGCGCTGTTGAAGTTCACGGAGCTCATATTGCATATCCGTCCGCAACTTCAAATCCAGCGCAGAAAGAGGCTCGTCTAGTAGGACAACCCGTGGCCGATTGATGATGGCACGAGCAATGGCTACCCGCTGGCGTTGACCGCCTGAAAGTCTCCGAATTGAACGGCGCTCATATCCTTCCAGCTGAACCATTTTCAGAACTTCAGTAACCCGTTCTTCAATTTCTTTTTTGTCTACCTTCCGCAACCGCAACGGAAAGGCTACATTCTCAAAAACATTCATATGCGGGAAAAGGGCGTAGGACTGGAATACAGTATGAACATCCCGTTTATTAGTAGGAATGTCATTGATGCGGACGCCATCCAAAAAGATGTCTCCTGTAGTCGCATCCAACAGTCCTGCAATAATATTAAGAATGGTTGATTTCCCAGAGCCAGAAGCCCCTAGAAGAGTATAAAATTTTCCTTCTTCTAATTCAAAGTTAATATCTTTGAGAACGACGGTGTTACTGTCTTCAAAAACCTTCGAAACGTTTTTGAACTCAATAATTGGTTTTTTCAATTGGCATAAATTCCTTCTTTTCCATGTATTAACAGATTTTTGGCTCTGTCAGACCAAAAAAACCTCTCGAGGGCTACTATGGCCCTGCATACTTGCGATATCGATAGGCTTTCACCCCCTTTACTAATGACACATGGATATTGGCTATCCCAAAGACTTAGACAAATCTTAGAAAAGCAATCAGACAATTACATATGGGACTCTTATGCTTCTCCAATAATTCGAACTTCTCGTTCCAGAGTGACACCTGAATGCTCTTTGACTACTTTAATGACATGAGCAATCAACTCTTCATAATCGCTAGCTGTACCATGATCGACATTAATCATGAAACCAGCATGCTTTTCTGAAACCTCTACACCACCGATTCGATAGCCTTTTAAACCGGCCTCACTGATGAGCTGACCAGCAAAATGTCCCAGAGGACGCTTAAAGACAGACCCACATGATGGGTATTCCAAAGGCTGCTTGAGTTCACGCAGATAGGTCAGACGTTCCATTTCCTGACGAATGTTTTGGTGGACACCTGGTGCCAGACCAAACTTAGCTGAAATGACGATGTCGCCAGTTTCTTGAATAAGTGAATGGCGATAACCAAAGCGCATATCACGCGCATCCAAGGTCTTTATTTCTCCTTCAGGTGTCAAGACCTTGCAAGAAACAAGCACATGAGCAATTTCTCCGCCATAAGCGCCAGCATTCATAAAGACAGCTCCGCCAACACTACCCGGGATGCCACAGGCAAATTCAAAGCCAGTCAAACTATGATGCAGGGCAATACGAGTAGTCTGAGTTAGATTGGCACCAGCCTCTGCCTCAATCGTATAGCCATCTACTGCTACGTTATTTAGACTGTCAAACATGATGACAAAGCCTCGAATACCGCCATCTCGAACGATAATGTTACTTGAATTCCCAAGCACCAACCAAGGAATATTTTCACGATTGGCCAACTTGACAATCCGAGCCAATTCATAACGGTTGCGTGGAAAAACTAAGAAATCGGCAGCTCCGCCTACCTTTGTATAAGTGTATTGACTCAAAGGTTCATTAAAACGGATGTCGATTCCTTCTAATTCCGCAGAAAATTTTTCTAGGTTTTGCATGACTTACTCTCTTTTTTACAAATTACACTCTATTATATCAAAATTAAATGATATTTACGATAGACTAAGGGAAATAAAGATTCTTTTTCAAAGCAAAAAGAAAGAGGAGAACGAAGATTGTAGACCAACACTGCGTCCACAAGTTCGTCATCCTCAAACTCTCTTCTATTTTTCTACACGTACACCCTGAGTATCGACTTGCAACTGGAAAACTTCCCCATCAAAGTCTTGTTCCTTGATTTGCTGATAAATCTGCTCAGCCTTGTCTTTCGGAGCCAAAACCATAACAGTCGGACCAGCTCCAGAGATGTAAGTCGCAAAAGCGCCCTGCTTTCTGGCTAAGAATTTAATGTCAGAAAATTCTTTGATAAGCGGTTGGCGATATCTCTCATGGAAACGATCAGATTCAATGGCACGACCAGCTGTTTTCATATCGCCCTTTAAGAGCGCTGCAACAGCGACATTGGCTACAGAGCTTGCTGCAACAGCTTCCTTGTATGAAAGGCGATTAGGCAAGACACGGCGGCTTTCAACTGTTCTCAACTCATAATCGGGAATAAAAGCGATAAAGCTGACCTCTGGGAAATCTGATACAACAGCTGAAACTTGATTTTGGAAAGAGCTTGCAATCACTAAATTTCCATAAATCGCTGGTGCGACATTGTCCGGATGCCCTTCGATTTTTGTCGCAATTTTCAGCTTTTCATGATCTGATAAGTTCAGATTTGCTAACTGATTAGCCAGTTCAATCCCTGCCACAATAACGGAGCTAGAAGAGCCGAGACCACGCGCCAAAGGAACATCGCTGGTCATTTTTAAGCGATGTGGCTGAAGGTCCGGAGCTAATTGCAGGGCAATCTTGATTAGTAAATTCCGTTTATCCGTTGGAATTCGAGGATTGAGATCATGCTCAATAACCCACTCCTGACTTTCTTCCAAGACTTCGATTTCTAAATATTTGGAGACTGCGACACCAACTGAGTCAAAACCAGGCCCGATATTGGCACTGGTTGCTGGTACAATAATTTTCATCTTATTCTCCTAATACTTTAAAGGTATTGAGTAATTCAAACTCTGGTACCTCACGGAGCTTGGCAACGACATTTTCTA
Organism: uncultured Streptococcus sp.; assembly: GCF_938020365.1. Taxonomy (GTDB): domain Bacteria; phylum Bacillota; class Bacilli; order Lactobacillales; family Streptococcaceae; genus Streptococcus. The sequence continues at coordinate 30,470 of NZ_CALIIB010000134.1, read as the reverse complement.
GCTGAGTCTTGCTGACAGCATGCGTGATGATGACCACACGTGCTGTTTCACCATCCGTACCTTCTTGTAGAATTTGCTTGAAGGAAACTTCCTCAGCATTGAAGATTTCAGCCAAATGCAAGACTTGACCTTTGGCATCTGGAGCCAAGATAGAGAAATAATAGTTGCTCTTAACATCCTCAGGTTTAGCCAAGACAAGCTCGCGACTAAATTCATTGAAGGCTTTGCCGATCGTGCCCTCATTTAGGCGACGAACAATACGGACGATATCCGCAACGACACTGGTCGCAGTTGGTTTTTGGCCTGCACCTGGGCCGTAATACATGGATTCTCCAATACCGATTGACTCGACAAAGACCGCATTCATTACGCCGTTTACACTAGCTAGTGGATGCGCTTTTGGCAAGAAAGTCGGTGTCACTTCCGCAGCGATTCCTGATGGCGTTTCCTCAATCGAGCCAACTAATTTCACTACATAGCCCAAATCTTGAGCAACAGCGACGTCTTCAGGCGTGATGTTGCGAATACCTTGGTGGCTGACATCTTCAAACTTGATGTTCATACCGAAAGCAAATTGGCTGAGGATAACCATTTTATAGGCTGCGTCAATTCCATCAACGTCGTTCGTCGGGTCACTTTCAGCAAATCCTAAACGTTGCGCTTCCGCAAGAGCATCCTCGTAAGACCAACCTTCTTCTACCATCTTAGTCATCATGAAGTTAGACGTTCCATTGACCACGCCCAAAACGCGGGTAATCTTGTCAGACGCCAATGAATTAACCAAGGTGCGCAAAATTGGGATACCACCTGCAACAGCAGCTTCATAGTAAAGGGCAACGCCATTTTTCTTAGCAATATCTAACAATTCAGAACCATGAACTGCCAGCAAGTCTTTATTAGCAGTTACCACATGTTTACCTGCTTCAAGTGCGCGCGTGATAAAGGTTTTTGCTGGTTCAATCCGTCCCATCAGCTCCACTACGATCGCAATTTCACTGTCATTTAAGATTTCATCCACATTGGTCACAAAGTTGTAATCATTTCCAGCTGCCAAAAGACGCTCTTTTTCAGCATCATCCTTGACCAAGACTTTAGCAACTTCAATCTCAGAATGAGCAGCCTGAACAATCTTTTCTCCATTTTCTTTCAACAAGAAAGGAACACCACTGGCAACTGTTCCAAAACCAAGTAAAGCAATTTTAATAGACATGAGGAACTCCTTGAATATTTCTTATATAAAAAACATTATAACAAAAATATATAGAAATGCCTACAAATCTATTTGTATATTTGTTATAATGTAAGTAAAAATTTTAAACTCATGAAATTAGAAGGAGATACCATGACAGATAAACACATTGGAAGACGCATGCAAAGACATAAAGCTAAGAAAAAGGCATTCCTTTTTTCTATTATCAATCTTTTCTTGCTCCTTGTCCTAATCGTAGGCGGAATTTATCTTTGGAAGACTCAGTTCTCTCCTAGCAAACAATCCTCTGCAGGCAACCAAACTGTGCAATCCACCTCGAAGCCAGACTCTACCTCAACAAATGAAGAAGCTTCAAAAATCAAGTGGGTAAAACAAGACGAGCCTGTTAAGATCCCAATCTTGATGTACCATGCGATCCATGTAATGGATCCCTCTGAGGCAGCCAATGCTGGTTTGATTGTAGATCCAACTACTTTTGAAAGTCATTTGCAGGCCCTGAAAGAGGCTGGTTATTATACGTTAACACCAGATGAAGCTTACAAAGCTTTGACAGAAAATGTCCTACCTGAAAATAAAAAAGTAGTCTGGCTGACCTTTGATGATAGTTTGAAAGACTTTTATACCAATGCCTTCCCGCTACTTCAAAAGTACCAGATGAAGGCAACCAACAATGTCATTACTGGATTTGTCCAAGCTGGCCGTGAAGATATGCTGACGCTAGATGAGATCAAAGAAATGAAGGAAAAGGGAATGTCCTTTGAAGACCATACCGTCAACCACCCTGATCTATCAACTGCTACTGCTGATCAACAAACCCTTGAACTACGTGATTCTAAAGCCTTTTTAGATGACAATCTATCACAGAAGACGACGACTGTTGCCTATCCATCTGGCCGCTATAGTGATGCGACCTTGCAGATCGCTGAAAGTCTGGGCTATAAGATGGGATTAACGACCAATAACGGCCTGGCTTCCCTGTCTAATGGATTACTCTCACTCAATCGTGTTCGAGTGAACCCAACTACTACTGCAGAAGATTTATTAAACGAAATCGCTACAAATTAATCTCATAAAGCTTGCTTCAGACGAAGCAGGCTTTTTCTATTTCCGATAGCAACTTTTTCCAATCACAAAAAAACCAGTTCCAAAGAACTGGTGTAAAAGGCTATTTAGACTTGATATAGTTGATACCGTCTGCTTTCGGAGCAACAGCTTTACCGAAGAAGGCCGCAAGAACCACAATCGTCAAAACGTATGGTGCAATCTGTAGATAAACTGTTGGTACTTTTGAAAGAAGAGGCAACTGGTTTCCGATAACGGCCAAACTTTGAGAAGCCCCAAAGAAGAGACTGGCAAGCATGGCACCGATAGGACTCCATTTACCAAAAATCATAGCTGCTAAGGCGATAAATCCTGGACCTATGATAGTCGTCACAGCAAAGTTAACGGAGATTGACTGAGCATAGATAGCCCCACCAATACCACCAAGCAAACCAGAAATCATAACACCGCAATAGCGCATGAGGTAAACATTGATTCCCAGTGTATCTGCTGCCTGCGGATGTTCTCCAACTGAGCGAAGGCGCAATCCGAATTTTGTCTTAAACATGATAAACCAAGCAAGGAAAGAGAAGGCGATGGCCAAATATCCCATCAGACTTGTATGTTTGAAGAAAATTTCTCCTATAACTGGAATATCAGACAAAATAGGAAAATTAAATTTACCAAATGAACGCTGAATGTTGTCTGTTTGCCCCTTGTTGTAGATAGCTTTAACAAGGAAGACTGCCAAGGCTGGTGCTAATAAGTTTAGAACCGTACCACTAACAACGTGGTCCGCACGGAAGTTAATGGTTGCTACAGCATGGATAAGGGAGAAGAGCACTCCGACTAAACCAGCAGCAATCAAGGAGAGCCATGGAGTCAAGCTGCCAAAACTACTTTCGAAAGTCAGGTTAAAGAGAACGCCTGTAAATGCTCCCATTACCATGATCCCTTCCAAACCGACATTGACGACTCCGGCATGCTCCGAATAAGCTCCACCGATACTTGTAAAAATCAGGGGAGCCGCATAAATCAGCATAGATGATACTAATAAACCTAATATCGTTACAATACTCATCCTAGTTTCCCCCTTTCACTTTACCAGCTTCTTGCTTACGGTTTTTAATTAATTCAAAGACTGTCTTACCAGTCAGACGCTCAATCAAGTAATGGGCGCTGACAAAGAAGATAATCGAAGCTGTCACGATATTGACTAATTCTGTCGGAATCTGAGCCACGTTCATACCTGGCGCACCAACACTTAAAACTGCAAAGAGGAAAGCCGCAAAAAGGATACCAACTGGTGAGTTTGCTGCTAAAAGACTAACTGCCATACCATTGAAACCAACGCTCAATGAACTTCCTTGTACAAAGACATTCTGATAAGTACCTAGTCCTTCTACTACTCCTCCAAGTCCTGCAAGGGCTCCAGAAATAATCATGGACAAGATAATAGTCCGTTTAGAGGACATCCCTGCGTATTCAGCTGCATTTGGGTTAAGACCAACAGCACGGATCTCAAAGCCAAGCGTTGTTTTCTTCAGCATATACCAGATCAGCACAACTGCAATCAAAGCAAAGAAAATACCAATATTCATCCGAGAGTTAGCTGTCAAACTTCTCAGCCATTCTGTTTGATAAATGGCATTGGCACCAACACGCTTACTAGAGTCAACACTCTGCATCACAGATTTTGGAAAGCTGCGGATAAAGGCATTTCCAACGAAGAGGACGATATAGTTCATCATAATCGTAACGATGACTTCACTTGTTCCTAAATAGGCACGCAGAACTCCTGGAATAGCACCAATAATCCCACCAGCTACTGCTGCAATCACTACAGTTGCTAGCAACATCAGTGGGCGAGGTAGGTCAGGGAAGGAAAGGGCAAACCAACCAGCTAGAATCCAACCAGCCAAGGCTTGACCCGGAAGTCCGACATTGAAAAATCCAGCCCGACTAGCAACGGCAAAACCCAGACCAATGAGAACTAGAGGTCCCATCGCCCGAGAAATTTCACCCAAACTTCTCAAAGAACCGAATGCCGTTTTAAAGAGGGATTCATATCCCCAGATGGCATCATAGCCAAAGATAGCCATGACAATCGCTCCCAATAAAATCCCTAAAAGAACTGAGATTAAGGGAACTGCGATCTGCTGTGTTTTTTTAGACATTTGAATCTCCCTTCTAAATCTTACCACCAGCCATGAGAATACCAAGTTCTTGCTTATTGGTTTTCTCTGGAGTCACAATTCCTTGAATCTTGCCATCATGGATAACGGCGATTCTATCAGAAAGATTGAGTATTTCATCTAGCTCAAAGCTGACAACAAGAACTGCCTTACCTTGAGTACGTTCCTCAATCAAGCGTTTATGGATATACTCAATTGCTCCGACATCAAGACCGCGGGTTGGCTGACTGACAATCAGCAAGTCTGGATCACGATCCACTTCCCGAGCAATGATAGCCTTCTGCTGGTTTCCTCCTGAAAGGGCTGAAGCAGGTACATACTCGCTAGCTGCCCGCACGTCAAACTCTTTCATCAGATTGCACGCGTAAGAGTAAATATTATTGTAATTCAAGATGCCGTGTTTGCTGAGCGGCTCTTTGTAGTAAGTCTGCAAAGCAATATTTTCAGAAATGGACATCTGCAACACCAACCCGTCACGATGGCGGTCTTCAGGTACGTGGCTGACCTTCATCTCTGTAATCTGGCGTGGTTTCTTACCAATCACGGACTGGTTCTTGATCAAAATTTCACCCGAGCTTGCTTTTCTAAGTCCTGTGATAGCTTGAATCAACTCAGTCTGACCATTGCCGTCAATTCCTGCAATCCCAACAATCTCACCAGCACGAACATCCAGTGAAAGTCCCTTAACAGCTGGAACACCGCGATTTTCTTCAACGACAAGATTCTTGATTGAAAGAACCGTCTCTTGCGGATTAGAAGGTTTCTTCTCAGTCTTGAAGGAAACGGCACGTCCCACCATCATTTCTGCCAAGTCTTGGTTGGTTGCACCAGCAATTTCAACAGTTTCGATTGATTTTCCTCGACGAATAACGGTCACTCGGTCAGAAACTGCACGAATCTCATCCAACTTATGGGTAATAAGAATGATAGACTTACCTTCCTTGACTAAGTTTTTCATGATTTTCATCAATTCATCAATCTCAGATGGTGTCAAAACAGCTGTTGGTTCGTCAAAGATTAGGATATCTGCACCACGGTAAAGGGTCTTCAGAATTTCAACCCGTTGTTGTGCTCCGACGGAAATGTCTTCAATCTTGGCAGATGGATCGACCGACAAACCATATTTCTTAGACAAACGCTTAATTTCTTGCGTAGCGCGTTTCAAGTCTAAGATACCATTTTTTGTAATCTCACTTCCAAGAATAATATTTTCAGCAACAGTGAAGGCTTCCACAAGCATAAAGTGCTGATGCACCATCCCGATACCAAGTGAGGCCGCCTTTGATGGAGAGTCCAGCTTAACTGGCTTTCCGTTTACTACAATCTCACCACTAGTCGGCTCAAGTAGGCCGGCCAACATATTCATCAAGGTTGACTTCCCGGCACCATTTTCGCCTAAAAGAGCGTGAATTTCACCTTTTCGGAGTTCCAGATTGATTTTATCATTGGCCACAAATTCACCAAAAATCTTGGTAATTTCTCGCATTTCAATGACATTTTCATGTGTCATGGCTCTTTCCTTTCCAGAATTTCATTTTATGTCGATATAACCTCCTCGGACTCCTATCCTAGTAGGCTTAATCAATGCAAAGGCGTCAGAATTTAAAAATGAGCGACCCTAGTAGGTCGGATCGCTCAACATTCAATTATTTATCAGGAACTGTGATGCTACCGTCAAGGATTTTTGCTTTTGCTTCTTCAACAGCTTTTTTAGCATCTTCAGAAAGGTTGGTTGTTGTCAAATCAACACCGCCATCTTTCAAACCAAAGGTTGTAGTTTTACCACCTGGGAATTTACCTTTAGCTGTTTGGTTAGCGATGTCTTGGACAGTCTTACCAACTTGTTTCAAGCTTGATGCCAAAACAAAGTTAGATTCTTTACCATCTTTAGATTTGTATTTACCTTCTTCAGTTTGGTCACGGTCAACACCAAGTACCCAAACTTTTTCATTTTCATTTCTTGTTTCGTTGATTGACTTAGCTTCGTTAAATACTCCAGCACCAGTACCACCAGCTACTTGGTAAACAACATCCGCACCACCAGCATAGTGAGCAGCTGCAATTGTTTTACCTTTAGCTGCATCGCCAAATGAGCCAGCATAGTCCACTTTAATCTTGATAGATGGATCAACTGATTTCACACCAGCTTCGAAACCTTTTTCAAAACGTGTGATAACTGTTCCTTCTATACCGCCTATGAAACCAACTTGTTTTGTCTTAGTAGTTTTTGCAGCTGCAACACCAGCAAGGTAAGCTGCTTCATTATCTGCAAAGACTGCTGAAGCAACATTCTTTTGACCTTCAATCACATCGTCAATAATAACGTAGTTAATACTTGAATTATCTTTAGCAGCAGATTCAACGGCATCACGAAGGGCAAAACCGATACCAAATACTAAGTTGTAACCATCCGTAGCAGCTTGGTTTAGGTTGTTCGCGTATTGTGACTCGTCTGTTGATTGGAAGTAAGTATAGCCGTTATCTTTTGAAAGGCCATTTTCTTTCCCCCAAGCTTGCAAACCTTCCCATGCAGATTGGTTAAATGACTTATCATCAACACCACCTGTATCGGTTACGATAGCAGCTTTTAAATCAGTTTTAGCGTTAGAGCTATCTGATTTAGACGCACGATTCCCACATGCAGCAAGTCCGATTGCTGCGACAGACACTAGACCAAGACCTAGCCATTGTTTCTTGTTCATTTCTGAACCTCCTATATAAGATGTGCAACTTAGTTGCAAGTTTAATTTTGGTCAGTTGACCAGCAACAGACTCAAGTTAAGTCTGTAAAAGAGTATGGAAGTAACTCCTTGACCGTCATCACGACCGTCGATTTATCTTTAGCGACCAAGGTCACTGGTAAATCCTGATTAAAAAACTCTGCCATTACTTGGCGGCAGGCACCACACGGAGAGATCGGTTTTTCCGTTTCTCCGTAAACAATTAATTCCTCAAAGTCTAAAAAGCCTTCAGAAACAGCTTTAAAAATGGCTGTTCGCTCTGCACAATTGGTCAAGCCGAAACTAGCATTTTCGACATTGACACCTGTGAAAACTTGTCCATTTTTAGCTACTAAAACAGCTCCGACAGGGAAATGAGAGTATGGAACATAGGCATTCTTCGTGGTTTCTACAACTAAATCAATCAAATCAGTAGTCGCCATTAGCCACGTCTCCCTCCATAATCGCTACACCAGAGGATGCTCCAATGCGAGTCGCACCAGCTTTGATAAAGGCAAGTGCATCTTCGTAAGAACGGGCACCGCCAGAAGCCTTGACTCCCATATCTGGCCCAACTGTCTTACGCATCAAAGCTACATCCTCAACGGTTGCACCACCAGTTGAGAAACCAGTGGATGTCTTGACAAAATCCGCACCAGCTTTCTGAGCAATTTGACAAGCTTTCACTTTCTCATCATCTGTCAAGAGACAGGTCTCAATAATGACCTTGACCAAGGTTCCTTTGGCAGCTTCCACAACAGCTCGAATGTCTCTTTCAACTAAATCAAAGTTTCGAGACTTTAGAGCACCGATATTGATGACCATGTCGATTTCATTCGCTCCGTTTTGGATGGCATCACTCGTTTCAAAAGCCTTGAGCTCCGGAGTATTTGCTCCCAGAGGAAAACCAATGACCGTACAGACTTTAACATATGTAGCTTTTAGTGCTTGCGCAGCAAAATTCACCCAAGTCGGATTGACACAGACGCTCGCAAAGTCGTATTTCTTTGCTTCCTCAATTAAGGTTTCAATCTGCTCCTGACTTGCATCAGCTTTCAAAAGCGTATGGTCAATGTATTTGTTTAATTTCATGTTGGATTCTCCTAAAATTAAGCGATCACTTCGACAATCTCGCTTACTGCAACGCTTTCACTACCTATTCTAACATTTTTTTGGAATTCTGTAACTAGTTCTTGAGAAATTTTTTCATTTGCGTAAATTTTTGCGACAATTTCCCCAATTTCGACTGTTTCTCCAACCTTCTTTTCGAACACAATTCCAGTTTCATAATCTAGTTTATCAGATTTGACTGCTCGGCCTGCTCCCAACCTCATCGCAAACAAACCAAATTCCATAGCTGGAAGCTCTGTGATAAAGCCAGATTGCTCTGCTCTCACTTCAGCCACATAAGCCGCCTGGGATGGTCGATACAAGTCCTCTAGATTTCCACCTTGAGCCGCGATCATCTCTTCAAATTTTTTCAAAGCCGCTCCATTTGTCAAATGCTCTCTAATTTCAGAAACTGACTTCTCAACATTAGCCAAATCAAGCATAATCCGAGCGAGCTCGCAGATGAACTCCGTAATATCTTCGCGTCCTTGTCCTTGAAGGATTTCCAGTGCTTCCAAGATTTCCAAACGATTGCCAATGCTAGTACCTAAAGGCTGACTCATATCCGTAATGACTGCAACTGTTCTGCGTCCGACAGCCTTACCTAAATCTACCATGGTACGGGCTAGGACACGGGCATCCTCTAGATTTTTCATAAAGGCACCTTCACCGACGGTCACATCCAGCAAGATGCTGTCTGCACCAGCGGCGATTTTCTTGCTCATAACCGAACTGGCAATCAAAGGAATCGTATCAACTGTAGCGGTCACATCACGTAGAGCATAGAGAAGCTTGTCTGCCTTGACCAGCTGGTCTGACTGACCGATGACGGATACACCAATATCCTGAACCTGCTTGATGAAATCTTCCTGATTGCGCTCTACCTGATAACCCTTGACAGACTCGAGCTTGTCTATGGTACCGCCCGTGTGCCCCAAACCTCGACCGCTCATCTTAGCAACGGGTACTCCAAAGCTAGCAACTAGAGGAGCCAAGATTAAGGTAACCTTATCTCCCACTCCACCAGTCGAATGCTTATCTACCTTAATCCCTGAAATGGCTGACAAATCAAACTGCTGGCCTGTTCCCACCATGGCCATGGTCAAATCAGAAATTTCCCGAGTGGTCATCCCTTTAAAGTAAACAGCCATAGCAAAGGCTGACATCTGGTAATCTGGCACTGTTCCGGCTACATACCCCTCAATCAGCCATTCGATCTCTTGATTGGACAATTCTAGTCCATCTCGTTTCTTTTGAATAATATCAACTGCTCGCATCTTTATTTAACACTCCTTAGGATATAATAGCCTTTGTCCTTCTTGAGAGTCTCGCAGTTGCCAAACACTTCTTCCATCTTGGCTTTAGCACTAGGAGCTCCTTGTTTCTTTTGGATAACAATCGTCAAATCCCCATCCGCTAGCAAGTGAGCATAGCTACCTGAAATAACTTCATGCACCACCTGCTTACCGGCCCGAATCGGTGGATTGCTGATAATATGATGGAATTGTCCAGTCACCTGTTCGTAAACATTGGACTGGAAAATATCCGCAGATACTTGGTTCGCATCTGCATTTTTTCTAGCCAAGTCTAGCGCTCGCTGATTGATATCCACGAGAGTGACTTCTAGCTCTTGCGCTTTAGCCAGAGTCAAGCCCAGCGTTCCATAACCGCAGCCGACATCCAGCAACGTTTCTTTTTTGTTAAATTCCAAGGCAGACAACAACACTCGACTGCCGTAATCGATCATTTTTTTGCTAAAGACACCAGCATCTGTTAAAAAGGTCATCTGTTGCCCTAATAATTCCACTTTTAATTCATGAATGTCATGTTTGGCATCCGGATTTTCTGCAAAATACATTTTAGTCATAAAACCATTTTATCATAAATTTTCTAGATTTGTAAATCGTTTTCATTTCTCAAAAAGTATGTTATACTAAAATCCATCATATAGGAGTAACTTATGACTAACGAATTTCTTCATTTTGAAAAAATCAGCCGCCAAACTTGGCAGAATCTGCATCGAAAGAAAAATCCACCGCTCACCGAGTCCGAACTCAATTCTATCAAGAGTTTCAATGACCAAATCAGCCTGCAGGATGTAACGGATGTCTATCTGCCTCTGACCAATCTTATCCAAATTTACAAACGTTCCAAAGAGGATCTCGCCTTTTCAAAAGGTATTTTTCTGCAAAAAGAAAGTAAAAGACAACCTTTTATTATCGGAGTTTCTGGTAGTGTTGCCGTTGGAAAATCAACGATTAGTCGCCTGCTGCAAATCCTTCTGTCACGAACTTTCACAAATGCAACCGTTGAATTGGTGACGACCGATGGCTTCCTCTATCCTAATCAAACCTTGATTGAATCAGGCATTTTAAATCGCAAGGGCTTCCCTGAAAGCTATGATATGGAACTTTTGCTGGATTTCTTAGACCGCATCAAAAATGGTCAAAACTATAAAATTCCTGTCTACTCGCACGAAATCTATGATATTGTCCCAAATGAAAAGCAGGAAATTAAAGCAGCTGACTTTGTCATCGTAGAAGGTATCAACGTCTTCCAAAATCCGCAAAACGAACGCCTTTACATGACTGACTTCTTTGACTTCTCCATCTATGTAGATGCCGAAGTCGAAAATATCGAGTCTTGGTATCTGGACCGCTTTAAAAAATTATTGGCACTAGCCAAGCACGACACGGACAACTACTACCATCGCTTTACGACCCAGCCCGAAGAAGAAGTCATGGCACTGGCCCATAATATCTGGGAAACAATCAATCTGGTGAATCTGATAGACTATATCGAGCCAACCCGTAACAGGGCTGAAGTGATTTTGCACAAGGCAAAAAATCATGAAATTGACGAAATCTATCTAAAAAAATAATTTAGGCTTGTCAAATCACAACTTTTCATATATAATTAGATAGTTAGTATTTTCAATGGAGGTGAATAACTTGGCAAACATTAAGTCAGCTATCAAACGCGCTGAATTGAACGTTAAACAAAACGAAAAAAACTCAGCTCAAAAATCAGCTATGCGTACTGCAATCAAAGCATTTGAAGCAAACCCGTCTGAAGAACTTTTCCGTGCTGCTAGTTCAGCTATCGATAAAGCAGAAACAAAAGGTTTGATCCACAAAAACAAAGCAAGCCGCGATAAAGCACGTCTTTCAGCTAAACTTGCTAAATAATGCATCGCGCATACAAAGGAGCTCCACGGAGCTTTTTTTGTTGCTCACTGTAATTAGGAGAATGTATATGAAGATTGCTATCATCGGCTACTCAGGCTCTGGCAAGTCAACCTTAGCCCAGCAGTTAGGCCACTTTCACCATATTCCTGTGCTTCATCTGGACACGATTCGGTTTGAAGAAAATTGGCATACTCGTAGCCAAGACCAAGTCAAGGCTGATTTAGCGGATTTCCTCAAGCGAGAACAATCCTGGGTCATCGATGGCAACTACTCTTTTGCCTACTTTGAGGAGCGCATGGCGCAGGCTGATCAGATTATCTTTATGAACTTTTCTCGCTGGAACTGCCTCTATCGCGCCTTCAATCGCTACCTCAAATATCGAAATCAGGTGCGAGAGAGTATGGCTTCTGGCTGTACTGAAAAACTGGATTGGGAATTCATCTGCTGGATCCTTTGGGATGGCAGGACAAGAGAGACTAAAAATCTCTATCAAAAGGTTCGTCAGACCTATCCTGAAAAATTTATCGAATTGCAGAATCAAAAGCAATTATCAGACTATGTAAAAGAATCTGGGACAAAAGTCTAACCTTAAATATAAAAAGCGAACAAAAAGGAGTTATCTGACACTCAGAATTCTGTCTTGTTCACTTTTTTGTCTAATCTATCAATTTTAAAAATTTATAATAAAGAATCCCTAAAATCAAAATCTTTTTGTCCCAGCCTCGTTCAGTCTTATTTGTCAAGAAAAATCAGAAGTATTCATCGATGAGGTAAAAAGGTGAAATTCCAACTTACAAAATTGTAAGAAAAATGAGAGAAATGTAAGCTAAAGAAATGGAAAGAAGAAACTCTTTCTTGTATCATAGGAAAGGAAAAAGGAGAATCCTATGAAAAAAATGATTGACAATAACAGTTTGAAACTGCTTGCTATGCTTGCAATGCTGATTGACCATATCGCCTGGGTATCTTTTCCACTGGCTACCAATATGAATATTCTCTCTCCTAACTGGCTGGCCAATAGTATGCACATAATAGGCCGCCTGGCTTTTCCAGTCTTTGCCTTTTGTATTGCAGAAGGCTATCGGCACAGTCATGATGTGAGCAAGTATATGAGACGATTGGGGCTGCTGGCTCTTATCAGTATCATCCCTTTCTCTCTGATGGGCTGGGTTACTGGTCTTGGCTTTATCATGCAAAATACGGTTGTTACTCTCTTTTTGGGGCTCTGTGCTCTTTATTACAGTGATCAGCAAACAGCAACCTGGAGAAAAGTTCTAATTATTCTACTCTGTTTTACTCTGTCCATTATCGCTGACGGCGGACTGACGGGAGGAGTTTTTGGTATCTATTCCTTTGCAAAGATTAAAGACCCAATCTTCCGAAAAATTGGCGGTGTCTTGGCACTGAACAGTGTGCAAATCCTAATTTTGGCCTTCAATTTCTCCTATGATGGTCTGGCTGATCTGGCTGCCACCTGTCTTCTGTTTCTCCTCGTGACCTCTTTCTACAACGGTCAAAAAGGGGCCAATATTGGAAAAGTATTTTACTGGTTTTATCCCCTTCATTTGCTCGCCTTGTCTCTGTTTCGAATTGTCTTTCTCTTATTTCTAATGTAGTTAATGAATATATTAAAAGTTGCAGTAGAATAACTGTTAAGTTAATTTTTCTTTTGGTAAGTCTAAATAATAGAGTAAAAGAGTCTGGGACAATAGTCTCTTTGCTACAAAAAAGAGTTTGGGACAAAAATATTTCAATTTTTAAAAATCTTAATTATTAAGCCCTTCAAATCTATAATTAAATGCGAAAAGCGAACAAAGCAGAATTCTGATTACCAGAAAACTAGTTTTGTTCGCTTTCTATATTTGAGGTCGGACTTTTGTCCCAGCCTCCTTTTCTTATTCTTCTTTTACAAAAACTAATTCTTTATCATCTGAAAGATCTGCTCGATAGGTAAAACCTGCAAAAGAGAGCTGTTTGATCTGCTCAAGATTATCAATCTGGGCTTCCATCAAAGCAGTCAAAAACTGCCCACGCGCTTTTTTAGAAATAGTAGAATGACTTTTAAGTTTGCCAGATTTTTCTTCTAAAAACTTGAACCGAAGCATCTTCTCTCTGACGGATTTATCAAAAACATCCTCAAATTCACTGGACAAGAGCGAAAGCAGCATATCTTCATCCGCTACCGCTTTTGTATACTCTTCCCGCCAAAATTTTTTCAGCGTTTGACCATTGGGCTTTAGCGCCACCAAAAAGTCCAGCCGATGAGGGGCAATCGGACTCAGGGCAGGAATAACTCCATATAGACTAGAAGTTAACAGCAAATGGTCTTGAATATAGAAACTCTCCTCTTGTGTCCAATCTTTTCGCTTGATATTGCGATACATAAGCCCGTCAAATAAGTGCAAGGCTGGATAGGTCTCCGCTTCATTCTTGCTCAGGTTTTGAATTCGCTGGTATTCTATTTCAGCCATTTGCGGACTGATTTTGTATAATTTTTCCAGCTCTTTAGCTGAGTGTTTTAATAGCTCTTCTATTATGATTTTGCTTTTAGGCGTCAATTGGGAGCGCCCCAGCGAGCTCTGATTTTCATTCATTTCTTTGGCAGTCGGAATTAAAATCTTCATATTTTCCCTTTCTCATCTTGGATTCTGAGTCCATTTTCCTGTTTTCCCTACTCATGATTATAGCAAATTTTGGACTAATTGGATTTATTCTTGACTTTAATTTTCAAAAATGATAATATCTAGTTATCAAAACTAGATATTAGAAAGTTTAAAATTTGGAAACAAAAAATCTGTTCCCGAGATGGGATGAATTGCCTGTTCTTGACCTGTATCTGGACCAAGTCCTGCTCTACGTCAACAAGGTCTGCAAGCCAGCTTTTACTGCATCCGACAAAGGCTTGACGGCATCCATGATCAATAATTATGTCAAACATGGCTACCTTGAAAAACCTCTAAAGAAAAAATACAATCGCCAGCAAGTTGCCCGCTTGATTGCTATTACAAGCTTGAAAACTGTTTTTTCTATTCAAGATATTGCTGCTACTTTAGATATGCTCAATGGCGAGACCCAGTCTGAAGAGCTCTACAATGACTTTGTGGATTATATGAACGGACGGAAGCTTGAAGTGACTCCGATCATTGCCAGTGCCTGTCAGACCTTAAAACTCTACCAGCAAACCCTTGCTTTTATCCAAGTACCCGAAAAGGAGGCCGATAACGATGAACTACGCGCTTAAACTCAGTAAACAACTCTCTTTTGGAGAGGAAATTGCCAACGCTGTCACCCATGCCGTCGGAGCTGTTTTAATGCTGATTCTCCTGCCCATCTCTGCTATTTACAGTTATGAAGGGCATGGCCTCGTTTCTGCTGTTGGCACTTCTATCTTTGTCATTAGCCTTTTCCTCATGTTTCTTTCTTCTACCATTTACCACTCCATGTCCTACGGCTCTACCCACAAATACATCCTGCGGATTATTGACCACTCCATGATCTACATCGCTATCGCAGGCAGTTATACACCTGTCGTCCTTTCACTCATGAATGACTGGCGGGGCTATCTGATTATCGCGATTCAGTGGGGCACGACCATCTTTGGTATTCTCTACAAAATCTTTGCTAAGAAGGTTAATGAGAAATTCAGCCTAGCCCTCTATCTAATTATGGGTTGGCTGGTGATCTTTATCATCCCGCAAATTATCGGACAAACTGGACCAGTGTTTTGGGGACTCATGCTAGCAGGCGGTCTTTGCTACACAGTCGGCGCTGGTTTTTATGCCAAAAAGAAGCCCTACTTCCACATGATTTGGCACCTCTTCATCCTAGCCGCTTCTGCTCTCCAATACCTAGCAATTGTCTATTTTATGTAAAACTGCTTTTCAAGCAGTTTTTTCTATAGCATAAGCCAGCTCTTCAACCAAGCCTGCAACAGGTCTGCACTAACCACCTCTCAAAAGTAAGAGCTTTGAAATAATAAAAATTTAAGCTTTTTCTGCTAAGATAAGGATAGAAAAGAAGATCTCTGGCAAATGAATCTGCCAGTCATGGAAGGAAAACGAATGACTGTTTTATCAAAAATCCGCCCATCGCAGCCTCTGAAAGAGCTGAAATGGTTCGATATTCTTGTGATTACTCTGCTCATGTTTGGTCAGTTCATCTACCGATCAACTGAGCTTTACCTAGCTAGCTTTGCAACAACAGCGACGACAGCAACTACTGAAACGGTGGCCAATACAGCTAGCGAAGGTGCAGCATTCTCAAGCAATTTCAATCTTCAGCTACTGATGCTGGTCTTGACCATTCTCTATCTTCTGCTGAGGCGCTTTGACTTTAAGCAGCTTCCCATCCGTCTGACCTGGTCGGTTCTGCTCTGGACACCTCTGATTTTCGCTGCAGTAGGATTCTTTGGCGATATCGTGATGACGCTGAGTGGCGAATATAATTACTTTGATCCAACCCTCTGGGCTTATATAGATTTACTGGAAATCTTCCGGAAATTTGCTGATCTGACACCTATGGCCATCCTCTACGGACTTCTCAATGGTTTCTATGAGGAATTCTTCTTTCTGGGTCTTATGACCTCAGTCAAGGATAGGTATAAGTGGTGGGCACTGGCCTACTCTACCATCATTCGGATTTCTTTCCATACTTATCAAGGAATGCTCTGGGCCTTGGTTATCGGAGTGGTCTATGGTCTCTTCTACTATTTTCTTTACAAGTACAAGGTCAAGAACCTCCTGCCTTTCTTTCTCATGCACGCCTTGGCGGATATGTTTGGCTCCAGCTTAATGTATGTCTTGATTAACTGGCGTTCTTAAAAGGATAAAAATCAGCTGACATACAGTTTATATCGGAAAACTATAAAATAAATCGCAACTAAAAAGCTTAGAAACAAGGTATCAAGTAACCTCGCTGCTAAGCTTTTTATTATGGTCAATTAGCAATTGAAACTAGCAATTTCGCTATCAAGTTTTTTCATATAATAGCGATAGATCAGATAAGAAACAAGTCCACAAATCAAAATCAGCAGAACTGAAAGGAGATAGAGAACTGCGAGAGTCAGGAAGTATGAAATCGCATAGAGAACGCCAATCACGATCATCACTCCAATGGTAAAGGCTAGTGCCAATAGGGTCTTACCCATACTATTATCTCGAGTCATCAGCTCGTTGACATTGGACCAGTTGGTCACCAAATGCTTATAATCCCGATGATAGTCCCAAGCGCTCCAAGCTAGACTGGCCATAAACCAAACCAGCAGCATAACCAGAAACGTCACCAAATGAACATGAAAGATAAGACTAGTCACCAAAAGAAGAATCACTGGTAGAATGGACTGAATAGCAAAGAGATACCAAAATTTGAGACGAACATATTTTCTGAGCTCAAAAGGTAAGACCTTCAGATAATCAAAATTTTCCCGCTCTAAGGATAAACCAATAGAGGTCAGATTATTCCCACCCGAATTGAGGGTAGCGATAAACATAGATAGGAAGCTAAGCGGAAGCAAAAATCGTGGAATCAAGAACGGGCTAACATCCAGACCTGCATTGATTGCTCCCATGACCATACTAAAAATGATGATGTAAGGAATCAGTGCTGACATAAAGAGAGCCTGCAAGATGACCGAACCTTCACTCAGCAGCCGAATATGGTAGCGCCAGACGAACTTCTTGAAATTCTTGGCCTCGTCCATATTGATATCGTGCACCCGCTCACGTTTGCCACTTGCTGCTCCTGTCATCAAGGCTGCTTCATAAAATTCTGGTATGACCTTGAACTTAACCACCAGGAAGAGCAGAACCGCCACGGCAAGCCAAACTAGAATTCCTAAAATTGCTGACAAGCTAAGAGGATTGATGATAAAGTCGTAAAAGGCTACAACGGGCGGGAAATAAGGTGTGGCTACTGTATTGCTGGCGATACTACGACTGTTCATTTGATTGATAAAGATATAGAGTCCTACCGAACCAAGGGAAACCAGCCCTAGAATCACATTGGATAGAATAGTCTTATACTTTCTAAAGAAAGCTGTCTTAGTGATAAAGTGCACCAAAATCAAAATGATAAAGGTTATAACTGAGCTTAAAATGACAATCGAAATCAAGGCCATAGGCAGGCCGACTAAGGGATTTCCACCTTGAAGAGCTAGCACGATGAAATAGCTATACATGGGCAGAATCGCAATCAAGAGAGTCAGGACAACAGAGATGCTCTTGCCAACAATGATTTCTGACTCACTAAAGGCATAGGGCCGATAGGACTGCAAGTCCTTGCTTTCATAGAAGACATTATAGAAAACGAGGAAGCCCTGCGACATGGAGAATACAGCAAATATGGAGACCATATTGGCAAAATGTCCCGGATTGCCCACCATGTGATTGAAAGCACTCATGATACCAAATAAGAACAGGTAGACCAACCCCAAAATCAAGTACATTCGAATAGCCTTCAGGGAGACATTGACTTTGACCTCTGGATTTTTTTCCTGCTTCTTGCGGTATTGCTGCAACTGCGAAGCTTGGATAGCATAGAGAATATTGATATCAACTAATTTTTTAATCGCTTTAAGGCGCATCTGAACTCACCTCTTCTCTGCGGCCAGCCAGACCTAGATAGATGGTTTCGAGGGACTGGTCTGGATGCTGGGCTTTTAGGTCTTCAACCGTTCCGTAGAATATCAGCTCTCCTTTTTTGAGAATGGCAATCTTGTCGCATAGCTGCTCAGCCACTTCTAACACGTGGGTTGAAAACAGAACTGTATTTCCCTTGTTAGCATGCTCACGCATCATCTGCTTGAGATCAAAAGCTGCCTGAGGATCCAAGCCCGTCAAAGGCTCATCCAAGACCCAGATATCTGGATCAGACAAAAGGGCACCAATGACAAAGACCTTCTGCCGCATACCGTGTGAAAACGACTCAATTACTTCATAACGATGGCTAGCAAAGTCAAAGATAGCCAGCAATTCACCCAAACGAGCCTCTACTTCTGCCGTAGTCATATCGTAGGAAGTCGCCACTAGCTCCCAAAATTCATTGGCTGTCAGGCGCAAGAAAAGATCAGGAGAATCAGCTACATAGCCGATTTTTTTCTTAATTTCTAGACGATTACTGGATAGCTCTTTGCCGTCCACAAAAATTTGTCCCTGCGTCGGATTGATGACGCTGACCAGGGATTTAATGGTTGTTGACTTACCCGCTCCATTGTGACCGATCAGACCGACAATCTCACCGCTTTCCAGGGTCAGATTCAGATGGTTAAGCGCCAGCTTACCATCATAGTCTTTTGTAACATCTCTAAATTCAATCATGAGAATCTCCTTTGCTATGTTTTGAGGTTATTATACTATCCTAAAAGCCATTTGTCTAGAAACTAGCGAAAAAGTTCGGATTTTGCTTTAAAACAAGGAAGAACCATCCTTTAAACCTTGAAAGATTGAGCATTTTCCAGCAGATAGAGCAAGAAATTGGGAATGGTTTCCAGCATGTCCTGCTCATAGACACGCTCGGTCAGCTGATGCAAGTCCTTGCCCCATGGACCTAGATTGATGCCGGGGATATAATTGGCCGCAATTTCTGGGAAATCTAGATGATAGAGATTCTCAGGTACAGGCATACTGGCAATCAGGTCTTGGTATTCAGCTGCAGGCTTCTCTAAGGCACAGTAACTAAGGTCACAAATTCCCATGAAAAATTCGTCCACTTGGAGCTGACAACCAGCTTCTTCATCCAGATAATCTCGATAAAGTTGAACGATCTTATCAATCCTAATCGGACTGTCCGACAGACGGCGACAATTCATGGATGGGTAGTAAGGCGGCGCGATTGCTAAGACCACCAAAGCTTCCTTACGATCGTAAAAATCTAAAACTTTTTGAATATTTTGAATGCTGATTTCTTGATAGGAGGCACCCTCTTGCAAGGCTTGTTGCGCTTCCTCATAAATTTGCTGCAAAGTGTCTTCAAAATCGACTTTTTCTTGGCATTCTTGCAGTAATTCTTGATAGGTCAGCACGCGCGGTTTCGGTACAAGCTTGCTTTCTTGATAGACTTTCTGCAACTGACAGTAGTTTTGATAAAAGTCCTCCACTGCTTCCTGACTGAGATTCTTTATGGTCGCCAGCAGCTCACTTGGACTCTTTTCTAGATAAAGAACGCTGAAATAGCCTGCAGCACGAAGCACAGTTGACACATCATAATTTTCCTTCAAATCACGCAGATAGGACCATGATGGCAGGGGCGAACGTTCTCCGTAGGCCATGTCGGATAAAGCCGGATTGAGGTCAATTTTTTCAGCAACCTTGGCCAGCAAGGACAGGGCATTAATCCCCTTGAGTGGCTCTTTCATGTGCGAAAGGATGCCCTGAGTCACGACAACTGGCATCAACTTGCCGACCGTTCCTATATGAAGGACCTTTTCCTCCGCTGACTGACTCTCAAAAGGCTCAGAATCCACAGCCAGAAGGTAATGAAGCTGGAAACGCTCCTTCAATTCAGCAAGCAAGGCTGTTGCTGCCCGCATGCCTTGGGAATAGGACTCCTCATCCCCGACCGACAGATAGAGCAAATTGGCCTGACCAGATTGTATCTGACTGTATCTTTCCACCACTCCCAGCTGCAAGGCCATAGCAGCTTTCATGTCGCAAGAGCCCCGACCAAACTGCCATTTGTCCGAGGCAATATCCGCTAAAAGATCTGAATCTGAAGAAATGGAGGGCAGTTTTTCTTTGAGAGCCTGATTATCAAAAGCCCAGTCTTTGAGACTGCCAAAGTCCTCAATGTCCACCGTATCATGATGATGAAAAAGAATAACGGTGTTAGCCGTATCTCGCTTGATCAGAGCCCAGTTGACACTGCGTCCATAAAAATCATTCGGAATCTGATAGCAGCCAAACTGTTCTGGATGCTCCTGAAAATAAGGAATCTTCCCTATCCGCTCCTGAAGAAAGGCTTCAATCTTCCGTTCAGAACTAGTATGGGTAAAACTTTCAATCGCCATACTTTGGTCAAAAATATCTTGAATATACTGTTTCATTCTTTCTACCTCTATATTGCTGGCACCTCTGACTTGCAGGCCAAGGCCAGCTGAAAGACGATAAGGCAAAAGCAGCCAATCTTTACCTAGGCAGGAATGCTTGGCTGCTTTTTTCTTGTAATGACTAACGATGAGAATATTTCTTAACGAGGCCAGTCATGCCGAATGTGCTGACAAGAAGCACCAAGCCTAGATAGAACATTCCTTTTTCTGAATGGCTACCAGTTTTTGGCAAGGAAGCTGGAGCTTGTTGAGTTTGTTGAACAGCTGCCTGCTCCACTTGAGACGCTTCTGGCTGACTAGCCAATTGCTGCACCTGAGGCACCACTTTCTGACTGCCTAATTGCTGCACATGGTCAGTCGTTCCTTGCTGCTCTTCTTTACGTCCAACCCTCGAATCAACTGACGGAACTCCTTGTTGCGGCTCCTGTCTATCAAAGATATATTCTGGAACTTCTCTGATTTCTGGTGCAACTAGTTTTTTCCCAAGAATTTCAGGTAAGTTAGCATATTCCGTATCAAGGGCACTTGCTACATAATCAGCTTTTTGAGAACGACTAGCTTCCACGGTTGGTACTAGCGCACTAATAGAATCCGTCTTGAAAGTCACCTCATACTGACGCTTAATCGTCAGATCACTAGGGTCATAAGTATTGAAGACTAGAGCCAGCTTGTGGCCTTTTTTCACCATGTAAAGATTCGGCTGCAAATACATGGTATAATCATGGAATTGGCCGACTTTGGGCTTAATACTCTTTTCTGAACTAGACGGTGTATAACCTGATTCTGGATTGGCTAAGTTTAGCCAGCCCTTAGCAATTACCTTGTATTTAGTTTTAGTTGTTGCAAAGTTTTTAACATCCAGATTGCTAAGATTGCTGCCCATCCAGAAATCACCAGCCTTGCTGTCATCACTAGCAGCACCATTTCCAACAACATCAAACTCTTGGTCCGATACATCTACCAAGAGCGCATTGACCTGCAAGCTTTTGCCACTGCCCTTGGCCAAGGCTGCCTTGAAGTGGACTGGAATATGGCCCTTGATAGTCGTGTCTTCTTTGACTTCTGTCATAAAGGTCATGTTGGCCTTAGAAGAAGCTTGACTGACTGCCTCATCTCGCTTACTAGTGTCAATCCCAGCAGCCGCATAGTCACTGGAGATGGTCTCTTCTAGACGTTTGGACTTAGCTGTCAAAATCAAACGATTATTACTTTTCCAGTTATCATAGCTCGTCCATTTATTTGGATCGTAGTTATTTTGTGCCAAGACAGCAGGAAGCTTGCTAACATCGTTCTTGACATCGTAAAGATAATGAGAGAACCAAATATTGAGCAGGTCGTAGAAATCTTGATTGTTGGCCTTGATACCATACCCTCGAGAGATAGCTGCAGGATGGACATGGTCTCCTTGGTGGAGATAGAGTTTTACATTTTGTCCCGCTTTTTTCAAGACATCATACATAAGCTCGAACTGTTTGGTTTTGACATTATCATCATTTAAGCCATGTACCAGCAGGGTGCTAGTCTTTATCTTTCCTGAATTCAGGGTATAATCGCGTTCCCGCCAAACTTGGCTATAATTGCGACCGTGAGCTTTTTGATCCTTGTTTAGCTGATTGATGTAGTCAGCATACTTGTTCCAGATTGAAGCCCAATCGTCTTGGTCGAGCATCCGAGTAGAAACGTAGAGTGACAGCCAAGACAGATCACTGTATGGCGGATTGCTGTAGGCTGTTCCTTGACTATTGAAATAATCATACCAGCTAGCAATTCCTGCGGCTGGAACGATGGTTCTCAGGCCTTCTACACCCGTTGTTGCCACACCGAAAGTTGTCGTACCAGCCCAAGATAGGCCAGTCATGCCGACTTTGCCATTGGCCCAGTCAGCCTTGATCTCAATATTGCTAGTTCTGTCTGTGTAGGCCGTCCGTTTACCGTTGACCCATTCGACAATATTTTTAAAGGCTTCTACTTCCAAATCAGATCCAGTTGTATTGAAGCCTTCTGAACCCTTAGTACCCAGACCCGCACTGGAAACAAAGGCATAGCCACGCACTAGGAAGTAATCATACCAGTTCAAATTCTCATAATCATGAATCCCTTCATAAGGGCTATAATAGTACCAATCTGACGCTTTGGCTTTCTTTGCCGCATCAATACTGCTCATTCTAGAAACCGGTTGGCGCTTAGCAGGCTTATTGTGCAAACTCTTCATATCATAAGAACCGTTTGTCGGCAGATTGAGACTTTCTAAGGTCACATAGTTTTCATCCAAAGTCCCCGCGACGTAAGGACGAGCTTCTAAAATTGTCGAAGCCTTAAAATCACCTTGGGCTACTGCTTTCGGAAGTTGTACGATAGCCTTGACGAGGTCACGCTTTCCGTCCCCATCCGTGTCATGATCCGTCTCAACATAGACAGGAAAACGGACGATATCGCTTTTCTCATACGAATAGTCTTTATCTTCCTTAGCTCCACTACTGTATGGGAAAATTGGCTGCGCCCGACCATTCAAAAAGAGCGGTGCTTTCTTTTCAGCACGATAGGCATCATGCAGGCGCTTGGCAACTGCATACATAGTCTGCAGATTGCTTCCCTGTACGCGAGCCGTCAAATCGGCCTCTTTATCAATCATTCCCATGCTCTTAGCTAGATTCACTCTATCTTGAGCACTAGTGCCTAGCTGAGATTCATTGACGGCTGCCCATTTCAGTAGCTCATCGACTGCTTCTTGTAGGGTCAATTCCTTATCAGCCAAGGCAGGATTTGAAAGACTCCCCGTATAAGCAGACAGGTCTTGTCCTTTAGCAGTGGCAGGCACAGCAGAAGGCACCAAGCTAGCATCTTGAGCCAAAGCTAAAGGTAGCGACTCCAATGATGAAGCAGACTTTTCAGAGTCCACAACTGATTTTTCAGCAGTGACCGATTCCTCTTCTTGCTTTTCTGGTCTTGCAGTAGCCGACGATTCCTTGCTTTCAACCTCTAAAACTGCTGGTTGCTGGACTGAAGATTCCGGTTCAGATGGCTTTGCGACAGCTTCTGTTTGAAGAATTTCCTTGCTTTCGACATTCGCCTGACTCGCCTCATCGGCTTGAACAACCTGGCCTAGGGCCAAAGGTGCAAATAGCGAGACTGATAAGAGTAACCTCACTAGTCCTCTCTTTTTCATAAAGAACCCCTTTCTTTTTATAAAGTTTATTACTTGTCCATTATACTATGTAAGCGTTTTAAATTCAATGCTAGTTTTATCTTATGAGCAAAAAATATAAAATTAACTTATATAAACGTTTGTGTCATCATTCTTCTTTTGGTAAAATAGACCCATCCCAAGAATGTGAGGTATCTCGTATGGAAAATCAAACATTAATGCAATATTTTGAATGGTACTTACCAAATGATGGTCAACACTGGAATCGCTTGGCGGAGGATGCCCCACATCTGGCATCAAAAGGCATCCGTAAGGTTTGGATGCCGCCAGCTTTCAAAGCAACAGGCTCAAATGATGTCGGCTATGGAGTTTATGATCTCTTCGACCTAGGTGAGTTTGACCAAAAAGGAACCGTCCGCACCAAATATGGTTTTAAGGAAGACTACCTAAAAGCTATCCAAACTCTCAAAGCCAATGGCATTGAACCCATGGCTGATGTAGTCCTCAATCACAAGGCAGCTGCGGACTACAAAGAGCGTTTTACTGTCGTTGAAGTGGATCCCAACGATCGAACTAAGGTCTTGTCAGAACCTTTCGAAATCAAAGGCTGGACTAAGTTTGTCTTCCCAGGCCGCAATAAAACCTACAATGACTTTGAATGGCATTGGTACCATTTTACCGGTACGGACTATGACGCCAAAAACAACAAGTCAGGCATTTTCCTTATCCAAGGAGACAATAAAGGCTGGGCAGATGATGAGCTTGTGGACAATGAAAACGGCAACTATGACTACCTCATGTATGCTGATATTGACTTTAAGCATCCAGAGGTTATTCAAAACCTCTACGACTGGGTTTACTGGTTTATCGAAACAACAGGCGTTCAAGGATTTCGTTTAGATGCTGTCAAGCACATTGACTCCTTCTTTATGAGAAATTTTATCCGCGATATAACTGCAAAATACGGTGAGGATTTCTATGTTTTTGGAGAATTTTGGAATAGCGATGAGACAGCTAATAACGACTATCTAAAAAATATCGAATACCGCTTTGATCTTGTTGACGTCAAGCTCCACCATAATTTCTTTGACGCTAGCATAGCTGGGGCAGACTTTGACCTACGGACGATTTTTGATCAGACGCTTGCCAAGAATCATCCTGAATCAGCCGTGACCTTCGTGGACAATCACGACACCCAGCGAGGGCAAGCTCTGGAGTCCACTGTCGAAGAATGGTTCAAGCCAGCTGCCTATGCTCTTATCCTACTTCGAGAGGAGGGACTGCCTTGCGTCTTTTATGGCGACTACTATGGTATTAGTGGGGAGTTTGCCCAAGAGAGCTTCCAAGACGTACTGGATAAGCTTTTGGATATTCGCCTCAACTTAGCTTACGGTGAGCAGACTGACTACTTTGACGATGCCAACTGTATCGGCTGGACTCTCCAAGGCAAGGACGGTGGTCAGCCAATCGCTGTTGTTGTCAGCAATGACCAAGCCAGCAACAAACGTATGCTGGTCGGCCCAGAATGGGCTGGTAGAGAATTCAGCGATTATTTGGGCAAGAGCTCTCAAATCGTGACCATTGACGAAGAAGGCTGGGGAGAATTTCCAGTGGAGGAAAAGTCAGTCAGTGTCTGGTCTGTCAAATAATCTGTATATTCAAAAACGAGAAGGAAAAATTTCCTTCTCGTTTTTGTAGCATTTCAAGCTCCTATAAAACTTGCTATTTTAGAAACTGCTTTATTTTTTCTGCCAACTCATCACTAGCATAATCATGCACATAGTGAGGGTAGTCCAGTAGAATCAGCTCTGTCTGTGGATGCTCCGTTGCAAAATCCTTCTGGAAGCTCTGCCATTCTCCCTGACTATAGCCAGTCCCTTGGCCATTTGAAGAAAAGAGCAAGATCGGTAGTTCAGGAAGCTTTTCCTTCGAAACTAGCTCAGCATTTTGTTTGACCTGGGTGACCTCTTCATAAACAGCATTTGACAGTGAACGACGATAGAAAAGAGCCTTGTATACCTGCTTTTCTTCTGCTGTCAAATCACCAGACGCAAGAGCGGGAACCTGCTTGTCAGCATCATAAAATACCCGACTTAAGCCTAAATTAGCAGCCTTTTGTAAGCCTTTATAAGCTAAAGGATAGAGCCTCAAATCAGTGTAAGAACTCGGCAAAGCCATATCCAGTCCGATAATGCCTTGGACTTCTTCAGGATATTTTGCAGCCCAATGAAGCGCTTCTAGCCCAGCCATAGAGTGAGCTACCAAAGTATATGGGCCAGTGATTTCAGCCTTTTTTAAAGCCTGCCTCGTCTGGGCAAGTACCGTGTTAATGTCTCTACTATCCCCTTGAATGTCATCGCTGAAGCCATAGCCTAAGCGCTCCACCACAACTATGCGATACTCTTGTTCCAATCTTGAATAGAGGGTCTTAAAGTCAAGAATAGGGGACGCTGTGCCACCACCTGCCAAAAAGACCAGCGTCTGCTCTCCCTGACCAGTTACATAGACATTCATTTTTTTGCCATCTACTTGAACCAGCCGACCTGAGGGATTATCAAGCAATTTTTGCTCTCTAGTCAGGCAGATTTGATGATAAGTAAAGATTAAGACCAGAGCACTGATGATTGTAAAAAGCAAACACAGAAAGAATTTCTTCAAATACCTGAACATCATAACTTTCCAAATATCTTTAAGCATCTACGAAAATTTAACCAATTGAACAAGAACAGCCATTCTGCTTCTCACAGGATACTCAAATTTCTGCCTTTTATTCAAAGCTAAATGTCCTACTCTTACTCCACCAAGCCATTTCTCAGATAAGCATCCACCATACGCTCTGTCGCGACAACTGAATCAATATGCGTGCGCTCGTAAGAGTGGCTGGATTCAATACCGGCACCTAGCAGAGCATGCTTGACTTCTGCTCCTGCGCTCATAGCTGCAGAGGCGTCTGAACCGTAAAATGGATAGATATCCAGTTTGTAAGGAATATCCTGCTTCTTAGCCAAGTTTACCAAATGCTGGCGGAATGCATAGTGATAAGGTCCTGAAGCATCCTTGACACAGATGGAAACCGTATACTCATCTGTCTGCTGGTCGTCACCCATAGCCCCCATATCAACCGCCAAATACTCTACCGCTTGCGCCGGCAGGCTGGAATTAGCCCCATGACCAACCTCTTCAAAGACACTGAAGGCAAAGTGAGTCGTCACTGGCAGCTGAATCTTTTCCTCTTTGTAGACGCGCAAAAGATTGAGCAAAATAGCTGCGCTGACCTTGTCATCCAGAAAGCGGGACTTGATAAAGCCTGACTCGGTAACTGTAGTACGCGGATCAAAGGAAATAAAATCACCGACTTCGATTCCTAAATCCCGCGTTTCTTTCTCACTCGTCACCTTTTCATCTAAACGCACTTCCATATTGTCCTGAGTTCGCTCAACCGTCCCAGCATCCTTATAGACATGGCAGGATGTCTGGTGAACCAAGATAGTCCCGCTGATAGTCTTGCCACTGCTGGCCACATGGACTAGACAGTTTTCTCCTTCAATCATGTTCCAAGGAAAACCGCCAATCCGATCCAGCTTGAGGCGACCGTCTGGCTTGACCGCACGTACAATAGCTCCCAGAGTATCCACATGAGCCGTCACGACCCGATGCTGGGCATCATTTGCTCCCTTAACCACGACATGGACGCCACCTTTATTGGTCCGAACAGGCTCATAGCCCAAGCCTTCCAGCGTTTGTACCAAATAGTCCGCCACCTCAGCTGTAAAGCCCGTTGGAGAAGGGATAGCCGTTAATTCTTGTAAATATTGAACAGTTTGATTCATCATAACTCCTTTAGATCATTTATACTGTCAATTATAGCATAAATCCTCTGTCAAATATCGTCCTGACTGGCTCTTTTCTCCTGATTTTAGATTGGTTTAGCAAAATCTTCGATGAAATTGGAAAATCTTACAAAAATCCTCTTCTCCAAGCATGTATCAATCTCAGAGAAGAGGATTGCTTTATTTTAGTCTAAAATAGGGAGAAGACTGCTACTGCAAGGACTGCACCAATAATTGGTCCGATAACTGGAATCCAAGCATAGCTCCAATCACCATTTCCTTTTTTTGGAATCGGAAGGAGACTGTGCATGATCCGAGGTCCTAAGTCACGCGCAGGATTGAGGGCATAACCAGTCGTTCCACCAAGTGAAAGACCAATCCCAACAATCAAGGTTCCAACTGCGAAAGTACCAAGTCCTGCTTGCAGCTTATAAAGTCCTAGAGCGAAGATAGTCAGCACTAGAACAAAGGTTCCAAGGATTTCGCTAATCAGGTTCGAGAAGGTATCTTTAATAGCTGGGCCTGTGCTGAATGTCCCAAGGATGTTAGCTGGATCTTCTTCAGCAAGATAATGAGGCTTGAACTGCAGGAAGACGAGGAACTGTCCGACCATAGCTCCTGCAAACTGCGCAAGGATATACGGAAGAACAGATGCCCAAGGTAAATCACCTTTGAGAGCTACTCCGATGGTTAGGGCAGGATTCAGATGGGCTGGGCCAAGGTTGCCAGATACAAACGCAGCGATGGCAACGGCAATCCCCCACCCCATGGTAATCACAATCCAACCAGAATTGTGGCTCTTAGTTTTGGGAAGAACCACGCCTGCAACGACGCCGTTTCCCAAAAGGAGCAAGAGCAGGGTCCCTAAAAATTCACCAAATATTTCTTTCATCATCTATATTACTCCATTTAAAAGAAGGGGAGGCTAGACAGGAGAACTGGTCCGCCACCTCTTCTTCTATTTTCTATTTTTTCAATTCTGCTAAATCGTTGTTTGCAAGGGCAGCTTCTAGGTCATTTCGATAAGCTGCTTTTTCTTCTTCTGTCCAGTCGTAGAATCGTCCCATTTCATCCAGAACTGGCTCTATAATCGCATCTAGGCTATCCCGCATAAAGAGCATGTGATTTGTCCGACGAAGGAGGAAGTCTACTGGGCTGAGTGCCAACTCATTACGCATAGCATAATGCAGCGACAAAGTATCCGCTAGGCTAAGACCTGGTGCTTGTTCGATACTGTGTGCGAGGGCAAAGACTTTAGGAGCATTTGATCCGTAGAGGTTTGCAAGATAGAAGGCTTCTTTGCTGTCTAAGCCACGTGATACACCAAGTTGAGCAAAAGCTTCGATTTCGGAATCTACATTTGCTGGATTGAGCTCTCCACCTGAAACAGGATAGGTCTTAGAGTTGATGAGCTTAAAGCTGCGGTCAAATTCTGCTTTGAGGATTTCAACGACACGCTCCATAGCGCCTTCAGCCATCTTACGGTAATCTGTAATCTTACCACCAGCAAGGGTCAAAAGGCCATTGTCATCACGATCCAAGCTGGAACCGCGGGACACAGCAGATGGATCCAAATGTTTCTCAGATGTGCTACTTTCGAGCTTAGTAACAGCCGCTTCAACATCCTCACGTGATTTTTCTTTAGCTAGATAGCTCTCAACAGTTGCAATCAGGGCATTGAAGCTTTCGTCGCTAATGGTACCGTTGTTTCCGCCATTGTAGTCAGAAGCGCTATTGCCTGCAATCAGAGGACGCAGACCTGCCCAACTGCTTTCGATGTCGTCAATTGTGATCTTTGCTTCTGGGAAGCGATTATTGACAATGCCCAGGAGGTAATCCACATCTTCTTGTGTTACTTTTGGATGCTCTAGGTCGCCAGTGTAGTCGGTGTCTGTCGTACCAAAGTAGGTTTTATTTTCACGTGGAAGAACAAATACCATCCGGCCGTCTCCCAAACCTGTGTCAAAGTAGACTGGCTGAGAAACCTTGATCTTGCTAGAGTCAACCACTAAGTGAACACCCTTAGTTGGACGCATTTGTGAGTATTGCTCACCGTCATTTGATAGATTGCGTACCTTGTCGCTCCAAGGTCCAGTTGTGTTGATGACCAAGCGAGCCTTGATTTCAAAGACTTCATCCGTCAAGAGGTCACGCGCAACAACGCCTGTAATCTTTCCAGATTCATCAAAGAGGAAGCCTTCTGCCTTAACGTGGTTGGCAATGAGAGCACCGTCTTGGTTGGCGCGTTTAATATTTTCAATCACGAGGCGAGCGTCGTTGTTGCGGAAGTCAAGATAGACACCACCTCCGACTAAGCCTTCCTTCTTGAGTTCGGGTTCCCGTTCTAGCACTTCTTCCTTACTCAAGACCTTGTTGGCAGCAGGAGTGTTGTTGACACCAGCCAGAAGGTCGTACAAGTCCATAGCCACTTTGAGACGGAAGAGGCTAAATGTCGCTCCATCCTCATCGTAAACTGGCAAGAGCATTGGATCTGGTTTTGGAATGTGAGGGGCAATTTGCTGAACCACAGCACGCTCTGAAACTGTATCTGAGACCACCTCTACGTCGAATTGCTTAAGGTAACGAAGGCCACCATGGACCAATTTGGTAGAGCGGCTAGAAGTCCCTTCTGCAAAGTCCTGCATTTCAATCAAACCGGTCTCCAGGCCACTAGCTGCTGCTTGCAAGGCTACACCAGCACCGGTAATCCCACCACCGATGATCAGGAGGTCCAAGGTGCGTTCCTGCATCTTTTTAATAGATAATTCACGTGTTTTCTTTGAAAATTCCATAATTACACACTTTCTAACTTAGTCATTTCCTGCTTCTGCTGACTTTATCATCAAAATAAGAATCAGTATTAGTCGTCGATTTCTGCAAAGACTTGGGTTGCCTTAACGGCTTTTTTCCATCCTTTGTAGAGTTGTTCCTTACGGGATTCATTCATAGACGGCTCAAAGAGTTCTCCTGTTTCATTGAGAGTCCGGAGTT